>NZ_FNAZ01000009.1:0-270484 GCF_900102125.1 Paenibacillus sp. cl6col
CGTTCATAGCGATCAAGGGTTCCAATACACGTCCTACGCTTACCATGACATGCTGCCGAAGGTTGGCGCCCAAATCAGCATGTCTCGGAAAGGCAATTGTTACGATAATGCCTCTATGGAGAGCTTCTTCTCGCATCTCAAAACGGAAGGGCTCTATCCTTATCATATCCGAAGTTTGGACGAGGCACAAAGGCGAATTGAAGAATATATTCATTTTTATAATCATAATCGACCACAAAGAAAGCTAAAGAAGCTGCCGCCAGTAGAGTACCGACGACAGCTTGCTGCTTAGGTGTTTTTTCTATGTCCACTAAATGGGGTCTTGACCACCGAACCTCGGTGCTTTTTTTTACCTGCTATAGATAGGTGCTATCTGATAGTGAAGTTGACTCCGTATATCGGCAAATTAGCTTTTGCGGCGACACGCTGTGAAGAGAAGTTGTCACAGAACGTGCTGTATAACGGGATGGCTCCGATCCTGCGGACCGCTTGAGCCCAGCTTGCAACTACGTGAGCTGCGTACCCTCTACCACGAAAGTCGTGAAGTGTTTCTAGCCCAGCCTCATGAGCGTGACAAGAAATACGAACACTCCGGCATAGCGATACAATCTGCTCATGGTGAACGATTGCGACACAAGGCTGTGCATACTCGATTTCTGAGGCCAGCCACTCGAATCCACTGTAATCCCATTTTGTTATATTTTCTTTCGTGATCGTTACTGGCTTCTCCGAACCCGCATCCGCCAAGCTGGTATCAGGTACATAGTAACAAGGCCCCATTGTGAAATGTTCAGCATGCAGGAGGCTCATATAGGATTCATAGTGCTTCGGTGTTGCATGAATATCACGAATTGCGGGTTCAACCTTGATTAATGACTCCAGTTGTTCGACTACCGAGCTTGGAACATCATGGCGAAATCTACATATCGTCTTGCCATCCATGGTTCGTCCTAAGAAAAAGCGAGGAGCTGGACGCTCACCAGGCCACGGCTCGTTAATCGAGCGAAGCTGCATCTTGTCATCATGTGTAAACAGGGCTTCAGCGTGCATGTTCATAAGCTTATAAGAAGACATCAGATTTGTTTCTGGATTTTCTTTTTTCGTTTGAATGAGTAGCACCCCCAAGTTGTTATTGATTTGCATCGTACCCTAATTCTTTATCTACGTGTACCTCTGCTTCCTGTTTCATCGTGATTCTAAGGAAAAGTCTTGCGTTATGCGAATGCAGTATGCAGCCATCGCAGTGTTGCACCCTAGTGTGACGTTTCCAAAGAGTGGATAAGGCACTCTGTATACAGGTGGTCGAAGTAAAGAATAGCTTGTAATGAAAATTAGCTTGATGGATTAGGTCTTGATTGTTATGATAGCAAAAATAAATGGTAGGAAATAGCTAATAATTTCAAGAGAGGACGGTGCTGATGATGCCATATTTACATGGAAACCGCATCACATTACGCGAATATCGCAGAGAAGATTTGGGGTGGATTCGGAAATGGGCAAATGATGAGGAGATAACGAATACACTGAGTGATATTTTTTTGTATCCGCATGCGGAACAAGATACGGAAGCCTTTCTAGAAATGATGATTGACAGTTCGTCTAAATCGAAAGGCTTCGTCATCGCTGATCGGCAATCGTTGGATTATATCGGTCAAATTGATTTGCATCAGATTGACTGGAAAAATCGCTCCGCCGTACTTGGCATCGTGATCGGCCGCAAAGATATGCTTGGTGCCGGTTATGGCAGGGAAGCGATTCGACTGATGCAGAAGTTTGTATTCCACTCCTTGAATTTGAACCGGCTGGAGCTGGAAGTGTATGCATTCAATGAGCGGGCGCATCGTTGTTATATCAGCTGTGGCTTCAAGGAGGAAGGGAGACTCCGCCAGAAGATGTTCAAGGACGGAAAGTACACGGATGTTATCGTGATGAGCGTGTTGAAGGACGAATATGAGCAGATACAGCATGATGGGAACTGACCTAAAACAGCTGAAAGGTGATGCATATGGCAATGATCCCACCATGGGAGCCTGAGCAGCAGCGCTATGCGTTAGCGGAACGGGTATACCTGCTGAAGGCGGATAAGATCGAATGGGGAATATACTGCTCTGTTTATTATAATTCAGAATATAACGGTTTTTTCAAGGATCAAAGATATGAATTTGAAGGATGGCGAGATCCCTTCTGGATTTATGAAGGCGAAGCTCGCATCGGCGGGGTAGTGATAGCGCCCAATGTCATGTTTACACTCTTCTTCATCCCGCCATTCAGAGATGAACGGCGCATCGTGCTGTTATTGAAGGAAGCGCTAATCAGCTGGTCTGATCTAAGCAAGGATATTATCATATTCGAGGTACTGCCAGATCAAGTTGAGCTGCTAGGCAGGGCTGGCTTCTGGCCATCAGCATTCAGATGCCGCTGGATGCAGCGGCCAACCGAAGCTTTTGAAGTAAAGTGGGAAGATTGCTTTGTTGTGGAGACGCCAGAAATGATCCAGCAGGATGGCATCAATCAACTGCGGAACGAGAATGACATTGCGAGGCTCTTATATCGAAGTTTTGCCGGTGCAGGTTCGATAGATGCCATTCGCAGACAGCAGACGGATATGCAATTCTATCAAGAGGATATCCGCGAATATGTGTCTTACACGAATGACTTGGTAAGGAACGCCTCGACGATCGTTGTCGATAGTCATACGAATGAAGTGGTAGGCGCATGTCTCGTGTCCATGCAAGGAAGTTACCCAGCTATTTATAATATTGCCGTGCATCCTTCCTATTCGGGGCAGGGGATTGCTACAAGAATGCTTCAAACGGCATTATCTAATTTGAAAGGGCACTATCCTGTTCTAAGACTGTATGTGATGCAGGGGAATACAGCGGAATCGGTATACTACAATCTTGGTTTTATGCCTGGGCCAATAGAGGTTCAGCGCATGTATATTCCAGCACAAACTGATCGATTAGATAGCAATCGTACATAACTGTCAGCAACTCCTAACAGGGTAGGCGAATCGCTAGATTCGCCTCCTGTGCATTTTTGCATGATCACACATTTCCGGGATGAACGATGAATACTTACAAAGGTGGCGAGAAATAGACATGAAGGTGCAGGGATTGAACCATCTATGCTTCTCTGTTTCTGATTTGGAGCGCTCGATTTCATTTTATGAGCATATTCTTGAGGCGAAATTAGTCGTGAAGGGGCGCAAGCTGGCATACTTCGATTTACATGGATTATGGATTTCGTTAAATGAAGAGCAAGACGTACCACGCGATGAGATTCACCCTACCTATACCCACATTGCTTTTACTGTAAGCGAACATGATATTGATGAGATAAAGACGAAGCTTGTCCAATACGGTGCTCGAATACTGCCTGGAAGAGAGCGCGATGAGCGGGATAAGCGGTCGATCTATTTCACAGACCCAGACGGACACCGATTTGAATTCCACTCCGGTCAATTGGCGGATCGCTTGGACTATTACAAGGACACGATGCCGCATATGACTTTTTTGGAATGAATGAATCCATATTCAACTAATACTATTTAGAGAGATTATTTCGGTTGATCGCTAAAAGAGAAGGATGACGCCTATATTGAGAATGTTCATAAAGGAAATAAGCGCTGCATCAAGACTAGTCAGAAGAGGTAATGATCATTATCTGATTAGATAGGGAGTGTTTTTTACCCATGCGAACGCTGAAGAGCTTTATGAAGATGGTGCTTGAATTGATGTTGGGGTTATTTTATGGCATATTTCGCCGAGGAGAGCACTACGACAAGGAGACAGAACATCTACGTGGTGTCCGCTATGGTGTATTTATTGCTAGTTTGCTTATCGCATTGGTTATCATCGCGATGATTGTGTATCCGAGCAGTTTGTAACATACAAGGGAGCGTACAGCATTGGTGAATATACAACCTGAGATTGAAACTATACTGAATCGATATATCAAGTTAATAGACGAATATAAGCAGGATTGGCTAGAGGGTTTGTATGTCTATGGCTCAATTGCGTTAGGGGATTATTCGTTATCATTAAGCGATATTGACTTCATTGCGATCACTCGTGAACGACTGAATGCAGATGAGATCAGACAAATGGCTATTATTCATGCGAAAGTAAGGCGGTTTGCTCCAAAGCCTAATATGAACGGGATCTACTTGACTTGGGAGGATATAGGCAAGTTGCCTCATGAAATTGCGTCGTTTCCCTATTATTGTGATGGGAAGATGAACCGAGCAGGTTATTTCGAGCTCAATCCTGTGACCTGGTATGAAATGAAGCATCACGGCCTAACAATCGTTGGGCCGCCTGTGGCTGAATTGGATATTCCCTTAGATATGAACTTGTTCTTGTCTGACATGCATGAGAATTTGAACACCTATTGGGCGAATTGGATACAGAGATCAATACCGTTCTTGTCGATTCATTCCTTCCTGCTGCTCAATCGTGCTCAAGTTGCATGGGGTGTACTTGGTGTAACCAGACAATGGTATACGTTCCGTGAAAGAGCGATTGTGAGTAAGGCTGGAGCGGGGGAATATGCATTGAGCATAGTTCCTGCGCGGTGGCATAAGATTCTGCAAGAATCGATCAACGAAAGACGAGGCATCGGGGAGTCTCACTATGCTTCGAAGTGGGAGAGGAAGCGGGATGCCTTGGCGTATATGACTTATTTGCTGAATGAGTGCAACCATTTGTTCGATAATGAGCCTAGCAGTGTAATTTGATTGGTAACGCAATTATAATATCGATGTATTTCTGAAGATTCGGGATCGCGGAGGAGTGAACTCGAGTCTTTTTTATTTTTCTCTATGATAATCATTATCAATGCTATATAATGACATAGATTGTTGATTATGATTATACCGACATAGAGAAATGAGGGAATCGATTGCTGCGAAGGTTTTTCTCCTATTATCGTCCTTACATGGGGCTGTTCTTCTTAGACTTTACCTGTGCGGTATTCGTCGCATTACTTGAGCTCGGGTTCCCGCTGGCAGTGAACCAGGTTGTGGACAAGCTGCTGCCAACGGGGAACTGGACGTGGATCGTATGGGCTTGCATTGGCCTGCTCGTGATCTATTTGATTAATATGGTGCTGCATTTTGTCGTCACGTACTGGGGGCATATGCTCGGCATTAACATTGAGACAGATATGCGCAAGAAAATGTTCGAGCACCTGCAGAAGCTGTCATTTCGTTTCTTCGATAACAATAAGACAGGGCAGCTGATGTCCCGCATGTCAAATGACCTCCTTGAAATCGGAGAGGTAGCCCACCATGGGCCGGAAGATTTATTCATTGCGGTGATGACACTGCTCGGCGCATTTGGTCTTATGCTAGGGTTGAACTGGAAGCTGGCCGTGTTGACGTTCGTCGTTGTTCCGTTACTATGTTCCATCACGATCTATTTCAATAAGAAGATGATGGGGACATTTCGGAGAATGATGACAGACCTTGCTGATTTCAATGCTCGCGTAGAAGACAGCATTGGCGGCATCCGCGTTGTTCAAGCCTTTGCTAACGAGACACATGAGAAGGAGTTGTTCGCAGAGAACAACGGCCGCTTCCGCAAGACGAAGCTGTTATCTTATCGCATCATGGCGTGGAATACGTCAATCAGTTATATTTTGATGCGTATTGTAACCGTATTTGTACTGCTATGCGGTACATGGTTTGTCATTCAGAAGGAATTATCTTACGGAGAGTTTTTGGCGTTTATTTTGCTGACGAACGTATTCCTCGGCCCGATCCAGAAGATTAATACCGTAATCGAGAGTTATCCGAAAGGAATCGCTGGATTCAAGCGCTATGTAGAGATTATCGACACCGAGCCTGACGTGAAGGATAAGCCGGATGCAGTGGATGTGGGCATGCTGCGCGGCAATATTCGGTTCCAAGATGTTACGTTCGGTTACGAACGGGATCGTCCTGTTCTGCGCGGCATTAACGTTGCCATCAACGCCGGCGAGACGGTTGCCTTCGTAGGGCCGTCGGGCTCTGGCAAGACGACGCTCTGCAGTTTACTGCCGAGATTCTACGATGTGCTTGAAGGCAGTATTACGGTAGACGGCGTTGATATTCGCGATTTGAAGCTGCAATCGCTGCGCAAGCAGATTGGCATCGTGCAGCAGGACGTCTTCTTGTTCGCTGGAACCATTCGTGAGAATATCTCATATGGGCGTCTTGGAGCCTCCGATAAGGATATTTGGGAAGCAGCACGGCGCGCGCGACTGGATGACTTCATTCGTGATCAGCCGGACGGCATGAACACAGTAATTGGCGAGCGTGGGGTGAAGCTGTCGGGAGGTCAGAAGCAGCGCCTTGCCATTGCGCGTATGTTCTTGAAGAATCCGCCAATCCTTATCTTGGACGAAGCAACATCTGCACTTGATACGGAGACGGAAGCAGCTATCCAGCAGTCTCTAGCGGAATTGTCGGAGGGACGGACAACGCTAGTTATCGCTCATCGCTTGGCAACGATTAAGAATGCCGATCGTATCGTAGTTGTAACCGATAAGGGAATTGTAGAACAGGGTGGTCATGACGAACTGCTTGCCGTAGGCGGCGTGTATAGCCGACTGCACAAGGCGCAATTCAGAGAATAGCATCTAATTTTATGTGCTGACCATACTTGTATATTTGTATGATAAAATGAATTAGATTTTGAAGCCTGATTCACGCATGATTGCGTTTCGAATCAGGCTTTTTGTTTTGTTCGATTAGGGTACTTGGAGCACTTCCAACAGGTGGTTGTGTGAGGATAATTTGCAATGATCATAATAGTACCTTGACTGTCGTAGTACTTTGATCTATATTGTTATTGAGGAGGTGATCCTTGCATGAATGCGAAGCTGTCTTCCGATTTGCTGCGCGGCCATACGGATACAATTATTTTGAAGCTGCTGATGAGCGGAGATAAATACGGTTATGAAATATGCAAGCTGGTGCACAGTGGATCAGACGGGCAATACGAGCTGAAGGAAGCCACAATGTATTCCAGTCTGAAGAGGCTGGAGTCAGAAGGAAACATTACTTCCTATTGGGGCGACGAGACACATGGCGGTAGACGGAAGTATTACCGCATTACGGACAAAGGGCGCGTCACGTATACAGACAATAAGCAGAATTGGGAATATGCGAAGAAAATATTAGATATTTTGATATAAGTGCGTGATCAAAAGCGGACTTTTTGAACAACCTCTATAAGAAAGGTGGAATATGCGATGAATGAGCGACTAAGACGATACTTGGACAGCGTCTTTTCCCCATATGAAGATTTGAAGCAGATCCAGGAACTGAAGGAAGAACTGCTGTATGATTTACAGGAGAAGCTGAGCGATTTGAAGAAGGAGGGTTATGATGATGAGGCAGCCTATCTTCTAACGATTGAATCGATTGGTGAGATTTCTGAACTCATTGAGAGTATTAATTCGCAAACGGTTCAGCTGCAGCAGAAGGTGGGGATGGACTTTTCGAAAAGCAATTTGGAATACTCTGATTTCAAATCGACTTCTGTGCATGATGGGCAGTTCAATTACAGCAATTTGAAAGGATCGGATTTCAGCTATTCGGATTTAACGAACAGTTCTTTCAAGTGCAGCAGCTTGGATCAGGTCAACTTTACAGGGGCAAATTTGTCAGGTGCGCAAATAGTGAAGTCAAGCGCGAGAAAAGCGATTTTCACAGATTGTATTTTCGAGAATACCACGTTCAAGTCCTCTGATTTCTCTGGCGTGAGCTTCGACAACTTAACATTCAATGGGGTTGTGTTTGATTATGCTGGATTGCGAAAGACAACATTCCGCAATGCGGTATTCAACAATGTGTCCTTTAAGACAGATGTGAAGAAGACGATTTTCGACGGAGCGACGATGGATAAGCTGACTTATGCGCTGCTGAAGAGCTATAAGGCTGATTTGTCCAATGTAACGGTGCGCTAAGAAGCTTGGTGAGTCTGCGTAAAGGATGAAGAATTCATAATGTGAACTTACCTGCGGGCCATTAGGCAGCGGGTAAGTTTTTGTATATTATGGGGGGGTTAGAGCCGTACACCTTATCGGTACGCTGCCCTCTCCTTCTTCAGCTTGAAGGCGATCCCTATGAACAATTACTTCGAATCGATTGTGATTAACTTCATAGACAATCATGCTGCTGATTGCTAGAAATGATACATATGTAACATTTGGCAAAGATAATAGGGGGGGCAAGTCACAGCATGAGTGGAAAATCTGTTGCACCAGTCAGTCAAGATTATATCATCGAGCAGGTCAAAGAGAAGTATAGCTGTACCGTCTTGAAATGCGAAGGACGTCCTGTGCTTGAATTCAAATCCGAACAGGAACTTCATGAAATTACGGATTATGTACAGCACAACTTCGAAATGGAATTAATGGATGTATTTTTTACGGCCATTGAGAGTTTGCAGCCAGAAGAGTAGGAAGCTCATATGGGGAGGATTATCTACCAACCCTCCCATGTTGTATAAGGCTAAGAAATGCAGCATGTTACAGTGGAGTGGAAAGACCGCGAAAAGACACCAATTGATGCCAAAATGAATTTTTTTGTGATAAATGACCGGGTAGCAATGTGTTTTGGTGTACAATAAGATATATTACGTCATTACGCAGCTATTGAGGTGTAGAAATATGATTATTTTGAAAAGTCAGCAAGAAATCGATGCAATGCGCGAATCGGGGAGACTGCTTGCGCAGGTGCATCAAGAGCTCGCAGGTATGATTAAGCCTGGCGTGACCACACATGAGATCGATCAGTTCGTGGAGCGCTATTTGCATAAGCATGGTGCAACGCCTGAACAGAAGGGATATCACGGCTTTCCGTTTGCGACATGCGCATCTGTGAATGATGTGATCTGTCACGGGTTCCCGAACAAAGAGCCATTGAAGGATGGCGATATCGTAACCATTGATATGGTCGTAAATTTGAATGGCGCTCTGTCTGATTCAGCGTGGAGCTACCGTGTCGGTGAAGTATCGGAGCAGGCAGACAAATTGCTCACCGTTACGGAGAAATGCTTGTATCTCGGCATCGAGCAGGCGGTTCCAGGCAATCGACTCGGAGATGTCGGACATGCGATTCAATCCTATGCAGAAGCGAATGGATTCTCGGTAGTAAGAGACTTCATCGGCCATGGTATAGGCAAGGATATGCATGAGGAGCCGCAAGTACCGCACTATGGTTCTCCAAATCGCGGCATTCGCTTGAAGGAAGGCATGGTCATTACGATCGAACCGATGCTGAATACGGACCGCTACCATGTGAAGCTCGACAGCGACGGTTGGACTGCACGTACAGCTGACGGCGGTTTGTCGGCGCAATATGAGCATACGATTGCGATTACGAAGGATGGTCCAGTTATTTTGACAACCTTATAAGTGGAAACAGCTGCGAGCAGTTGTTACACGCGTCATGTATGTGAGCATGTGCAAGCGCCCTCTGGTGGAGATCATCCCATTTAGAGGGCGCTTTCTCTTTTTGTATCCCGGTTAATTTATATGTTGAAGGATTTGTCAGAGTGATTATAGAATGGATATATCTGTATATCGCGAAAAGGGGGATCAATCAATGATACATATACAGACAGTTGCACGAACTCAACTTAATGAGTTAGCGGAGTTATATACGGAGCTCGATAACAGTGAGACGAACATTGAAAGGCTAAGAGAAAGATTTACTGCGCTGCAATCGAACCCAGACTATACATTCATAGGTGCAGTAGATGATTCCGGCAAGCTTGTCGGCTCCGTAATGGGGATTCGCTGTTATGACTTAACAGGTCAATGTCGCTCGTTCATGGTGCTGGAAAATATGATCGTCAGCAAAAGCTATCATCGAAAAGGCATTGGACAACTCCTCGTAGATGCGATTGAGAAAATTGCCGTAGAAAGCGACTGTCATAGTGTCGTTCTTTTATCAAGTGCGTGGAGAACGGATGCGCATCAATTTTATGAGAAGCTTGGATTTACGAAGGATACGGCATATGGCTTTATTAAGCCATTGAACTAAGCAATGACGCAAGAGAAGGAAGAGATCTTGCAACGACTTCGCAATTAAAGGGGGATGTCGATGAAATCGTATCGGACGAACAGCAGCGATGGCGTAGGCATACATGTTCTGGATACGTTGGATGAAGCAGATCTGTCTATTACCCCATTGCTTATTTGCCCAGGATTGTCCGAGAGCGCGGAGGAATTTGAAGCACTTATGGAATTCTTGCTTCCACGAAGATGTGTGGCATTGTCGTTCCGTGGACGAGGACATAGTGACACACCGCTCACTGGATATGGCTTGGAGGAGCATGTGGCCGATATCGAGAAGGTTGTACAGACCGCTGGATTGATTCAATATCACATGTACAGCCACTCAAGAGGAGTATCCTATGCGTTGGGGTATACGAGAGCAGAAAAGCCGCATATACGCAGTCTGCTGCTTGATGATTATCCGCCTGAGCATCGGGCCATGAGCGAAGCGTGGGCCGAAGAATACTTACATGAATACATCATTCCGCACGAACGCTTACCGCACATTCGGCAGGAAGCGATTATCGGAATTCATCGTGATTCTGAATATGCTGCTCTTGAAATCATGCTTCCACAGCCTGTTCTAGTTATGCATGGTATGCTGGATGATTCAATGATTACGGAAGAAGATCTGAATCGTTACAAGTTGATGTGCGCGGATCTGACGGTGCGGCCCTTCGCTCACTCTGGGCATGGAATTAGAATGACGGAAGAACAAGGATTGTATGAGACGATTCGAGACTTTTTGAATCAGTGTGACAAGTGAGCAAGGGCAGGGCTCGGGAACTTTTACAACTTTTATAATCGGATCTGAGGTCGAGCTAAAAAGGTGAAAATTAAAGATGATGCAGGGAGAAGGAGTGCACTGTTCCTTCTCTTTTTTATATTGGGAATAAGTCTACGATTGTTGGGAAGGTGGCTAATAAAGTTCACCGATTAGGCATAATTGAGGTGTTGATCTGCATAACAAATAAATGGTACAATATGGCATATATTATAAATCTCTGGTGGTGTACGGATGTCAAACTTTTGGAATGCAGTCATCTCCGGCTCCAAGCAGCAGAAGATTATGCTTGGTGTTTTTGTATGCCTATTCGTCGTCACGCTCCTCGAACTTGAACTCATTGATATGATGACCATTCATTATCATTCAACGGGCAGAACATCAGGCAATGGCAACATAGGATTGATTGCAATCCTCCTATTTCTTCCGTTCTACCTCTTGTTGCTGTCCCTCATTGGTACTGCATCAGGATTCGTTTATATGAATCGGTTGAGTAATAAGAAGTCCAACAGCGGGTTTCTCATTTTCCTCATTGGAATATCGATTGGATTAGGATTGGTACAGCGCTTTGTGTTTATGAGAGAGGGCGTACCCGATGATGTTTCGAACAATTCCTTATTGGATTATTTGCTCACTCCGTATATGAATTCTGCTTTCTTCAATCTATTCACGTATTTATTAGGGATTATTTTCACGATTGTGTTCAGTTACTTCATTGCACTTCTCATTCATTCCCTCCGTAACAAGCAGGAAGTAGCGGAACATGGTTCTCAATAGAAGAATAACTTGTCTTTGTTGCCCTATGATGCGCTCTACAGGCAAGCAAAGGCGAAGAAGCACACCTCAGACTTCCACAACAAACAACTCGTTCTTTCTTTACACACGAAATGATATTTTGCCCCCAACATGTGATTTTTCCATTTTTATATGTGCATGACAGTGCTCCAACTATTCTTGATCTTCCAATTTCATCGGATGTCTTCGATGGATTGATTCATCTTGCAGGTAATAGTTATTCCTCGTTTTGTGAGTTGGAGGTATGAATTTCAGGATGAGGATCATATGGATGACTGTATTGTGTTTCTGTGTCATGTTGTCCACAATCGGCTGCTCGTCAACAGAATGGCAGCAGTACACGAAGTTGGCCGAAGCATTTAAGCAAGCACAATACGATATACCCGATTATACGCAAATTACAGGACATGTGGATCAGCTCCTCGGGAGATACGAGAGGATTAAGCCTTTCCTGACCCGAGAGACATATAACCAACTGTATCGAAACCGAACTCTGGCCATTGCGTTAGGTACAGCCAAGAAACAGCAATGCAATATCGAAGTGACTTCATTTCAGCTAGAAGAACAATCTGAGACTGAGGCTGAACCTAAGACGGTGAAGTCAATGTCATTTACGTATTCCATGACCATGCAGCTGCGTGATGCACAGGGACAGCTGATTGAAGTGATCGAAGTGCCGGCAGGTCAGATGGATTTTGCAATCCAGGATGGGGGATTGTTCATATTGAGTGATCGGGATGGAGAGCCATTAATGAGCAAGTACAACTAGGAGGTTGATTGTCATGATTATTAAAATGCAAACGGACGTATATCGTTCGATTGCACAAGACTCGCTGGGCTGGAAGATGATTGAGCCTATAATTGAGCGAATCAAGGGCAAGGATCCTATTGAGAAGTCACAGGTGTATGCTAAGTTGACCGAGGGTCAAAAGGCGCTGTTTATGTTTTTTGTGTTTCATAAGCATACTGAATCTATCGATGAGTTTTATTGGTTTTCCTCTTATTTTGTAGGTGATCTACGGGCGTGGCAGGCCTTGAAGAAGGGCATGCGGCAATTTGAGGATGAAGGCATGCTGCGCTTGTATGACCAAGTAGAAGCGTTAGTGGAGTCATACAATCGCAAGCCAGACCGATCTTGGCGCGAAGCGATCGTTGCTGATTTGGAACAAAATGAGGAACTCTACGTCAAGGTATCTCACCTTTATGAAGCGTACAAGAAGCAAGCACCAGCGACGCTTGAACACATCCATCATTATATTCAGCATAACGTAGAAGAATTTGTTGAGCTTGTAACGTAATTATCAAAAATTATTAGCGCATATGCACACTCTCTTACTTTTAAATAGTTATTTTTTACAACATTTCCGTTATAATAATCTATGGAGTATCTAATAGAGAGGGTGCATATGAGATGAAATTTAGTGATTACACATATGTCCGACCTGATGCGAAGTTAATTGAGCAGCAAATTAAACAATTGATCAGTTCTTTTGAAGCTGCGGAAAGCTTCGAACAGCAAGATCGCATCATGTCAGACATCAACAAGCTCCGCAGTGAATTCGATACGCAAGCGCAGTTGGTATCCATTCGCCATTCGATCGATACAAATGACGAATTTTACAAAGCAGAACAAGAGTACATGGATGAAGTAGGTCCCGTTATCCAAGAATACATAACTGACTATTACCGGGCGCTAGTGAATTCGAAGTATAGAGCGGAGCTCGAGGCGAAGTGGGGCGTTCAACTGTTCCAGTTGGCAGAGAAGATGCTTAAGACATTCAGCCCTGAGATCATTGAAGACTTGCAGCTGGAGAACAAGTTGTCGACAGAATATTCCCAATTGATTGCTTCTGCGAAAGTTCTATTCGAAGGGGAAGAGCGCACGCTGGCACAGCTGACACCGTTCGAGTTGTCCACAGATCGCGATATGCGCAAGCGTGCTTCTGAAGCGAAGTTCGGCTTTATGTCCGAGAACGAAGCGAAGTTCGACCGTATTTATGATGATCTGGTTAAGGTGCGTACGAAGATTGCGAAGAAACTGGGCTACGAGAATTATGTTCAGCTTGGATACGACCGTATGTGCCGTACCGATTACAATGCGGAAATGGTAGCGAACTTCAGAGCGCAGGTGTTAGAACATATCGTGCCAGCAGCTACGAAGCTGAAGGAGCGTCAAGGCAACCGGATCGGCGTTGATCATATGTACTACTATGATGAGTCGTTTAACTTCAAGACAGGGAATGCGACGCCGAAGGGTGATCCAGATTGGATTGTACAGAACGGTGCTAAAATGTATGAAGAATTGTCGCCAGAGATGAATGAGTTCTTTACGTTTATGCGTGAGAACGAGCTGATGGATCTTGTCAGTAAGAAAGGCAAGCAAAGCGGCGGGTACTGTACATTCTTGAGTGAATATGGCGCACCGTTTATTTTCTCCAACTTCAATGGTACATCCGGCGATATCGATGTTTTGACACATGAAGCGGGCCATGCGTTCCAAGTGTACGAGAGCCGTCATTTCGAAGTGCCAGAATACAACTGGCCAACGTATGAAGCTGCCGAAATTCACTCGATGAGCATGGAGTTCTTCACATGGCCATGGATGGAGCTGTTCTTCCAGGAAGACACGGAGAAGTATAAGTTTGCTCATTTGGCTGACGCGCTGTTGTTCATCCCATACGGAGTAACGGTGGATGAATTCCAGCACTTTGTATACAGCAATCCGGAAGCAACACCTGCGGAGCGCAAGGCTGCTTGGCGCGATATCGAGAAGAAGTACTTGCCACACAGAGACTATGAAGGCAATGATTACTTGGAGCGCGGCGGATTCTGGCAGAAGCAAGGCCATATCTATCAGTCGCCTTTCTATTATATCGATTACACATTGGCACAATTGTGTGCATTCCAATTCTGGAAGCGCATGAATGAAGATTGGAAGTCCGCTTGGGCAGACTATCTGAAGCTGTGCCGTGCAGGAGGAAGTCAATCCTTCACAGGTTTGGTACAAGTAGCGGGACTGATCTCACCATTCGAAGATGGCTGTATTGCTTCGGTGATCGGGGACATTGAGAACTGGTTGAATGGTGTCGATGATGCAGCATTGTAAGCAATCAGCATTGAATCGTAAACGATAAGAACAATTAGACCACAAGCACGAGTCGTGCTTGTGGTCTTTGCATAAGGTCGAATTTTAGCTGTTTTCCCTTTATTGCAAATTGATGTACTGGTAATATTAGGGGAGAGGGGTTCGTAGATAGTATTTTTACTTCTTCCATGTACGGCTATGAAAGGGCGGGTAGAGTAAAGCTAAAGTGTTTCGGAACTTCATGTGGTGCAGCCGGCTTCTATTTTCTACAATATTCCCCACCAAAATAATCTATGGATTATCTAATAGAGAGGATGCATAAGAAGATGAAGTTTAGTGAATACGCATATATCCGATCGGATGCGAAACAAATTGAACAGCAAATGAAACGACTGATCAGTTCCTTTGAAGCTGCAGAAAGCTTCGAGCAGCAGGATGACATCATGTCTGACATTAACAAGCTTCGCAATGAATTCGATACACAGGTGCAATTGGTATCTATTCGCCATTCGATCGATACGAATGATGAATTCTACAAAGCCGAGCAGGAATACATGGACGAGGTAGTTCCAGTAATCCAAGAATACATAACAGACTACTATCGGGCGCTTGTGAATTCGAAGTTCAGATCAGAACTTGAACAGAAATGGGGCATTCAGCTGTTCCAGTTGGCTGAGAAAATGCTCAAGACGTTCAGCCCTGAAATAATTGAAGACTTGCAGCTGGAGAACAAGCTGTCAACCGAACATTCTCAATTGATCGCTTCTGCCAAAATCCCATTCGAAGGGGAAGAGCGTACATTGGCACAATTGACACCATTCGAGCTGTCTACAGATCGTGACATGCGTAAGCGTGCATCTGAGGCGAGGTTCGGATTCATGGCGGAAAACGAAGCGAAGTTCGATCGCATTTATGATGATCTGGTGAAAGTACGTACGAAAATTGCAAAGAAGCTTGGCTACGAGAATTTTGTTCAGCTTGGATATGACCGGATGTGCCGTACGGATTATGATGCGAACATGGTCGCGAATTTCAGAGCACAGGTGCTGGAACATATTGTGCCAGCTGCAATGAAGCTGATAGAGCGCCAACGCAAGCGGATCGGCGTTGATCAAATGTACTACTATGACGAATCCTTCAAATTCAAGACAGGCAATGCAGCACCGAAGGGCGATCCAGAATGGATCCTTGAGAACGGAGCGAAGATGTATCAAGAACTGTCTCCGGAGATGAACGAGTTCTTCACTTTTATGTGTGAGAACGAGCTGATGGATCTTGTGAGCAAGAAGGGTAAGCAAAGCGGCGGTTATTGCACATTCTTAAGTGAGTTTGGCGCGCCGTTTATCTTCTCCAACTTCAATGGTACGTCTCATGATATCGACGTATTGACACACGAAGCGGGCCATGCGTTCCAAGTGTACGAGAGTCGTCATTTCGAGGTTCCGGAATATAACTGGCCAACTTATGAAGCGGGAGAAATTCATTCGATGAGCATGGAATTCTTCACATGGCCTTGGATGGAGCTGTTCTTCCAGGAAGATACAGAGAAGTATAAGTTCGCTCATTTGGCGGGCGGATTGCAGTTCATTCCACACGGTGTATCTGGAGATGAGTTCCAGCATTTCGTATACAGCAATCCGGAAGCAACACCTGCGGAGCGCAAGGCTGCTTGGCGCGACATCGAGAAGAAGTACTTGCCGCACAGAGACTATGAAGGCAATGATTACTTGGAGCGCGGCGGATTCTGGCAGAAGCAAGGACATATTTATCAATCGCCATTCTACTATATCGATTACACCTTGGCGCAATTGTGCGCATTCCAATTCTGGAAGCGTATGAATGAAGACTGGAAGTCCGCTTGGGCAGACTATTTGAAGCTGTGCCGTGCAGGTGGAAGTCAATCCTTCACAGGTTTGGTACAAGTAGCGGGACTGATCTCACCATTCGAAGATGGCTGTATTGCTTCAGTGATCGGGGACATTGAGAACTGGTTGAACAAGGTTGACGATACTGCCTTGTAAGCCTTCAATTGAAGTAGTAATGAAGGCCACAAGCGAAATAGTACTTGTGGTCTTTGCATTCGGAGCAGATGGAGTAACAGTGGAAGAGGATTGGGAATTACAGGGTTCGTAATCGTGTGCGGTCGTGTATAATATAGCTGTGCAAGTTATAGAAAGATAACTGGGTTGGTTGAGGAAGGAGGGATAGCATGAAGATGAAGTGGCTAGGCATCGCGTGTGGAAGCTGTCTGCTTCTAACACTTATTTTAGTAAGTGTAGCTAGCCTAACCACAGCTGGCAAATGGCTGGGCCTCACAGCTGCAATCCTGATTGGAATAGGCGCCTTATTATTTGGCGTGTTTGCCGATCCGAATCAGGCACGATATATCCACCATACGAGCAGTAAGGACGAGCGGCAGAACCGTGAACGGTGGGGAACCTTGTTTCTAATCATGTCCACCCCATTTATTGTGCTATCTCTGATTTTATTAGCAATTAGCCAATAGCTTGGGTACGAACTTTCGGTATCAGAAATCATGGATTAACTAGTCAACAGGAGATTCAATCATGCACTTTGTATTGTTACTTGTAGCAGGGCTTTTTGCCATTTTTTTAGTGTCTAGCATCATTCGGCATGATTATCGCAATATCGTATTTCAATCTATTGTTCTCTCGGTAATGCTTCTGCTGTATATCGTATTCCGCAAGGATCAGAAGCGGAGTAATGAATTCGTGATTTGGTTGTACTTGAATCGTGAGCAGCTTCGACAAGAAGGAACCAACTATGAACAATGTCTAATTGATCACGAATCCGAATTCGTGCAGTATGAGGTCTGTCTATCCTTCGGGATATTCAGCTATCGAACGAAAACAGGCTATTATGTGAAGGGTTATCATCTGACACCGCTTCTGAATATGGCGTTCAGTCTGTATACCTTCGTATTTGGCTGGTGGGCGCTCCCAGCTGGGCCTATCAATACGGTGCGTGCACTAGGTTTTAATCTGTTAGCCAAGCCGAAGAAGCTGGAAGAAGTACTGACCGAGATTGAGGTAGAAGTGAACGATGCGCTGTGTAAGGAAGAACAGAAGAGAATGAAAAAGCAGTCTCGCATGTCGAAGGAAGAACGTGTGTTTGACAACCAACAATAACGACAACAATTCTGTGCATATTGCTGTGGCATCTGCATGGTAGAAGGAGCGGATTCGAATGATTAAAGCAGTTATTTTTGATTTTGATGGCTTGATTGTCGATACGGAAACAGCATGGTATGAGTCGTATAAACAGGTAAGTGCTGCATACGGAGTAGACTTGAAAATAGAAGTATGGGGACAGTGTGTCGGTGCTTCCTTCGAGCACTTTGATCCTTTGGATTATATCGTAGAACATGCAAATCGTCCGATAGATCGAGACGAATTCAAGCGGGAGGCGGATGCGCAGTTCGCGATTATCATGGAAGGGAAGGGCTTGAGACCTGGAGTTGAGATGTATCTAACCGAAGCGAAGCGTACTGGATTACGTATCGGACTTGCATCTAGCTCGAACCGTGTGTGGGTTGAATCCTATTTGAATAAGTTCAATATTCGCTCTTACTTTGAAGTTGTGAACACGTCAGATGATGTGGAACGTATCAAGCCTGCTCCAGATTTATATGAGAAGACGCTGCGTGAACTTGATGTTAAAGGCACGGAAGCGGTTGCGTTCGAAGATTCGATGCACGGCATGATCGCAGCCAAAGCAGCGGGAGCTTACTGTGTGGTCGTACCGAACAATGTTACCTCGCATATGGAATTCACAGGCAGTGATGGACGATTAGACTCGATGGCGGAGAAGGAATTGAATGCTGTACTCGCAAGCGTCGCACCGAGCTCTCAAGTTGAATCTGTGTAATCTTCCTAGAATCGAGAAACTGGAACGTCAGGTGAATGAACTACAAGGTCTTCCTGCCAATAAACAACGATACTAACGATCGGAACTCTAATGATCTGTTCTACATGAAAGTTGGGGGATAGAAATGACTGCATCGAATGAAATTACATATGGTATGTATACGATGTGTATGGTACAGGATGGAGATCAAGTACTCTTGATGAATCGTCCTGACAGTAAGGGCTTTCCTGGATATTTGGCTCCGGGAGGCAAGATCGAATTTCCAGAAAGTCTGACAGAGGGTGCAATTCGAGAAGTCTTTGAGGAGACAGGTCTGCGCGTGAGTGGACTGATCTATAAGGGCTTGGACGAATATGTCGTTCCTTCTACGAATTATCGGTACATGGTATTCAATTATTTGGCTACCTCCTATGAGGGAGAATTGTTGAAGAATCCTCCTGAGGGGGAATTGGGGTGGGTGCCAATTGAGGAAGCGTTGGAATTGCCAATGCAGTCCTGGTTCAAACGTAAGTTTTCTTTGTTTTTCAAGGAAGGGACATTTGAGATATCCGTAGTATGGAATGAAGAGGAGAAGCAAGCGATAGAAGAGAAGATTGTCTTGCTTGTATGAGGAAGAGGACAACCGATCGAGTAGGAATGTGAACTCGTATTATGTAGCCTTCGCAGAAAACGCCGAGATTGCCTGGCGTTTTTTTGTGTGTTTATATCGAAATCATGTCATGCATGCCCTCTGCATGATCCGACATTCTTGTTGAAGGGGGAACGCAGCACTCATTGTATCTTAATGAGAATTATAAAGATTGCACATTAGTAATTGGTGTGGTTAAATATGGTATTAAAGATTGCAGGTTATTATCGCATTTTTTAGGAGGATCAATATCGTGTCCTTGCTTACAATTCTTGCGGAACTGGGGCTGCGCATACTTCTTAGAACAACAGCGCCTCTAAGCTGTTCAGAAGAAGAAATGAGGGAATACAAGCGGGCATATCAAGAAGCGCTTGATGGGGATGGCATCGTACGGATTGCTCCTTCTTATTCAAAAGAACGGTTTCTACGTTACATCGCTGCTGCGGAGAACGTGCTGCTACACGGATCGAATCATCCAGAAATCGATGAGCTGCTTACGAAGCAGCAAACGTTGTACAACGGGATCATGACCGAGGCGGTTTTTGCGACTAGTGATGGAATTTGGGCCATGTTCTATGCCGTGCTCGACCGCGCGAAGCTGAAGATCAATTTTCGCAATGGATGTGTAATTAGCTTACGGAATAAGAGATTTTATTTTTTCTCTTTAACAAGAGAAACGTTTGAAGACACCAACCACCCGTGGAGGAGTGGGACGATTTATTTGCTGTCCAAGGATACGTTCAACGGCCCCGAACAGAAAGCTGCCGCGTTCGATGAATGGACCAGTTGCACTTCAGTAAAGCCGCTCGCTCGCATTCATGTCGAGCCGTCAGACTTTATATTCTTAGATCATGTAGCCACGCATAAGAGCACAGAATCTGCCGCATGGACCTGGTTGTTATACAAATGGAGATCGCGCGCTCGAAAGCGAATGCAATCGACGCCCCAAGTATAAATATAGCGTTTGGAGGAGAAAGAAAATGAACAAGAAAGAATTATTGCTCGATCAATTTCTCGTCTGCACCTTAGAAAAAGGCTGGTTCGCTCCGTTATTCGCATCGTTGGATGGCTTGTCCGCAACACAGGCGCTATGGAAGCCGAGTGATCAGGTTCACTCAATATGGGAGATTGCCGAACATTTGCTCTTTTGGCAAGAACGCTACTTGCTTCGCTTTCAGCAAAAACTAGTCCCTGATCTGACAATGGAAAATGAAGAAACCTTTAGATTGGGTAAGTCTGATAGAACCGAGGAGGATTGGTCAGAGCTGCTGCAACGGTTCGCTTCTGTTCTTGATCAGTGGAAACAGGAATTGACTTCGTCCAGCGAGAGCACTGCACGTCCTGGTTCCGATGAACCTTGGGAATCGACGCTCATCAATATGAATGCTCATATTGCCTATCACGCCGGACAGATTGTTTATTTGCGCAAGCTGCAAGGAGTATGGGACTCACAATTAGGGGCTTAATCATACATCATGGTTTGGGATAAAAGGAGGGGTTAAGATGCAGCAAGAAATCGTTGATTATTACACAAGATTTGACGAGTGGGGAAGATTAGAGCGGGAGAGCTTAGAATTTAAAATCAATTGGCATTACATGAAACGGTATCTTCCATCACAAGGGGAGGTTCTGGATAATGGTGCCGGACCTGGGCGGTACGCGATGGAATTGGCTCGCTCTGGTTATCGGGTCACCTTAACTGATCTAACACCTGCCTCCGTTGATTTTGCAGAGAATAAGGCTGCTGAGCTTAATCTCGCTGCACAATTTCGCGGATTCTATGCCGCAGACGCTAGGAATTTACATATGCTACCGAATGAACAGTATGATGCATCTCTCATGTTAGGGCCGTTGTATCATTTGCAGGAGGCAGAGGAGCGGGCAGCCGCTGTAGAAGAATTATACCGTGTAACAAAACCGGGAGGTATCGTCTTTGTTGCATTCCGACCACGCCTTGTACACACCCTTCTCTCTCTTAAATTTCCACAGAATTGGAAGCCGCTTGACAACGTAGAGGCTTTGCAAGATTTTTTACATACCGGAATATTTAATCATGCAGATAAAGGCAGATTTACGGGCGCATATTTTTACAAGGTGGAAGAGATTATGCCATTCATGCGTGAACATGGATTTGAAGGAATCCAGTTGATCAGCTCCTCTGGGCTAGGAGGAAATTTGACACCGGAGCAGTGGCAATATTGGTCGAGCCGTGGCGAACAAGAGCTCGAGGGACTCTATCAGTTGCTATATGATACTGCTGCCGATCCTTCGCTGCTAGGAACAGGAACCCATTTGTTATACATCGGCAAGAAAGTCCGATAGCGAACATTCTACAATTTGCTCGACAATTCGATGACTCAGTATCGAGGCGAACGCCGCGAAGCTGGGTCTTTTTTGGTATATAGACATGACGAAATGACCACATTTTTCTGGGGATGCAACAATTTGCAACAAATTTTGCACTAATACAAAACTATTGTAAGAGGGAAACAAATATGATAGATTACAAGATGTCCCAAAAAAAGAGGAAGTTGAACCGACATGCTAGATTGAGAGATAACGAGGAGGAACTGATTTTGCAGGTGAAATCATGGTTGAAAAGTTGGATTGCATCATTACTCGTATGTATTCTAGCCCTTACATCGCCGGCGTTTACGTATGCCGCAGTTGGTACATCAGTTGATTCATCCGCGTCTGCTGTACGGTCTAATGCAGCGATGGCGTACGATGGGAAAGTTATGGATTCGAAGCCATCGGACGGTGGTCACCAAGTTATCGATCCCAAGCTGTTGCAAGCTTTTCAGTCTGACGGGATTGAGACGTACATCATCAAGTTAAAGGAACAGCCGGATATGAAAGCCATCTCACAGCATGCGCTGCAATGGTCTAAGCAGAAGGGAGAATCATCAGCGAAGCAGACACGCACGGTGCGCAACTTCATTGTGAACTCGCTAATGAGTACAGCAGACCAGTCGCAATCAGGCATTATTCAGCAGCTCCGTCAAATGGAGTCCGCTGGGGATGTGCGTGAATTCCATCCGTATTACATTGTGAATGCGATTGCGGTAACAAGTACGAAGGCGGCCATGGAGAAGCTCGCAGCTCGTGATGAAATCGAGAAGATTCTGCCTAACCATACATATACGCTTCAATCTGAAATCGTGTCGAAGTCGAAGCTAACGGGAGCACAATCTGCTGCTGGCAATCAAGAAGTTCCGTGGAACTTGCGCAATATTAACGCAGCTCAGGCGTGGGAGCTTGGCTTCGATGGAACAGGCGTTGTGGTTGCCAACATGGACTCCGGTGTAGATGGAACCCATCCGGCACTGCAGCATAAATGGAGAGGTCTGAATCAAAATGGTGACATTGTGGACCCAGAGCTAAGCTGGTTCGATGCCACAATCGAGAGGAAGAAGCTGCCTACGGATGGAAGCGGTCATGGTACGCACGTTATGGGCACAATGGTAGGCTCTGAGAAAGATGGCAGCAACAAGATTGGGGTAGCCCCCAATGCGAAGTGGATAGCGGCTCGTGTGTTCGATTCGAATGGACAAACGACAGATGCTGATCTCCTTAAGGCGGGGGAGTGGATTCTTGCACCTACGGACAAGCACGGAGTGAAGCATCCCGAACTTGCGCCCGATGTCGTGAATAATTCATGGGGGAACATACCTGCTGGCAAGAATGAGTTCTTCCAAGATATCGTGAAGGCATGGATCGCAGCAGATATCTTCCCGGCATTCTCAGCAGGGAATACGCATCCTCCGGAGAACAATGGCGGACCAGGCTCTATTGCAGCACCGGGCAATTACCCTGAATCATTCGCCACGGGTGCGGTTGACATGAACAACAAGCTGGCAGATTTCTCGCTGCAAGGGCCGACGCCATATGGACAAATGAAGCCGGAAGTATCTGCTCCAGGTGTACATATTCGTTCAGCAGTACCAGGCGGACAATATGCGCTCATGAACGGCACCTCGATGGCAAGTCCGCATACAGCAGGCGTGGCTGCACTGATTAAGCAGGCAAATCGCAGCTTAAAGGTGAAGGATATAGGGGACATATTGACGTCCACTACAGATGCATTAACCGACAATGAATTCCCACAAACGCCGAATAATGGCTATGGCTCAGGCCTTATTAATGCACTCAATGCCGTGTCAACCCAGAACAAAGGGCTGGGCAAGGTTGTTGGTCAGGTGACGATCGATGGGTTGAATGCAGGAACTCCGACGATTGAACATGAACCTATTGCATTGACGTTCAATATATTGGACAAGGACATATTTGCACGTGTGAAGGACGATGTGAGTGTAACGGATGTGAACCTTTATGTCCGTGAGAAGGGGACTACCGGCTGGAGTAAGCACGCGCTGCTTCGAACTTCCGGAAGTCATATGAATGGTTTATATGAGGGAGCTATCCCTGTTCAAGAGCTGTCGTTGAATGGTATTGAATATTATATAGAAGCAGTAAATTTCGCAGGCAGCTCGTCCAAGACAGACATCTATCCCGTAACGGTATCGAAGGGAGTCAAGGTTGGCTATACGCAAGATTTCGAAACCTCGATAGAAGGATTTGGATTCGGAGACGCATCAGGCGTATGGCAATGGGGCGTTCCAACAAGCGGCCCGAAAAAAGCATTCTCCGGCACCAAAGTAATGGCAACCGTTCTGGATGGCAATTATCCGAATGGAACTAACAGCTATGTTGAAATGCCTGTGATTGACTTGACGGATACGAAACACGCTGTTTTATCCTTTGCTCATTGGTATAAGCTTGGCGATTGGTGGAGCGCTTCCTTTGATCGGGCAGAAGTGTTTATCGGCAGCAAGAAATCGAACTTCACGTTCGAACGGGTAAAAACCTTTACGATGCGCAACACCACGTGGACAACCGAATATATCGACTTGTCCCCATATGCAGGGGATCAAATCTACGTTGTATTCAATTTACGAGGAGACTTTGGCAGTGACGAGGGCTGGTACATCGATGATATTAAAATCCAAGCCCCTGATTCGACAATTCCGCTTCCCCCTAAAATAAAGACTAGGAGCAACGCACCAGGCAAAGTCATTCTTGATTTTGACAAGGCGCCTTCGGGGACATTGAAGGAATATGTCATTTATCGTACGAAGGATTTGAGTGGGAATTGGGACGAGATTGGCACAAGCTCTGGCTATAACTTTGCCGATCTGCCTGCCCCTCAGAAGGGGACGTATTATTACAAGGTAAAGGCGCGAACTGTCAGTCATACGATGAGTTCAGATTCGGATATCGTATCTTGGACATTTACGGGTGGCAGTGAAATCTTCAGTGATGATTTCGAAGGCAATAATAAGGGCTGGACTGTTGAAGGAAAAGGAAACGAATGGGAGCATGGTGTTCCACATCCGACTCGTGGGCCGCAAAAGGCAGTTTCGGGCAAGAATGTATGGGGCACGAACTTGAATGGCCCTTATGGCGGCGATGTGAATGAGAGTCTGGTATCGCCTGAAATCGATTTGACTCAGGTGAAGCATGCAACGCTGTATTTCCAACAATGGTACGATATTGATGATGGAGATAAGGCAACAGTTGAGATAAGCAAGGATCAGGGAGCGACATGGAAGCCGCTCGCTGTATATCCGAAGCAGGGATATGATACGAATCATCCACGCAGATTCTGGTATTTGGAAGAGCTTGGACTTGATACTTACATGGGAGAGAAGATCAAATTACGCTTCCGATTCGAGAGCAAGCAGCAATCGATCCAGTTCGGTTGGTACATTGATGATGTGGAGGTTAGGGAGACCCCTCCGGTGATGACAAGACCGAAGACATCTTCTACTCAGGCGGCTGCCGGACAAGCAGGGAAAGCAAATGATGATACGCAGGGAGCAAGGAATGCACGCTTTACCTTAGAAATGTTGAAATCAGCGAAGCGTGATCATGCCGCGAAGTCGGATGAGCAACTGCAGACCGTGATACAGCAGTCAAATAAGGGCCGGATGCCGATAATGGCGGACATCAGCGTCTTGCAATCGCAGCGGGCAACACGCTCTGATGCAGGAACCGGAGGCTATACACTGAAGCATCCGCCTGGTGCATATACGCTGCAAGTGGAGGCTTATGGTTATAAGACGGAGCAGCGACCGATTGTTATCGAGCAAAATAAAGATACGGTGATGAATGTTCATTTACAGCCATTGGCGAAAGGGAAGGTTACCGGTAAGATAACGGATCGTGCAACAGGGTTGCCGGTGAAGCATGCGACAATCAGATTATTAAATGATGTTCGTGTTGAACCAGTTGAAACAAATGAAGAGGGACAATTTGAACTCGAAGCCTACGAAGGCGACTATCAACTATCGGTATCCGCATTGAATTACTTATCGGTTCAAGACAACATTAAGATCACAGGTAACGATACAACTCACGTTTCATATACGCTTCATAGCTTCCAAGGATCAGCTGATGAAATCTATTACGATGATGGCGTGGCTGATAATGCCAAGGCATTCTTTGTATCTGGAAATGGGTTTGCAGTTCGTATGACAACGGACGGCCCCGCACAAGTAACAGGTGCAAGATTCTTCTTCTGGGATCAAGGCTGGCCGAATCCTGGCGGGGAGAAATTCAAGTATGCCATCTATGATGCCAGCGGCTCTGATGGCCTTCCAGGCAAGATGGTGGCCGGTCCGTATGAAGGCAAGGCAATGCTGGATGGTTCGTGGACAGATGTAACGATACCGAATCCGATTATTGTAAACGGTGATTTCTATGTAGCCTACATTCAGGATGGTGTCATGCCAAATGTACCAGGATTGTCGATGACGAAGCTTGGCAATTTTTCAGGGCGTTCATGGAAGCTGGATCGCGGTTCGTGGAAGAAGATAGGGAACAGCGATGGCAATTACATGATTCGAGCCAAGGTTACAAAGATTGTGGAAGAACCGGTAATTACAGAACCAGTGTCAGGCAGTACAGTTACAGATGCTCATATTGTTGTTAAAGGAATATATCCAACCGATGGAACGACGATTCACTTATATCGTCAAGACGTTCGTGTCGGAACTGGAACGGTGCAGCAAGGACAATTTGCGATATCAGCTGAATTGGAGCGTGGAGCGAATAAGTTGTATGCAGTCGCGGAAACGAATGGACAAGCGACAAGCAAGTCGGCCACGATTACGATCAACTATCAGGCACCTGCACAAAATGGGGATATTACATCGATCGCTATACATCCGCGTGATGTGTCCCTGAAGGCGGGGGAACAGTCGACGCTGACTGTAACAGCGGCCGTATACGAGAATGGCAACCTCCTACCGATACCGATAACAGAAGGATTGATATTTACTTCGTCAGACAGTCGAATTGCCGAGGTAGATCAAGCTGGTCGTGTTACAGGTGTGAGTGAAGGGATGTCGGTCGTGCAGGTGACCTACCAACAGTGGAGTGATCAGGCTACGATAACCGTGCATCGCGGGGACGATGGAAGGGAGCCTGAACTCCAAGGCATTACAGTGTACCCTGATAAGCTTGCAATACATGTGGGAGATTCAGCACCACTGTCTGTTGCAGCGATCGTATATGAAGCTGGAGAAGTTAAATTATCGCCAATTACAGAGCCGTTGCAGTTCCATTCCTCAGATGAGCAAGTTGCCAAGGTAGATGATAAGGGACGGGTAACGGGTTGGAACGAAGGCACGGCAACAATTACAGTTGGATATAAAGATAAACAAGCAGAAGCAACCGTAACGGTGCGTAAGAAAAATGTTAATTCATATGAGCCTCCTATTTCTTCAGGCGGGGGATCATCCAGTTCGCCCGTAACAATTCCTGAGAAGGATAAGCGGATACCGGTTATTGCTAATAACCGAACGATTGGGTATCTGGTAGAGCAGCCAGCTTCTGCGACAGGTGCTAAATTTGCTAAGGTATCCCTCTTGGAACAATGGCTGAGTGAGCAGCTTACGCGTAAAGCTAGTACAGCAGTTGAGATGGATCTTACTAATGTACGTTTCGAGGATTATACTCACGTATCGATCACTTTCCATGCACTGATGATGAAGCAGCTTCTAACTTCTGGGAAGGAACTGCATATTCGTTCGGCAGCCTATGAATTGAAGATACCAACGGCCTCCATGGCGGATTATGCTGCGGCAGATCAATTTAAGCTTGTTGTATCCGTCAAGAAGGGTTCGGAGCGTCAGGCAGGAACAGGGGAAGGTGCTAGTGGCGACCAGAGAAATCTTGTATCCAGCCTTGTTGCCATTCATAACGAGAGCGGCAAATTGACTCAACCAGTTATCCTCTTGCTTCGAGGGGACGCTTCGAAAGTGAGGGATTTGCGCAAGACAGCTATGTATCGGATAAACGCACAGGGGACATGGAGTGTTGCAGGAATGGCAACTCATAATGCAGAAGGACTTGCTTTGACTGTTGAACAGACGGGGACGTATGCGTTGTATGAGAATGCTCCAAGCTTTGCGGATTTGGCAAATCACTGGGGCAAAGATGCAATTGAAGTGCTGGCAGCACAGCAAATTGTAAATGGAACGAGTAAGGGGCTCTATACGCCGAACGCGATTATCTCTCGGTCACATTTCCTCATGATGCTCGATCGGTTGCCACATCATGCAGGCACAGAAGCTTCCATGAAAAAGAGTGAAAGGTTCGCTAATGAGGGCGTGAATGGTGACGGTAAATCGGCAGATAAGGCAGATAAAGAGCCGTTTACACGTGCTGAAATGGTAGCCTTGCTTGCTCAGAAGACTGCTAAAGTAATGCCAACCACCGCGAAGTCTCATTTTACAGATACGGATCATCTAGATCAGGCGAATCAAGCTGCTATTGCTTATACGGTAGAGCAGGGCTGGATTCAAGGAATCGGAAACGGACGCTTTGGAAGCGATCAGACTCCGACTCGTGCACAAGCAGCAATGCTCATCTATCGATATTTGAAATCTATGAACCAATTATAGGTGCACGGCAATACGAATTGATGTTTAATTACATGTAAGAATTCGAGCAAATCCGTCCGCAACAATGGGGCGGATTTTGCTCTGTTTATCGAATTGGAATAGTTAGAATTAATTGTAAATGTGTACATGATCATTCGTTACTGTGATATATTGTACATTGACATCAAGATTGGGCTCATGTGACAATAGAAAACAACTTGAAGAAAGAAAACTTCTACGAAGAGAACGAGTAAGCTATGAATGCCGATCTGCAGAGAGTTGGTGAAGTGCTGCAAGCCAACGTTCGGCGCATACCTGAACATCATCTCTGAGAAGCGTGGCTGAACGAGAATGAGTAAGCTGCGCCGGAATATCCACCGTTATTCGGATATCGCTGCGACAGTCGCTGCGAAGAGAGCTGCATGAAGCAGGAGGGATAGATGCATTGTCAATTGTGAATGTCTATCATCATGCTGCATGAATATGGGTGGTAACGCGGATAGAATCCGTCCCTTTCGAGGGACGGTTTTTTTGTTGTATGGGGATGCTGCTGTAGAAATGTACTAGATGTCTAGGGGGAACAGAAAGATGAAGTCATTGCCGAGAAGCCACGTGTTTTTCGTGGGACTTATGCTATTTTCGCTATTTTTCGGAGCGGGGAATCTAATATTCCCGCCAATTTTAGGACAACAGGCGGGAGACAGCTTCATATATGCCATATCAGGGTTTATCCTGACTGGTGTTGGGCTGCCATTGTTAACGGTAATTGCGATTGCACTATCCGGACGAGATATGCAGCACTTAGCAAGTCGAGTACATCCTAAGTTTGGGATCTTGTTTGCGGTTGTTGTCTACTTGTCCATTGGGCCATCCATGGGAATACCGCGGGTTGCTAACGTTGCATTTGAAATGGGGGTACGCTCTTTTGTACCTGAGTCACTGCAATCAAGCAGTTGGGTTTTGTTCGTATACACACTCGTCTTTTTCTGTGTTGTTTATTGGTTATGTCTAAATCCGTCCAAGCTCGTAGTGCGGGTTGGCAATATCCTAACACCATTGCTGCTGATTTCGATTACGATATTATTCATTGCTGCCATGATGGGGCCGCTCGGCGAAGCACAGCCTGCTATCAAGGAATATGCGGTTTCACCAGGATTCAAAGGGTTTATGGAAGGCTACCTAACAATGGATACGATAGCAGCATTGGCCTTCGGCATTATTGTTATTAATGCCATTCGTGATCAAGGAGTCCAAGACAAGCGAACGATTACAAGAGCGGCTATACAAGCAGCCATCATCGCAGGTGTTGGACTGTCCTTGGTTTATGCAGCACTCGGGTTTTTGGGAGTTACAAGTGTGACTGGACTCGGTTATGCGGCAAATGGAGGACAGCTGCTAACGCAAATCGTACAGCAGTTGTTCGGGGAAGCTGGATTAATATTGCTGGCTGCCATTGTCACGCTTGCTTGTCTTACGACCTGCATCGGATTGGTGTCCGCATGCAGTCAGTATTTCTCAACACTACTTGGCCGATTTACTTACAACCAAATTGCATTTATCATTTGCGTGCTGGGGTTATTGGTGGCGAATCTAGGCTTGAATAAGATCATTTCGATTTCAATCCCAATTTTGCTTATCATTTATCCCGTATCCATTGTATTGATCATTTTATCACTGTCACATCGCTTGTTCGGCGGTCGTCAATCGGTATATGTCGGTGCACTGGTCGGTACGTTCATCATCAGTATATTCGACGGATTGAAGCAAGCTGATATTCAGTTCGACACGATTTTGTCGTGGTTGAAGATGCTCCCGCTGTACAATCAAGGAATTGGCTGGTTGGTTCCGGCCATTGTCGGAGGGGTTATTGGTTATTTACTTGGTCTTATCTGGCCGGAAAGCAAACGGTTTTTTTACAAAGTAACAAGAAAATTCAAGACTTATTTCAAAAAGAAGTAAAATGAATGAGAAGCTAAGCGGCTGGCATTACGTGGAAATCGCTTCTTTACAGCAACATCCTTATATGAAATAATTGGTGAAAACATAGATGAATGATATCTAGGAGATGATACGTTGAACATTCAAGAAGTGATGGATATATTGCCGCATCGTTACCCGTTTCTCATGATTGATCGCGTCACTCAGATTGAACCGGGTACGTCCGCGAACGGATATAAACTCATTTCTCACAATGAATGGTTTATGTCGGGTGCGTCAACTTTCATGCCGGATTCGCTTATTATTGAAGCACTTGCCCAGCTAGGAGCTTTTACAGCTGTCCAGAGTCAGCAGGGTGGTCTTGGCTTCTTATCTTCATTGAAAGGTGTGGAATCAATGGGGAGAGCATATGCAGGGGACAAGCTAGAGCTCAGCTATGAAGTACTGCGGAGCAAAAAAGGATTCACAATTGGCAAAGGCGAGGCTTCTGTGGACGGACGTATCATTCTAAGAGCAGATGAGATCATGATTTATACCGCTTGATGAGATGAAGGATTATTATCTAAATCGCAATCAATAAAGAAGAGTCGTCCGGGGAATTACATGGACGACTCTTCTTGTTATTTGGAAGGGGGGGAATATCTTATATCTTATTTAACAGCCCATAATGCTGGAACGTTAGTAGGCTCCCAGCCAGCTAATGACGTGTGCGGCTGGAGGCACTCGTATACCGTGCCATTGTAAGTAACTTTGTCGCCCACTGCATAGGATTTATTTTCTACCCAAGCAGCTACTGCAGGTGCATCAGCAGTTGTAGCGGATACTGCATTGCTGTCTGCAGAGACATTCCCAGCAGCGTCAAATGCACGGACAGTAAATGTGTACGCTGTCTTCGGGCTGAGGCCAGTAACCACATAGTCTGTTGTTGTGCCGGATACAGTTGCAACTAATGTCGCTCCACGATAAACGTGGTAGCCAGCAACGCCAACATTATCAGTGGAAGGGCTCCACATCAGGGATACCGACGTAGATGTCGGTGTACCCATTACATGCAAGCCAGTTGGTGCAGTTGGAGCGTCATTATCAACAGGTACTGTAGGTGTGGTAACGCTTACTACATTGCTAGCAGCTGATTGATTGCCAGCAGCATCTACCGCTTTTACACTAAATGTATATGCTGTATTGGATGTGAGACCGCTTACAGTATACGTAAGTGTGGATCCCGATACGTTGCCAACAAGGGAGTTGCCATTGTACACGTTGTAACCGGTTACACCAACGTTATCACTAGAAGCATCCCATTTCAAGGACACGCTTGTTGCTGTTGTTGCAGTCACTGCCAGGTTAGCAGGTGCAGTAGGAGCTTGGTTGTCGCCAGGGTTCGTTCCGCTAAAGTTCACATCGAGTACATTGTAGAATGCGTTTGGAGTATCTGCAATTTCCCACACTGCAAGGATAACATGATAGCCAGTGCGAGCTGGTACATTACAAGTATCCGAATACGTCGATGGAGGACGTACGCCACCATAATTAACGGAGCAGAATGGTGTTAGATCGAAGGAGTCGCGTGTCAGTTTTGCATTAGGATTCCAGTTTTCTTTTGTAATATAGTATTTCCAGCTTGATGTTGCATGAGCTGCAGTTAGTTTCCAATTGAACGTGTTTTGTCCAGCATTGATGTTGACTTTAGTCCAGCGAGTTGCGGATTGCTCATCCAGTTCAGGGAAGGCTCCGTTAGCGCTTGCAATTTTGCCGTCAGCAGGTCCAGCATTAGGAAACCCCTTCGGTGCTTCCAAGCTTTGTGGTTCGTACTGAATCGCTCCGCAGTTTGTATTCTGACCGGATTTACACAATGCAGCTCTGCTGGCAGGGCCTTCGATATAACCATGTCCAAACGCTTTATCAGCAAAGAGCACCATACAGATAACCGTTACGAGCATTGCACCAAAACCGACAAGCAACTTCGTTGTTATTGGGTTGGAAAGACGCAGTTGATTCACACTATCAACCTCCTAAGAATAATGGGATGTCATGAAAACAATTCAAATGAAATGTTAAACCCTTTAAACTTAAAGTCAGCCTCCTTTCCATATGAAGTTGTCAAAATAAAAGAGTGGAGCTCCTAGATGACGCTATGGATACAGCTTCTAGCAACTCTATTATATAAACTCGGAAGAGTTCATATACAAAGCAACATACTTAGTCCCAAAATGAAGGAATCGTGGACATTGTCCAGCAAGCGAGTGGATTCATGAACAGGTATTCGTGGTCGAATTATAGAAGAAAATGCTGTTGAAATGTTATAGTTGTTGTTTGCTTTTATCATACTTGAAAGTGTGACCAACGTGTGAACGAAATAATTTAATTAGATTGCGCATGCCATTATAAAAATTAATTAAACCGCATTAACTTTCAGGTTGTACTTTGGAACGGGATAAGGTCATTATGGTTCATAAATAAGGAAGAAGGATGCAGCCATCCTTCGTAATCGAAGTGGCGTACATCCCTTTATCATGTAGTGTTTGTTGGTTGTATTTAACTTGAAAAGTCGCCATTATCGTGATTGATTTGCCATTGAATACCGAATTTATCCGTCAAGTTACCGTAGGCTTTGCTCCAAAACGTTTCTTGGAGCTCCATGCCAACTTGTCCACCTTCCTTGAGTTTGTTGAAGATGGATGTCAATTTATCGACATCTGTGTCAACAATAGAAAGAGTGATATTAGTGCCTGCTTGGTATGGCATGCCCGGAAATACATCAGAAAACATCACGATCGTTCCTTGAATGTTCAGTCTTGCGTGCATGACCAAATGTTTGGCCTCCTCGGGAAGAGGATGGGATGGATCTGACGGTGTGTCCCCAAATGTCATAATATGAGGCTTGTCTAGCCCGAACACTTCGGCGTAGTACTCGACTACCTCACGGCAGTTGCCGTTGAAGTTGAGATATGGATGGATGGACATAGTTGGCTTCACTCCTTAGTAGTTGTTGGTTCTGAAGACTAACGGTTCCTTTGCATATTAGCATTATTGTCGTTTCACGATTCATTATACATGGGAGTGAAATTCAATCATATTAAATTTTATCTATATTTTTTACTGTTCATAGAGTTATAGAGTAGGCATGTTATTGCAGGAGATTGTTTGCAAGAGAAAGAGAAAGAATGTGGATGATCCCAGAGGATTTGAGTCACGGCTTAGTGCGAACAATCGAATGTTGACTGGTATAGGGTTGGATCGGATCGCGCTAAGATGAAGTACTGGAAGGGTTCTATGAGGGATGAAATGGGGAAGATATATGAAGCGGGTATCTAACACGGGAATAAGAAAGGATGGATTCCACAATGACAGAACCGATTGCAATCCCTGATCTTTCATTAAGACCTTATCAGCTCACAGTGGAACGAGAGATGGAGACTCCTCCAGCCGTTCTATACAAAGCATGGACACGATGGTTCGATCGCTGGTTCGCGGAACCGGGAACCGTAATGATGATGGGTGAGGTGAATACGGTTTTTTATTTTGAAACGGTATACCGCCCTAACACGAAGCACGAGGCCCAGCGGCATCCGCATTACGGTAGATTTCTCCGCCTCGAACAGGATAGGCTAGTTGAACTGACATGGGTGACAGGAAGTGGGGGGACAAAGGGAGCTGAGACTGTCGTTACCGTAACATTGCTTCCCTCTGCAGAAGGAACGAAGCTCCGCCTAACGCATGCTGGATTTCCAGATGAGGCATCCAAGAATCAGCATGAGCAGGCATGGCCAATGGTGCTGGAACAGCTTGATAACCGGATGAAGAACATGGAATGAAAGAGTTGAAAGTCATATAGAGATCGCCACATTCCAGAGATTGGATCGATTCTCCATTCGGCGGAAGAACGTCGAACAGAATTCATAGATGTCGGTCGCGATGGATATACCATGACGATCAATTCTCATATGGGAATTTTGGAGAGTCTGGATCCAGCCTAAAATTTGAAGACAGCAATTCAGAGCATGTTGGGATCAGCATGTATTCTTTTGGCCCACGGCGAGAGATTGCTTAAAGATGCTGGATACATACACAAGCCGTGAGCCTTCTGAGGCGTTGTCTTACAACGTGATGCGTATTCTTTGAATTATGAATTGAGGGATGTGTGCATAACGTGTCCAAGCATTTACGTTTGATTTATATAGAAGAGATTCAAGCATTTCCAAGTTGCTGGAGTAAGCTGACTCAGCCATTCATGAGTCTGAAGTGACAGTACTGGGAAGTAGTATACGACCTAGAAAATTAAGAATGAGGGGATTTACCAAGCTTCCATTTTAAATAAATTTGTGCCATGCTGAACAGTGCATTTTGGGTAATTAGCAGGTAAAAAGCAAAAACCGATCACAGAACCCGTTACTGCAAAATCATATATCATACGAATAAACAAACCAATACAGAATAGATCCAGGCAATCTTGATTGCCCGCAAACTAATGCTGAATTCCATTTCATCCATCGGACGAAAAAAGTTCTTCATCCTTGTAAACCTCCTTATGTCAAAAGAATTTTACATCGATAGTGTATATGTTAAACGTAAACATGTAAAGAGTTCTTTACATCTAGAGGCGACTTGGATCTGTGTTTGCATCGCAGGCCGCTTTCTTATGAATGTAAAAGCGCTATAAGATTGACATGATCTGGATTGCATACTAGTATGAAGAAAGACTACTATATTTGTTTAACTTCATTAATACTTCCCTGCATATCTACGACTATCAAACTCAACAAGACATACTCTCCATTTGTTTGCTTTTCTTATCGAACAACACCTATGATGCGACACAAAAGTTAACAATCAACTATCTGACGCGTGGGAGGAAACAACATGGAAAAAGTAACAATTCCGGATTTCTTAGCAAGCAATCAGCAGCAATGGGACGAGGAATACAAGTCGAACGCGTGGGATTATTTGTCGGATATTACGGAATATGCTCGATATTCGGTGGTGTATGGTTACATTCGGAAATTTATTGGAACAGAAGGGATTCTGGATATGGGCTGCGGGACAGGCATCTTGTTCGATATGCTTCTCGACAGCGAGAAACAAGGGTATACAGGGATTGATCTGTCACAAGAAGCCATTAAAGTCGCATCGGCCAAATCCTCATTGAATCAGTTCCACTGTGGTGACATTAATCATTATGTACCTGCAAAGAAATATGATGTGATCGTATTTAATGAATCGCTGCATTATGTGCCCAATACGCCGCAGAAGCTGCTGGACTACTCGAATTATCTAACCCCACATGGTGTCATTATCTCATCTCTGTATTCACATAAAAACAAAGAAGATCTCGCCTATATGATGATCGAGAATAAAGTAACGGAAATGGATCAATGCAAGGATTTTGAGGTGATGGACAAGGTCAGTGTGTTCAATCATCATGCAGAGTTGAAATGGTATGTCCATTTGTTAAAGCGGAAGCTTATAGATTCATAAACAAGGAACTAAGGAAAATCGTATACAGATATATATAATGGAGGAACCGTTTTGCGTCCATAATCTGGGCTGCCGCAAACGGTTCTTTTTTATTGGGTGATGAAAGAGTGATTTTGTCGTTATTTCACCTTATTTGTCGGCACCATTTGTCGATGGGGGAATTGTGGATCACCTTTACATAGCACAGCAATTTACGTCTTGACAACAGGCTTGGATAAGGATAAAAATGTTAGTATTAGTTAATGCTGTTACTCGATCGGAAGTAGATAATAGAAGGAGGATTTTTGGTTAATTTTATATTGCTTGTACAATTTCATAGCAACCAATTGAGGAAAAGGGGTAGAACATGGATACGCTTCAACAGAAACTATTTTCCAAGTTCCTTCTAGTCTGGTTCGGCCAGCTCATATCGAATATTGGCAGCGGTCTGACTGCCTTTACGCTCGGCATCCTAGTATTACAGCAAACACAAAGCCCGACCAGCTATGCCATGGTCATATTTTGTTCGTTTATGCCATCTCTGTTGCTAAAGCCGGTCGGGGGTGTCCTCGCCGATCGCTTCGATCGCAGATTGATGATGATCTTAGGTGATGCAGGCTCTGCCTTTGGTCTCATATTCATTTTGGCCTTCGTGCTGATGGGCAGCTTGGAGGTATGGCACATATACGTAGGGGCATCCATTAGTTCGATATTCGGTGCCTTGCATAATCCCGCCTACAAAGCTTCTGTTACCGACTTCGTCAGTGAAGAAAAATACACCCAAGCAAGCGGCTTGATGCAGCTTGCCTCCACTTCTCAGTTTCTAGTCTCCCCAGTTCTAGCTGGTATCTTGATTACGATTATGGACATCAAGTACATATTAGTCATTGATATTTTGTCATTTTTCATCGCGGCGCTATTGGTTGTATGGGTTAGAAGCAATCGGGTAGTTGCTGAGCAAGCTAAGCTCCAGAATCATCATGTTGAAGAGCAGGTCAAGCTAAGTTTTTGGCATGAGCTGAAAGAAGGAATGCGGACAATCAACGCCAATAAAGGGATTGTCGTACTCATTACACTTACTTCTGTATTGTGCTTCTATATTGGATTTTTACAGACATTGCTTGCTCCGATGATGTTGAACTTTACAGATCCGAAGACGTACGGAATCTCTCTATCCGTGTGTGCGTCGGGCTTGCTAGTCAGCAGTTTGCTGATCAGTATTTTTGGAGGAATTAAGAAGCATGTCGCTACAATGACGGTATGTCTTGTCTTTGTTGGGCTCTTTTATTCGCTTATCGGCGTTTCGACGAATGTATATGTGATTGTCGTATCAGGATTTCTCTTTTTCTTTGCTCTAGCATTTGTGCAGACGAGTTTGGAAGTATTGATTCGGCAAAATATTGACAATACTGTGCAAGGGCGGGTATGGTCCCTCATATCGGTGGCTACGCAGCTCGGATATCCGATTGCCTATGTTCTTTCTGGTGTATTGGCCGAGCATGTATTCAATCCGCTCTTGGTGGAGGGCGGTTTGCTCGCTACATCAGTTGGCAGCATTATTGGCATTGGACCGGGTCGTGGCATTGGCTTTATGTTTATTGTGTTTGGAATTCTCATCGCATTCTTATCGTTTGTTACAGGTCGAACCAAAGTGATTAAAGAATTGGAAAGCAATGCAGTAGACGAGAAATAAAAAAAGAGATGAATAACATTAATACAATATAATGACAACAAAATATAAGCGCTCTTTCTTTATCCAAACACGGCTGTGATTTGTCGTGTTTCGATAGGCAAGAAGGGGTGCTTTTTTTATGTTCTTCGTAGGGGAATACACGTGTAAATCGCACTATATCAAGGATTTGGGAGATAAGGTCAGCATTAATAGACCGAATTGAGGAACAACTCTGGTTCGTCAAAATGATCAGAATTAGTGAGAAGTCAATAGATAGAAAAGAAACAAAATTTCAGGAATATTGGATTAAATCCATTTGGGATAATTGATGACAGATATTGTTTAGTATAAAAATAATATTATTGACAGAATTAACCTTTCAACTTTATTATCTTTGGTAACAAATCTATCAATTGAGAGGAGCTTGTAACTATGTGGTTTCTGTTGTTATGGGGATTGGGAATTGTCTCAGCGGTAGTACAGCTTTGGATCAACGGTTTTTCAGCTGATACGAGCGAAATTGCGAATGTGCTGTTGCTGCATCAGTTTGTTGTGACATTTGGCTTAGTGGGTGTCATTGGATTTATTTACAACATTGCGATTGCTGACAGAACCGCAACTCAATTGGGCTGGCCAGGCGGGCCGTTTCAAGTCAAGTACGGGTTTTCCCAAGTTGGTCTTGGGGTGATGGGAATTATGGCGATTTGGTTTCACGGAAACTTCTGGGTAGGCGTACTTGTCACAATGTACATATACGGGTTAAGCGGTTTGTGGTCTCATACATACGTCATGATTAAGAACAAGAAAGCAGATGCAGACAGTATTGGAAATCTGATCATGGATGTCGTGTACCAAACGTTCATTACGGTTCTGTCGATCATGGCAGGCGGTATCTGGGTCTTCAACTAAGGAGGTCTAGCTTATGGTAACGCGCAGACTAGAATTAACAGAAGTCCAGAAGGGAATATTCTTCGATTGCCAAATTGACGACCCGCTCTCTTATAACATCACAGCTTCCATCATGCTTGAAGGAGTGGACGAGGCTCGGTTAGAGCAAGCTCTGAATCTAGTCATTGAGGAGCAGGAAGCCTTGCGATGCAGTCTTGATGTCAGTGATGAAATGCCTCTCCTCGTAGTCCACGACCGAATCAATGTTCAACTAACAAAGTTAGATTTCTCTGCAGAAACTGAACTTCAGGAAGAACGGGTAAAGCTTCAGGTTGAGCAAGAGTTATTAAGCCGAGTATTTGACCTCACAGCAGCTCCGCTATTTCACGCAAGCTTGATTAAGCTATCTGACAAGAAGCATATTTTTCTCATTAGCATTCACCATATCATCTCCGACGGATTATCACTCGAAGTGTTGAAGCAAAAGCTCTTGGAATACGATCATAAGCTCGCACGAAAAGAGCCAATTGAAATAAAGCCGAATACGGGATTTACCGACTTCATGAGCCAAGAAAATACAAAACTTGCTCAGGGAGGGTACGACAAAGAAAGAGAATATTGGGCGAATAAGATGATAGGTGCAGAGCCTCTTGCCTTGCCGAACGACTTTATTCGACATCAAGTTCATGGCATCGGCAAGGAAAAACGAATCGAGATCTCATCTGATCTATTGCAACAGATTCATGCACAGGCGAGGGAACAGGAAGTTACGACCTTTATGTTTGTATTGGCCGCATTCGGTGTACTGTTGAATCGTTATACGCAGCAAGAGGATGTTGTGTTCTCCTCACCATTTTCATATCGTCCTGATATGGATTTCGAGGAATCGATAGGCTGCTTTGTGTATATGCTGCCAATGCGTCTGCTGCTGAAGGATGAACAGAGCTTCTCCGAAGCACTGCAGCAAGTGTCGAAGGAGCTTATCGAAGTCTACAAGCATATCGGTTATCCGAACAATCTGATTATGCGAGATAATCAATTGCTCCCATTGCCGGGAACTCCATCTATCTTCGATGTTAGCTTCGTATATGATATCGTAGAAGACAGCGATCAGTACGAACTTAAGGCAGAAATCCTCGATCAAGATCGCGTAACATTTCCCGGCAGCCTAATGGTTATCCTGCAACATACCCCTCACAAAGATTTGATTAAACTTCAATACAAGCCAGAACTTTTTGCAGATGAAACGATTGATTTATTAGGTCTTCGCTTCATGAAACTGCTGGAACTGGTAAGCGGACAGGCAGACATCAAGATCGGAGAAGCGGAGTTGCTGTTGGAGCAAGAACGAAGCCTTATCCTGCAACAATTTAATCAAACTTCCTATTTTACATACGAACCTCGTACCATCATTGAACTATTCCACTCCAAGGTCGCTAAGCATCCGGAACGAAAGGCATTGATCGACCAAGACCAAGTTGAGACATATGCTAGTGTTCATGCAAAAGCTAATCAATTGGCTCGCAATATCCTTCAGAAAACGCAAGGAACTCCATCCTGTATCGGCATTCAGCTGGAACGATCAGCTAACTTAGTCATTAGTTTATTAGCGGTTCTTAAGGCGGGATGTGTATACGTGCCTCTAGATCCAACGTATCCGTCAGCTAGAAAACAATTTATTTTTGAAGATGCGAATGTGTCCTATCTCATCACTACGTCAGATCTTCCATTCGAAGAAGAATGGGAAGTAGGTCTCATTGACCTGAGTGATCCGAACATTTTCAGCGGGGATGACTCGATGCCCGGAGTACAGCTGGATCCATACAGCTTGGCCTACATTATGTACACTTCGGGTTCAACCGGCAAGCCGAAGGGCGTCATGATCGAGAATCATAGTGTCGTGAATACATTGATTGATCTAGAAAGACGTTTTCCGGTGGAAGAACATGATCTGTACCTACTCAAAACACCGCATACGTTCGATGTTTCCGGAACGGAATTGTTTGGCTGGTTTATGGGAGAAGGCAGCTTGCTCGTATTGGAGCCAGACGGAGAGAAAAACCCACAAATCATTTTGGAGGAGATACACAAGCATAAGGTTACTCATATCAATTTTGTCCCTACGATGTTCCGTGCCTTTTTGGAACTGCTGGATAATGCGGACAATCTGTCAAAGCTAGCCTCCTTGAAGTGGATATGTATTGGAGGGGAGGCCGTAACGCCGGATATTTTGCATAAATTCAATTCGCTGCATACGGATATTAAGCTTGAAAATGTATATGGTCCAACGGAATGCACGATATGGGCTTCCCATTATTCGATTAGGGGCGACGATACAACACGCTCGATTCCAATTGGTGAGCCGCTCAATGAGACGCGCTGGTACATCGTAGGCAAGCAAGATCAATTACAGCCGATTGGGATAGCAGGTGAATTATGTCTTAGTGGTGTCGGGTTGGCAAGGGGATATTTGAATCGGGATGAGCTGACGAAGGAGAAGTTTGTCGCGAATCCGTTCTATCAAGAAGGGAGCGACCCGGATTACTTCCACAATATGTACCGCACGGGGGATCTGGCCCGCTGGCTTCCAAGCGGAACGATTGAGTTTCTCGGACGAATTGACTTTCAGGAAAAGGTGCGCGGTGTCCGGCTCGAGACAGGAGAAATCGAGAATGTGCTGTCGAAGATGGAAGGAATTACGCAGGCTATCGTTGTTGTGAAGAAGGAGACAGGCAAGTCAGCTGCGTTGTGCGCCTATTATCTCTCTGACGATGAGATTCCAGTGGCTCAATTGAAGGAGCACCTATCCAAGGAATTGCCAGCGTACATGATTCCTTCCTTCTTTGTACATAAAAGAGAGCTTCCTCTCAATACGAGCGGGAAGGTGAATCGGAATGCGCTGATCGCGGACAAAGACTATTTAGATGCAGCTTCATCAAGCGACACAGCACCGAATACCGATTTAGAGGTTCTTATTGCCTCTGTGTGGCAAGAGGTACTTGGAATTACCCATGTCGGTGTGGATGATAGTTTTTTTGAAATCGGCGGTCACTCCATAGCCTTAATCCAAATGCACAACAAGCTGAAAAAAGCATTGACGCAGGATTTCCCAATCACGCTGCTGTTCCAATATCCAACTGTACGATTGCTGGCTGATCATTTCAATCAAGCTGAGGAAGAGACGATTACCGATCGGAAATCATTTTTCCAACGGGACAGAAAAGTCGTACGATCGGATATCGCGATCATCGGCATGTCCATTCACGCGCCCGGTGCTTCCAATATTCATGATTTCTGGAATAACCTAAAAGGCGGCGTAGAGAGCATCCATTTCTATAAGGATGAAGAATTGCTCGAATTAGGCATTCAGCCCAACATGCTGAAATCGCCGAATTATGTGAAGGCAAAAGGACGCATTGATGGCATTGAGGAGTTCGATCCAAACTTCTTCGAATATACACCAGGTGAAGTGCAGATGATGTCGCCACAGCTTCGTCTTCTCTATCAAGGGACATGGGAAGCATTAGAGGATGCCGGATATTATCCCGGATCTGACACCTCGAAGATTGGGTTGTTTCTTGGCGGGTCTGATGATTTTGAATGGTATCAAAAGGTTCTGTTCGGCGAAAGTGGATTTAGTGACAAGTATCAAGCTTTTACACTGAGCACGAATCACTTCTTGGCGACTCGGATCGCTTATAAGCTGGATATTAAAGGGCCAGTTTATTCAGCGCTTACAGGCTGCTCGACAACGCTGGTTACCCCTCACTTATCGTGTCAGTCATTAATTCTTGGCGAATGCGATATTGCTGTGGCTGGTGGGATCACGATCGAACTGCCGAATGAGGGGGGCTATTATTACGAGGAAGGCATGATGTTTTCTCCGGATGGACACTGCCGGCCATTTGATGCCAAGGCGAAGGGAACCATGTTCTCGAACGGTATGGGATTAGTCGTGCTGAAGAGATTGGACGATGCCATTGAGGATGGCGATCATATCTATGCGGTCATTAAAGGTTCCGCGATTAATAATGATGGAAGACAGAAGATTGGTTTTGTGGCGCCAAGTGTGGAAGGACAAGCTGAGGTTATCCAGGAGGCGTATCGTGTTGCAGGCATTGATCCAGAAACGATAACCTATGTTGAGGCTCATGGAACAGGCACTGCGCTCGGCGATCCGATCGAGGTGGAATCTTTAACGAAGGCGTTCGCATCTGAAAAGAAGCAATTTTGTACGTTAGGCTCGGTGAAAGGCAACGTAGGGCATACCGATACAGCTGCTGGAGTGGTCGGCTTGGCGAAGGTCGCACTTAGCTTGAAGCACAAATATATCCCGCCAACGGTTAACTATAGGGAACCGAATCCCAAAATTGATTTTGCGAGTACGCCATTTACCGTGCAGGCACAAGGAATGGAGTGGATGACCATCGGTACAGGCAGCAAGCGCCGAGCAGGCATCAACTCGTTCGGGGTTGGCGGTACGAACGCCCATATGGTATTGGAGGAAGCTCCGAGCATGATGGACAGCAGCGATCCGGAGCAGGTGAATTTGCTTGTGTTCTCCGCCAAGAGCAAGGAGGCGCTTGTCAACACCTCGTACAATGTTGTACAGCACTTGATAGACTACCCAAGCATTAACGTTACCGATGCGGCATGGACATTACAGATAGGAAGGAAGCCATTTGCCTACCGTAAGGCGCTCGTCGTGAATAACCGCTACGCCGATGATCCACAGCTTCTGCTGAAACAGCTGCAAGACGCTGCTGTTCATGAGGTGCAGCCAGCCAAGCGGCAGGTATACTTCCTGTTTCCAGGACAAGGGAGCCAGTACCAAGGAATGGGTCGTTCCTTGTACCGTTCCGCTGAACAAAGCGCAGTATCCCGCATATTCAAGCGGCATATGGATCATGTGCTGTCATGCCTGACTGAAGACGAACGGCTGATGTTCGAGGATATGATATACGGCGTTGGCGATAGCTCACGAATCAATCAGACGGAGAACAGTCAATTTGCACTGTTTGCCACAAGCTACTCATTGGCGCTTACGATGCTGGAGCTTGGCGTGAAGCCAGCAGGAATGATTGGACACAGTATTGGAGAACTTGCCGCAGCTACGGTCGCAGGTGTATTCGAACTGAAGGACGCGGTGGAGATTGTTCGCTTGCGCGGACGTCTGATGCAGCAGCAGGAGCCAGGAGTAATGCTTGCCGTTATGGCGGCAGCAAGCATGGCAGAGCCGGAACTGATTCCGAATGTGTGGATTGCGCTGGAAAATACGACAAATAGCTGCGTCGTTGGCGGGCGGGAAGAAGCGATTGCACAATTCGAAGCGAAGTGCGAGAAGCTCGGCTGGAAGGCAGTTCGGGTGAAAACATCCCATGCCTTCCATACGCCGATGATGGAGGAGGCTGCGCGTGAATTTGAGAAGCGACTCTCCGCCTATCGGTTCAACGAGCCTCGTATTCCGATCGTCTCGAATGTGAGCGGAGAATGGGTGTCGCCGAGCGAAATGAATCGGCCGTCCTACTGGGCAGCGCATATTTTGCGACCAGTGAACTTCGCCAAATGCCTGACACAAATCTTAAAGTCGGAGCACGATGTATTCATCGAAGTCGGGGCGGGTCGTACCTTAAGTACATTTGCGAGACAACATGAATCCCAGGCTGCCGGTCAACATTTCATGAACTTAATACGCCATCCGCAAGAGGCGCTGGATGATGTGGAATATATTCATCATAAGCTAGGACTCCTATGGGGAGCAGGTGTCGATCTCGATTGGAAAGCCATGCGAGGCAATACTGTTCGCAAGCGTGTGTCGCTGCCAACCTATGTGTTTGACAAAGGACATTTCCCAATAGGTATTGCACATAGCGCTCCACAAGCATCATTACCACGATCAAATGCTGCTGTGCATCAAACGCCTTATTCTCAGCATTCGCAGAATCATGTGGATCGTCTCACAGTGGCAGCGACACTTCGTAACCAGAGTGAACTAGAGCAGGCGGTATTGGATGCATATAAATCTGTATTCGGTTTCGACACGATTGCAAGCGATCAAGACTTCTTCTCGCTCGGCGGCGACTCCTTGAAGGCGGTTAGCTTGGCTCATGCGATTCAGCAGCATGCAGGTATCAAGGTGGAGATTTTTGATTTATTCACCTATTCATCGCCGAGCGCATTGGTCGCTCATTTGCATGAGAATTCAGCACACTTTTATCAGCAAGTGCAAATCACACCTGCGGCACAAAGAGATTATTATCCATTGTCATCTGCTCAAAATCGGATGTATGCACTGCATCTGCTTGATCCAAGCAGCGTTGCTTATAACCTTCCATCTGCTACGAAGATTAGAGGGCTGCTGGACAGAACCCGAGTAGAACAAACACTGGAAAAGCTCATGTTGCGCCACGAATCTTTGCGGACTTCCTTTGACATTATCGGCGATCAAGCCGTTCAAATCATTCATGATTCCGTAGATATTCCTTTTACGTATCGGGAAATAGACCGTTTCAATGACGAGGATATCATGCCATTGATTCGTTCGTTTATTAAGCCATTCTCTTTAGGAAGTGCGCCATTGTTCCGAGTCGAACTCATCCGTACAGGCTCGGACGAGCAGCTGTTGTTGTTCGACATGCACCACAGCATTGCGGATGGCACATCCATGGAGATTATTACGAGGGACTTCAATGCGTTGTATTTCGGGGAGCTGACGCAGCCGGTTCTTCAGTACAAAGATTATGCAGTCTGGCAAGCGGAGCAGCAGTCTGCGGGACAAGAAATTCACGATCAGCGGGCATACTGGCTCCAGCAGCTTGACGGTGAACTGCCTGTGCTGGAATTGCCGACAGATTATGAACGACCGTCTGTAAAGGACTTCCATGGTGACCGGATTTATTTCCACATTGAAGAAGATTGCGCGGCGAAGCTCATTCAACTGGCTCAAGAAACGGGAACGACGCTGTATATGATGATGTTGAGTGCATGGTATGTCCTGCTAGCCCGTTATTCTGGACAAGAGGATATTATCGTCGGTACGCCTGTAGCGGGAAGAACGCAAGAAGAGACGAAAGATACCGTCGGCATGTTTGTGAATATGCTTGCGATGCGGAACCGTCCGTTGAGCCAGAAGTCGTTTTCGGAGTTTCTGCATGAAGTGAAGGAGAACGCACTGAAGGCATTTTCGAACCAAGACTGCCAATTTGACGAACTCGTTGACCGTCTGCACTTGCAACGAGAATTCAACCGCAATCCACTGTTTGATGTCTGCTTCGACTTTCAAAATATGGAGTTTCATGATCTTGAAATCGATGGCATCTCGTTTGCACCATATGCTTTCCCGACAACAACGTCCGCTTATGATCTGGTATTAACCTGTCAGGAAAACAAAAAGGAGAAGACAGTAGAAGGATTTCTTGAATATGCGACGGGACTATTCCGCAAGGAAACTGTGCAGCGAATGATCGGACACTTTCAGGCCATTTTGCAGCGCATCACAACGGATATCAATACCAGTCTGGGTCAGATCGATTTCTTGACGCCAGAAGAAAAGTTATGGATTGTGACTGATGTGAATCATACAGCGCTGCCATATGACGAGAACCTAGTAATTGTAGAGCTGTTCGAACAGCATGCACGAACACAACCAGACAAACCGGCGCTTATCGTATCCGATGGACGACAGCTTACGTACCGCGAAGTGAATGAACAAGCCAATGCGATCGCGCACCACTTGATTGAACAAGGTGTTACAGCGGATACGCTGGTTGGCGTGATGCCAAGACGGGATGAGTACTTAATCGTGTCACTCCTGGCGGTGCTGAAGGCAGGCGGAGCATATGTTCCGATCGATCCAGCATTCCCGAAGGAACGAATCACGTACATGCTCACAGAGAGCAATGTGAATATTCTATTATGTCCACAAGAGTATCAAGCGGGCATCGAGTTTGCAGGGGAAATGGTAGATTGCAGAGAGATCATAAACTCTATCAGAAATCACAATACAGAAGACTGCAGCAATCCTGTATCACGAACTCATCAAAACAACTTAGCTTGTGTCATCTTTACTTCAGGTTCAACAGGCAAGCCGAAAGGAGTCATGATCAATCAAGGCTCTATCCTCAATTTCATTCAAGATATTCAACAGAGAGGTGTGTTCCAGCACGAAGAGGATCGTGTCATTTGTGTAACGACGTTATCCTTTGATATTTTCGCATTCGAGTCGATTGTCCCACTGTGCACTGGCCATTCCGTATATATTGCCAATGAAAATGAGCAGTTGGATCCAATGCTGGCGAATGAGAAAATTGTTGAGCACAAGGTTACGCATCTGTTAAGCACGGTATCGCGAATTAAGGCGTTTGTTGAGAATTCGGATTTTGCACCTGCGCTGAAGCAGCTTGCCTGTATTTTGAGCGGAGGGGAGAATTATCCTGACGCCTTGTTGAAAGACTTGCAAACCCGTTCCAAAGCAAGGCTGTTCAATATGTACGGCCCGACAGAAACAACGATCTGGTCGGTTGTGAAGGAATTGACGGCTTCCAAGTCGGTTACGATTGGACAGCCGATTGCGAACACACAGGCGTATATCATCAGCGATTCTGGACTGCTGCAGCCGGTAGGGGTATACGGCGAATTATGCTTGGCGGGACATGGACTTGCACGCGGATATTTGAACAATCCGGAGGGAACGAAGCGCAAATTTTTCGAAACGGAACAGCTTCCGGGCTGCCGCCTCTATCGCACAGGGGATCGTGGACGATTGCTTGTCAATGGCGAAATCGAACTGATGGGGCGGTTGGATTCGCAGATCAAAGTACGCGGATATCGGGTGGAGCTTGATGAGATCGAGAAGGTAGTTCAGAAGCATGAACATATTAGACAGGCTGTAGCTGCTGCTTACGACGATAAGCGCGGGAACAAACAGCTTGGATTATATTGCACGGTTAAAAAAGAAGCGGATGTTGACGGAGAAGCGCATATATGGCTCAAGCCGTGGTTGCGAGAGAAGCTGCCTCATTATATGATTCCTGGCTTTATTCGTCAGCTAGAAGAGATGCCGACGCTTCCAAATGGAAAGATTGACAAAAAAGCACTGCCGCTCCCACAAGAGTCATCGGAAATGACGGGACAAACGAAATTGCCTTCAACAGGATTGGAGAAGGCGATATTGGATATTTGGAAGGATGTGCTCGGAACCGAGCGCATTAGCGTGCGGGATAATTTCTTCGACGTTGGCGGGAACTCATTGGGACTCATCCTGATCAATAATCGGATCAATTCCCTGATCGGGCGCTCCATTCCGTTAATGCAGCTGTTCCAATATCCAACGGTTGAATCATTAGTCAAGAGTATCGGCATTCCTTCAGAATTGCAGGACATTGGTCTTGCAATGCCAGTTGCTCCAGTTGCTGCTAAAAGTCATGAGATAGCAGATATCGCAGTGATAGGGATGGCGGGACGATTCCCAGGAGCGCCTACGATTGATGCATTTTGGGATAATATCGTATCTGGCGTAGAGTCAGTTGTGGAGTTCTCAGACGAAGAACTGCTGCAAGCTGGTGTGGATGCTGACTTGCTGTCTCATCCGAAATATGTGAAAGCAAAAGGTTATCTTGATGGCATCGAGTATTTTGACTCCGCATTTTTCGATTATCCCTATCAGGAAGCCAACATGATGGATCCGCAAATTCGGCTGCTTCATGAATGCGTATGGGAAGTGCTGGAGAATGGGGGATACAATCCTTCCGCATACAAGGGGTTAATTGGCCTGTTTGCCGGAAGTGGCTCCAATCTTCCTTGGATGATTCAATTCTTAGGTCATCAACAAGATCTGCTTCGTGCATTCGAAGCGATTACCTTGAATGAAAAAGATTTTCTGACGACCCGTGTGTCATACAAGCTCAATTTGAAAGGGCCTAGCTTCAATGTGCAAACCGCTTGCTCAACTTCATTAGTAGCGATTCATCAAGCGGTACAGTCACTGCAGCGTGGTGAGTCGCATATGGCGATTGCCGGCGGAGTGTCCATCTCCTATCCGCGCAAGGAAGGCTACTTATGGCATGAAGGCATGATCTTCTCCCAAGACGGGCACTGCAAGCCGTTCGCAGAGGATTCATCGGGAACCGTATCTGGCAATGGATGTGGGGTTGTACTCCTCAAGCCTCTAGCCGCAGCCCTTAGAGATGGCGATCATATCTACGGTGTCATAAAGGGATCGGCAATGAATAATGATGGCCTTGAGAAAATCGGGTACACGGCTCCTAGTGTGAGCGGTCAAGCCCAGGTCATTCAATCTGCTCTTAGACAGGCTGGCGTATCGGCTGAGGATATCCACTATGTTGAGGCACACGGGACAGGAACGAAATTGGGAGACCCGATCGAGATCGAAGCCCTGAAGCAAGCATGGGATACGAAGAAGACAGGCTATTGCGCCATCGGTTCTGTAAAGGCGAATATCGGGCATCTCGATTCTGCGGCAGGGGTGGCAGGCTTCATCAAGACCGTTCTGTCCCTGTACCATCGAACGATTCCGCCTTTACTTCATTTTACGAAGCCGAATCCTGCAATTGATTTCGCGAACAGTCCATTTTATGTGAATACACAGGCTGAATATCGGACGGATCGGAGTCAAATCTTGCGGGCTGGTGTAAGCTCCTTCGGCATCGGTGGAACGAATGTGCACGTCGTGCTGGAGCAGCCGCCAGAAATAAGCCGAGTCCAGACATCGGAACCTGTCAATTTGCTCTTGTTCTCGGCTAGGAGTCAATCGGCACTGACCCATACTAGTGAGGCTGTGTTGGAGTACTTGCACAGCCATCCAGAAGTCCATATCTCGGATGCCGCTTGGACATTGCAAATGGGGCGCAAGCCGTTCGAATACCGCAAGGCGCTCCTCTTAGATGGAGGTTTACCATATGAGACGAAGGAAATGCAGCAATTCCTTCAACAATCTGGATTGCGTATTCAGGACGGCAGACCGACCGCTCACTTTTATATTGCAGCGGAAGCGGGGGCTTATCGCGAATTAGGTCGCGATTGGCATACATCTAAGGAGCGAAATCTACATCCGCTAGCGGCAACATTCAACCGCCATGTGGAACATGTGATTGCATGCACGAAACTCGATAAGAGGGATGCCTTCCATCAGTTGCAAGATGACCCTGCATTGGAATGGTTTACTGTCAGTTACGGGATAGCAATGAGTTTGATCGATGTTGGTGTCCTGCCAGATGGACTATTCGGTCAAGGCATTGGTGAGGTGTGTGCCTTAACGGTTGCTGGTGTATTGGCCTTGGAGCACGCGGTTGAATGGGTACAAACAAGCGGGAAATGGCTGCAAGGTTTGGAAAAAGGGGCGCTAGAGGCTGTAGTGAATGGTGCCGGGTCAGAGGCGGTAAGAAAGAAACTGTTGCATTATCCACTCCATACATCCCGAATTCCGCTCATTGATGTCAGCCACAATAGCAGCACTATTGAAGAAATCAGTGTAAGTGTCGTTGCGATCGGTTGCGAATGTTCGGATTACGCGTCTGCCGCATCCCAACATTCACATCGAACGGAGGCGCAGGATTCGCCGCCGGTTCATAGGCTGCAAGCTGGTGGGAATGGAGCATCTAGCTGGATAGAATTCCAACACTTGCTTGCCCAGCTGTGGTGTGAAGGCTTCGAGATCGATTGGTCGATGCTGCATCCGGAGAGCAGAAGACAGCGTATCCCGCTGCCGACCTATGTGTTCGATGCGACGTATCATGAGCATGATGTGATTCTTAATGCATTTGAGCTGAAGCGTAAGGAAGAAGGTTCATGTGTCCAAACCCTGTCGCAAGCTCAGCAGATCGAGATTGGTCAGTCATCCAGTATTAGGAGTCGGGATACCATCAGTGAGCAATTAGCAGAATTATGGCAGGAGCTTCTCGGCTGCGGCGAGGTAAAGGCTGAGGATGATTTCTTCGTCATCGGCGGTCATTCGTTGAAGGCCATTTCCTTGTCCGCCAACATGCAACAAGCATTTAAGCTGGATATGTCATTGACGGAAATATTCGATAATGCCGTATTTGACCAGATGGTGGATTGGATATGGACAAACCGCGCTGACGAGCAGGAATTCATGGCGATTCAGTCTGTTGCGAACAAGCCTTATTATGAAGTCTCATCTGCGCAGAAGCGCATGTATGCCGTACATGAGCTGGTTGGCGATGCGGTTCCTTACAATTTGGCCTCCGTATATGTGGTGGAAGGGCAGCTTGACAAGGTAAGATGCAAGTCAATCATTGATGAAATTGTGCAAAGACATGAATCGCTGCGCACTCGGTTCCAGATCGTGAATGGAGAAGTAGTCCAAATCATTGAGGACGAGGTGCCTTCCGTCGTTGAATTCAACACTACAACAGAGGAAGACGTGGAAGCTGAAATCAAGTCTTTCATTCGGCCGTTTGATTTGGCGCAAGCGCCGCTGCTCCGCGTAAGATGGACGACCATACACGAAGAGAAGCACATTCTGCTCATCGATATGCACCATATTATATCGGATCAGTATTCGATAGCGATTTTACTAGAAGAGATGCAAGCACTGTATGCCGGCAAGACACTAACGCCACTGTCCCTGCAATATAAGGATTTTGCTGCTTGGCAAAATGAATTCTTCAAGAGCGAAGCATTTGGTACACAGCTTCAATATTGGAAAGAAGAATTTGCAGGCGAGATTCCGACGCTCAATATGATGACAGATTACATAAGACCGCCTGTGCTTACCTTCTCGGGCGATGAAGTGGAATTCGAATTTGGTGAAGCACTCAGTGGGCGGCTGGAACAGTTGGCATCTGAGCGAGGATTGACCCCGTATATGATTCTCATGGCTGTCTTGAAGCTTTCGCTATGGAAGCTTACGGGCCAACAGGATCTTATTGTGGGTACAGGAATTGCAGGTAGACGCCATGCCGATCTCGAGCCGATCGTAGGAATGTTCGTCAATACATTGGCAATCCGTTCACAAATTGATGAAAGCCTGAGCGTGGACGAGTACCTGCAATACATGAAAGAGAAGATGCTGAAGGCCTATGAAAATCAAGATTGCCAGTTCGAGATGCTACTTGAGGAGCTTCATATCGAGAAGAACATCGCAAGAAATCCGCTGTTTGATGTCGTTATCAATTACATTACGATGGGCACGGAGGAATTGGAACTAGACGGATTATTACTAACTCCTAGGCCAATGATGAACAAGGATTCGAAGTTCGACCTCACTTGGACAATCGAGAAACGGAACAATCGCTATGTGGCTTCCTTGGAATACAATACGAGTTTGTTCACCAGACATCGAATCGAATCTTATGGAACGCGATTGCTCCACATGCTTACGCAACTGACTGAAGATACAACTCGTAGGCTGAGTGAGCTTACGCTTGTAACACCACAGGAGAGAGAGTGGCTTCTGCACGAGTTGAATCCAGCAGTTACGCTGGAAGCAGACCATCCAACGCTTGCACAGTTGTTTGAAGAACAGGTGGAGCTGTATGGGCAGCGCCCTGCAATTGTGTGGAATGATGAAGAACTGACATATGCAGAGTTGAATAGCCGAGCGAACAGGCTCGCCACACGCCTCGCAGACGAGCATGTTCAACAGGGAGATCATATAGCAATATTGCTCGATCGAGGGCCGCTGCAGATTGTGAGCATTCTAGCTATTTTGAAGCTGGGCTGCGCCTATGTGCCGATCGACCCAGATTATCCGCAGTCTCGGATCGCCTTCATGCTGGAGGATAGCGGTGCTTCTCTCATCCTCACAGATTCAGCGCTGCAATCCATCCTTGACGAGTCACTCCCTCGACTGTTGCTGGATCGTGAGGAAGATCGGTCAGCGGAAAATGACGATGCATCTCACGAGTCACCATCATGGACAACCTATATCGGTTCTAATATCGGAGATGCAGACGATACAGCATATATCATGTATACGTCAGGATCGACTGGGACACCGAAAGGAGTACTTGTTAGTCACCGTAATGTAGCCCGTGTTGTGAAGAACACGAATTACGTGACGATACTGCACAGTGACAGGATGCTTCAAATGTCCAATTACGCATTTGACGGTTCGGTATTCGATATTTTTGGAGCGATTCTGAATGGTGCTTGTTTAGTCATCATCTCGAAGGACTCGGCAATCGAAATTGCGCAGTTGGCCAAGTTCATTGAGCAGGAGCGAATCACGGCCTTCTTCATCACGTCAGCATTGTTCAATATGCTGGTGGATTGGGATGTAACCGCACTGAAGCATGTCCGGAAATTGCTGATTGGCGGGGAAGCCATTTCGATACCGCATGCACGCAAAGCGGTAGAGTACCTAGGGCCGGATACATTGATCAATGGGTACGGGCCAACGGAGACGACGGTATTTGCTGCCTACTATCCAATCGGACATACGGACGAGCACGTGCACAGCATTCCAATCGGATATCCGCTCTCCCAGACCAAGCTGTACATCTTGGATCAGCAAGGGCAATTAGTGCCTCCATATGTACCTGGCGAGCTGTATATCGGCGGAGCGGGCGTAAGCAAAGGATACTTAAACCGGGATGAACTGACCGCACAGCGATTCGTGAACGATCCATTCGACAAAACGGGCAAGCTGTACCGAACTGGGGACTTGGTATGGAGGCTTCCTACAGGGGAGATTGGCTTCATTGGTCGACTTGATTTCCAAGTCAAAATCAGAGGCTTCCGGATTGAGCTTGGAGAGGTCGAAAATCATATTAAGCTCATCAGCGGCGTGAAGGAGGCAGTTGTATTACCGAGAACAGATCGAACCGGCAGCATGTACATGGTCGCTTATTATACCGTTGAGCAGGCAGACCGTGCGCATGGACAGGGATGGAATCAAGAGCAGATGAAAGCACTGCTGCGCGAACAGCTTCCAGCCTATATGATTCCTGCTCGTCTGATCAAGCTTGAAAGAATGCCTCTCAATATAAATGGAAAGATCGATCGTCAGGCCCTGAAGAACATCAGTGAGAATGAGCAGGGTCAGTCGACATATGCGGCTCCGAGAACCGAGGTCGAACGGACGATTCTGCGCTGCATGCAAGAAGTGCTGGATCAGGAGAGACTCGGTATTACAGACGATTTCTTCGAGCATGGGGGGCATTCCATTAAGGCTATCGCACTTGTTCAGGCTCTGCTGCAAGCTGGGCTTCAATTGAAGGTGAATGAGATCTTCATGTATCCGACAGTCGAGCAGTTGGCTGCGCTTCGTGGATTGAGCAGCTCTCGTTCGGCCTCACTTCTCCATAAGCACGACGACCCATGGAGAGAGGGAGCAGCGGCCGAGCTTTCTGAGCAGCAGATCCTGTTGCTTGTGCAGCATGTACGTGCCTCATGCTCTCTCATTTCCACAATGATGGCTTCAGCGGATCGAGTTGGCCGTTTCCCATTGTCGCCTGTCCAACTCGCACACGGAGCATTCGGGGCTCAAGTCAGCGGATTTGTTACTTCTATTCACGATGTGGACGAGAAGTTCCTTCGCAACTTGCTAGTCACAATTATTCAGCGCAATCAGCTGCTTCATAGCGTAATGGAAGGGGAGGATGAGCCTGCTTGGAGTGAGTATGATAGTACCGCTCTCTCTGCATTCATCGCTCAGCACATTCCGTATATCGATCTGCGGACGTATCGCGAGACGACAAAACAACGTCTTGTGGACGGCTTTACTGGCGTTATTTTGTCAGAACCCTATATAGCGGGACATTTGCCTTGGAGATTGTGCTGTCTGCGCGTATCAGATAATACCCATCAGATTCTATGGGGATTCGACCATATTGCTTTTGATGGAATGAGTGCAGAAGTTGTGCGTCGTCAATTTGAACAGGGGATAGCAGGCAGGGACGACGAGCCTATTCAGCCGTATGCAGATTATGTAACACTGCTGTCCAAGGGGCCAGTAGGTATCACGGAACAGGATATCATCGAATACCATGAGCTGCGAGTATGGAAAGAGCAGAACAGCTCTATCATGGACAGTCTGCTCTACGTTCCGAACCGAGATGTTACGGAGCTTGAGCTGTCCATCCCGATTGCATTGACGAACATAGCAGACCCATGGCAGTATTCGTTTGACTTGGTTGGCGCCTTACTGCGTTCCTATACAGGAATAACCGACGTTCCGCTCGCGATGATCCATTATGGAAGAAGCTATCAGAATCAGGATTTCTACAACAGCGTAGGAGAATTTCTAGATATTATCCCCGTGCTTTTGCACGAAGGACAACCGGCAGCTAGTTTACAAGATGTGATGCAGCATTGCAGACGACATTCGATTAACTTCTTGTCACTGCTGTACCATAAGCAGCTATCAGGGGAATATGTCGAACTTGCGAGTCTGCTGGATGCATCTTATCGCAGCGGCGGGCAGCCACAAGCTCTTGTACTCTATAATTTCCAAGGCTATGCATCACAAGAGGAGATTGATGCTTTCCGGAACTCATCCATTGAACAGGAAGCCAGTGCTCCAGCTCAGCTATCCATTTCCGTCAACTACGATAAAGAACAACTGCGTATTCACTTGGAAAGCCCGCTCGGTCTCAACGCAGACGTTATCCAAGCATTTATTCGTTCATATCTCCATGGTCAATACACCCTCGTGCACTAACTTGGCTTCTGAATTCAATCACGGCAACTCTTCTTGGTGACGGCTTGCTGAATGCTGTACATCCTGTTCAGCAAGCCACTACTTCTTGCGTCATCCATATAAGGAGGTTCAACATGTCTAAGAAGGCAATTCTACATGGCAAATCTCTTACACTCCCAGCAGGTTATAACACTTTAGCCGAAATGATTCAGTATGTCGCAAATCAATATCCGCAGAAGGGCCTCACCTTCGTAGACGCTTCTGGAAATGAGGAATTTCTCCGTTATCCGGAACTCGTGAAGAATGCCCGGCAATACTTGAGCATGCTGTACCGAAAAGGGATACGGCCAGGCGAAGTAATCATTTTGGAAATTGATCAGTCTAAAGATTTCTACTGTACATTCTGGGCATGTATTTTGGGCGGCATAGTTGCAGCCCCGGTCAGTCAGCCTACCTCATGGAAGCCGCTGTCTGCCGGATTGCTTAAGCTGACGAGAATTTGGGAGGTGCTCCAAAAGCCAATCATTATTATGGAGGAGCACAATCGCAAGTATTATGAATCGCTTCAACAGAGTTCCTACTATGAGGAAATCTGCTTTTTCTCCACGCAGGAACTGGAAACCGAAGGCGTAGGGGAGCCATATGATGCACAGCCGGATGAGCTAGCGTTTCTCCAATTTTCTTCGGGCAGTACAGGTATTCCGAAGGGAGTGAAGCTGAGCAGCCGCAACATTTTGATTAATGCGCTCGCCATGGCAGAACGATTCGAGACGAAAGAGTCGGATACCGTATTTACGTGGCTGCCGCATACGCATGATATGGGTCTGTTCGTTCAGCATATTACTCCTATTGTGAGCGGAAGCAATATTGTCATTTTCTCACCGTATACGTTTGTCCGATCACCCTACCTGTTCTTGCGCAAAATGTCTGAGCATCGGGCTACCTGGTTCGGTTCAACAAACTTCGGATTTGATTGGATGGTACAGAAGGTTGCGGACGAGAAGCTTGCCTCACTTGATTTGTCTTCTTTGCGGTTTGCACTGAATGGAGCTGAGCCCATATCAATCCATGTGGTAAACAGCTTTGCTAAGAAATTTGAACCATGTGGGTACAAGCCTGAAATGATGCTGCCTGCTTACGGCATGGCAGAAGCAACAGTTGGCGTCAGCATTTGGCGAATGGATGAAGTTCCGAAGGTAGAATACATATCCCGATCTAAATTGATACATGCACAGCTTGCTGTTCCTGTTCACGAAACCGATGAACGAGATCGCCTTCCATTCGTTCATGAGGGAACTCCACTCCCTGAGATCAGTATCCGAATTGCGGATGAGCACGGGAGTACAGTTGACGAGTATGTTGTAGGAGAAATTCAGATTCAAGGTGGTTCCGTCACCTCCGGTTATTACAATCGTGACGACTTAACCGAGAGTTTGTTCGTTGACGGATGGCTGCATACCGGCGATTTAGGCTTCATAGCGGAAGGCTCGCTTGTGGTAAGCGGGAGAATGAAGGACATTATTTTCATCCGCGGGCAAAATTACTTCGCTCATGATTTGGAGGAAGTGTTGTATGAGCAAGGTGCGATTCCGCGCGGCAACATCGCGTTCGTAGGTTTGTTTAACGGCGCTGCACAGCAGGAAGAACTGCTTGCCTTCGTGAAGCACAAATCGGGTGTAGAGAAGCTGCTCGATCTTCGCCACCAAATCATCACTCATATGCGAGAATCTCTCGGCATTGAGGTTACTCACGTCATTCCGGTTCGTACGATTCCGAAGACAACGAGCGGCAAACTCCAACGCTTCGAGCTGCGCAAGAACTATGAAGCTGGGGAGTATGACGAGGCGCTTCAAGAAATTCATGCGGGATTAGAACAGCGTTATATTCAGGAGCGGGTGATTCACTCTCCTCAAAATGAACTTGAATCCTTCCTTCGCCGGAGCTGGGCAGAAGTACTGGGCATCCAGGAAACACGTATATCTACAGATGATTCTTTCCTGGCATTGGGCGGAAGCTCGATTCAACGTTTTCAGTTCTTAGACCGCATCGAGAAGCACTTTGGCATAGAAATTGGATTTGAGCTATTTGTCATCTGTAAGACCATTAAGCAAATGGCAGATTATTTGCAAACGATGCCTCAAGCACGTGAGATTCCTGCATCGGCATGGGATGCTGACAACAAATTAGACTTACATAATGCTGTTGCCATTACTGGAATTGCGCTGCGTGTGCCGGGCGCAAGTACGCCTCAGCAATACTGGGAGAATCTATGCGCGAAGAAAGACAGCATTGCCAAGGTAAGTGAGAAACGCAGGCAATTGGCGGGAAAACCAGAGTGGGATGACTGGCTTGGTGAAATTGCGAATATCGACTGTTTTGACAATGACTTTTTCGAGATTTCCGATGAGGAAGCTGCATTCATGGATCCGCAGCAGCGGCTGATGCTGGAGATTGCCTATGAGGCACTTGAAGATGCCGGTGCGATGCCGGGGCTGGATGAGAAACGCAACATCGGTGTATATACCGGCATTAACATCAATACGTACTACCAGCTTGTTATGAATTATATGGACAAGCATGGCGTTGATCGTATCCATCCAAATACGATGGTAGGGAATATGCACAATATGGTATCGGCTCTGATTGCACATAAGCTCAACTTTACAGGGCCGGCGCTTGTAATCGATACGGCATGTTCATCCTTCCTAGTGGCGCTTCATCAAGCAGTTGCAGCGATTAGACAGAACAGCATATCAGGAGCGATTGTAGGCGCCGCTAATCTATTGGCTACGCCAATCGTCCATCAATTGTCGCGAAAGGCGGGAATTGTCTCCTCGACTCGTTGTACAAAGACGTTCGATATTGAAGCTGATGGTTCCGTGTTAGGCGAAGGGGTAGTAGTAGTGTACTTGGAGCCTCTTACCCAAGCAGTTCAGGACAACAAGCAGATATATGGCATTATCCGCGGGAGCGCCGTCAATAACGATGGATATTCGCTTGGCATCATGGCGCCAAATCCGGGCGGGCAATATCAAGTTCTGTCCGAAGCGTACATTGATGCGAATCTGTCACCGGGTGAAGTCGGCTATGTGGAAGCACACGGTTCAGGCACGAGAATCGGCGATCCGATTGAGGTGAACGCGCTAACCAAGCTCTTTACGGAAGGAAAGAGACGAACTGATGGCAAGATTGGATTGGGCTCTGTAAAGACCAATATCGGACATTTGCTGCCTGCTGCAGGCGGGGCCGGACTTGTGAAAGTGCTGTTGTCTCTCTATCACAAAAAGCTGGTTCCAAGTCTGCATATGGGCACACGCAATCCAGCTCTTGAAATGGAGAAATCACCGTTCTTCATTGTACAGGATGTTGAAGAATGGTCAGTTGATGAGAATAACACCCGTAAGGCAGGGATAAGCTCGTTCGGATTAGGGGGAACGAATGTGCATGTGGTGCTCGAAGAATGGAATGGGGGAGAGGCACTCTCCACTGCGAGCGAAGCTACCAAGGCAGCCGTGACATCCAAGACATCCGAAACGTCCGAAATGTCCGAAGCATCTGAGGTGACTGCAGCATCCGCAGCAACCACAAGATCCGCGGTTCGTCCGCGTAAACATTTGCTCACCCTGTCAGCTAAATCTGAGCAAGCACTGGAGCGGGTTATTCGTCAGACACAGGAATTTCTGGAACTCAACCCATCCATAAATATCAATCATCTATGCTTTACACGGAATCGTTATCGCAAGCATTACAGCTATCGAGCTGCTTGCATCCTTTCCAATTCATTGAAGGCAGAGGTATTACAAACGGCAAATAGAGGTCGTTTCTTAAAAAACCGCGCCGCAAAAGTAGCGTTAGTTATCGGTGATATTGCGAGCCAACCGCTGGCGGATAATCTCTTAACTCAAGATGCTGCCTTTGAACAATTCACAATCGACCATTTGGATGTACTCGAATGTGGTGCGAGCCAATATGGGGTTTCTGAGCCGGAAATGAAGGAGCGCGTACAGTTAACGGTATTCTTTTATTGGTACTCGCTTGTACAGCGAATCCTGCAAAGCGGAGTTTCGATAATCGAAATAAGAGGGCTCGGTTCTGGCCAGATCCTTGCTGATCTGCTGCAAGAACGAATGGATATCAAAACAGCCTTAGACACATTCAGGAGCGAATCGAAGAGCATTCGTGAAGAAGGCGAGGATAAGAAGTGCCTTGCTCATGAGGATGCGGGTCAGCTGCAATCGAGAGCGGATATCCTGCTCGGCGTGTGCATGACTAAGGAAGAAGCATACAAGGTGTTGTCGCATAAGCAGAACAGCAAAGCTGAGCACATTCTGATCGAGTCGAGCGCCTCTGATTCGCTTGAAGATACAGTGCTTCATACTGTGGGGCAACTGTACGTATCAGGTGCTGATATAGACTGGTCGTCATTGCATCCCGACGGATCTGGCATGCTCGTTCCTTTGCCAGCATATCCGTTCGAGCAGACTTCCCATTGGATTCGAGAATAGTAGAGAGGAGAAGTGAAGATGAACAAGGAAGAAATCGTGGGCTTTATGAAAGCAGAAATTGCAACGATTCTTAATGAGGAACCAGAAGAGATTGATGAGGATATGAACTTCATGAAGATCGGCGTGTCCTCCGTTCAAGCTCTCAAAATTGTGAACCGACTCCGCAGGAAACTGGAAATCAATATTAATCCGGTGGCATTGTTTGAATTCAAGACAATTTCGGAATTCGCTGGGCATTTGAGTGAATGCGTAGAAGAAAAGGTGTCGCTATGAAGAACATTCAAGAAATGGAACCAACACTAGCAAATTCACAGGCAGCGATTGTGGAGGAGGCTTGTACATTTGTTGATAAAGAAGTGCGTCCACTTGTGCGAAAAATGGAAGATGAGGGTACAATGCCGCGTGAGCTGATTGACAAAATGGCGCAGAAAGGCTATCTGGCGGCATCTTTACCTGTCTCCTATGGCGGGCTTGGCCTCGATCCGATCCATTATGGCATGTTTACAGAAGCGTTCGGGAAGGCTTCTGTAGCAGCACGTAGCTTGATAACCGTTCATACCTCACTAGTGTCAGAGACATTGCTTCGCTTCGGGACGAAGGAGCAGAAAGAAACCTGGCTGCCACGGCTGGCACGAGGAGAACAGATTGCATGCTTCGGATTAACCGAACCGGACGTTGGGTCAGATGCCAAGAATATTAAGACATCATGGCATGAGGAAGACGATTATTACGTGATTAATGGTGTGAAAAAGTGGATTACGTTTGGAGATATCGCGGATGTATTCTTTATTGTTGCAGCGAATCAGGGGAAGAGCTCCGTATTTCTCGTGGAGAGAGCTTATGAGGGTGTTGAAACAAAAGCAATTGAAGGACTAATGGCATCACGTTCAACCCATCTGGCTGAGATTCATCTGCGAGATGTTAAGGTGCCGAAATCACATGTAATAGGGAAGCTTAACTTCGGCTTCGAATATGTGGTCTCGACGGCACTGGATAACGGCCGATACAGTATCGCGTGGGCTGGTGTTGGCATTGCGCAAGAAGGCGTGGATGCAATGGTGTCCTATTCCCGAACCCGCTCGCAGTTCGATCAGAAGCTGAGCAGCTTCCAACTAATTCGCGGGATGATCGCAGATGCGGTAACGAAGGTACACGCTGCAAGAGCATTATGTTTGCGAGCAGGAGAAATGCGGCTTGCGAAGGAAGACGAGGCCACGATTGAAACGACTATTGCGAAGTATTTTGCATCCAAGGTAGCGGTGGAGGTCGCAAGCGATGCTCTGCAAGTACATGGGGCCAATGGCTTCAGTAATCAATATCCGGTAGAGCGGTTGTACCGGGAAGCGAAGGTGTTGGAGATTATCGAGGGATCCTCCCAGATGCAGCAAGAAATGATTTCGTATTACGGTCTACGGCATTATTTCAAGCGAGGTTACTCGATATGAAGCTTGCCGCAGCATTTCCTGGACAAGGCAGTCAATACAGCGGGATGTGCCGCTCATTGATGGAGGAGTTCCCGATCGTGCAGGAGGTATTTGAAGAGGCGAGTGATGTATTGAACTTGGATTTACAAGACCTTCTGTTGAATGGAAGCTTGGAAGAGCTGTCACTTTCCGAAATTGCACAGCCCACTGTCGTGACCGCAAGTTATGCACTGTATCGAGTGTGGGAGAAACAGATCGGACTTGTACCATTCGGAGCTGTAGGGCATAGTCTTGGAGAGCTTTCGGCGCTCATTGCGGCAGGAGCCTTACCCTTCTCGGACGGTGTCCGTTTGGCAAGAGAAAGAGGAAGACTGATGCATCGCGCGCTGCAAGAGAAGAAGGGGAGAGCGGGAATCGTTGTAGATATAGATGTAGACACGCTTACAGATATCATCGAGAGCGTTCGTTCACATGATTATGTCACAATTTCCGGTTACAATTCTCCCAGTCAGTTCATCATTGCAGGGCATCAGACGGCACTTCTGAAGGTAGAGGATGATGTGGTCGAGGCGGGGGGAGAATTTATTCCATTCCGCATGATGCCTATGAAGGCAGATGCGCCCTACCATAGTGCATTAATGGACTATTTGAAGCCTGAATTCGAAGCTTGTTTGCAGCGCGTGTCATTCAGCCCTACCAAATTCAATGTATGGTCGACAGTGACAGGTAAACCTATCGGGCCCGCAGACAACTTAGCGTCGATTCTTGCCCATCAGTTGGTTACACCGGTGTATTGGAATCAAGTGCTCGAAGCGCTGCATGAAGCAGGAGCTGGCTTATTTGTGGATATTGGACCGAATCAAATCACCCGTAATTTGATTCGGGAAAATACGAGGCTTCCTCAATCTTTATCATTTGATGATCAGGCGGATCGGGAACAACTGTCTCAATTACTTATTCACGCTTGACCGGATATTGATATCGTATTGCAGCGATCCTATCTGATACAAGATGCCAAGAAGGAATCTACTGAATGATGGGTGTGGTAGCTTCGTTGGATAGTAGAGTCAATAAAGGAGGGATAGCGCAATTGATTACGCGACAGAACACAATGGACCTTTACAACCGGAGAGTGAAAGAACTGCTGCCCGGAGGCGTGCATTATAATTTCCATCTTCCGTGGGAGGAAACCCCAATTCACTTCGTCAAAGCCGAAGGCAGTCGGGTATGGGACATGAACGGCAACGAGTATCTTGATCTATATGCCAGATTCGGTGCGCTGATCGTTGGCCATGGGAATCGAGAATACAATGAGGGCCTGAAGGAGACAATTGATCGGGTTCTCTCGGTTAGCCACTGTGATATGGATGCAGAAGCGCTTGAGTTGATTGCGAAGTATATCCCTTCGGCTGAGATGATCCGTTTTGGCTTGTCAGGTACGGAAATCGTACAGAATGCATTACGGCTAGCTAGGGCATGGACAGGCAAAAACCGCTTCGTCCGATTTGAAGGCCACTATCATGGCAATGCAGACAACATTATGGGTGGGAGAGCGCCGCGCAGCGGGGAGCCAATCCCTTCCGATTTCAGAGGAGACCTCAAAGGAACAGAAGGCCGCGCAGCGAACTCGCTTGAGAGCCAATCCTACTTGCTGCCATGGAATGATGAAGCGGCACTAGAAGAACTGCTGCGGAAGAAAGGCCATGAAATTGCTGCTGTCATCACGGAGCCGGTATGCGTGAATGGGGGAAGCGTCATGCCCGCACAGGGTTATCTGAAGAAAATGCGGGCATTATGTGATGAATATGAGGTTGTACTTATTTTCGATGAGATAATAACCGGACTTCGTATGGGATTAGGCGGCGCTCAGGAGCAATTCGATGTACGTCCTGACCTGACAACACTTGGGAAGGCAATTGCGGGAGGCGGCGTACCTGTATCTGCACTAGTTGGCAAGAAGGAGATTATGCAGCTTCTGGTCGACAAAAAAGTAATTCATGCTGGAACTTTCAACGGGTACCCGCTTGGAACGGCGGCTGTCAAAACAACACTGGAAATATTGAGTCGCAATCAAGGGCTGGCAATGACGGAAATGAATGAAAAGATGTGTGAGATGCAGCAGATTATCCAGCAGGAAGCGGATGCTATAGGGCTTCCACTCGTCATTCAAGGTCCGCCAGCATGTTCAGCCTATCATTGCTGCTCTTCGGTACTAACAAGTCCTTCGGACTATGATTTTGAGATTATGTCGATGGACATTATTTTGAACCATAATCTTTCGAAGAATGGCATACTCGTTTCGACGATGTCGAGACTGTATCCGAACATATCCCTGACAGCAGAGGATGTGGAATGGTTCCGGACCAAGGTAGGCAAGGCTTTAGCGGAAACGAAGGAAACATACGAAGAAATCTACTAATCATTTGCTCTTCTTGTATTGGTCTAGCTCCGGCTAGCAGATTGTAAGCGCGGTATTAGTGAGCACATGAAGTGTCTGCATAGCATGATAGAGGAGGGATGGGATACTCTTAAAGGATATTTCATCTGATGTACTGTACCGGGCGAAGCATGTAATCAAACAAGAGAATCGAGCTGCCGGCATGATTCGCAACGAATATTTGTCCTTTGATCTCAACACAATCTATCAACGAATTATTGACGACTTGCCTGGATTCGTCTCGAATCGCTTATCCCATCTGTTCATGAATGAAGCGGCCTATCTCGTACAGGATGGAATAGCGACGGCGAAGCAAGTGAATCAAATTATGAAGCAAGGCTTCCATCATAAGATGGGGCCGCTGGAAACGGCTGATTTAATAGGCTTGGATACGGTTGTTCATTCGCTAGAGGTCCTGTATGACAGCTATCAAGATCCCAAGTATAGATGCTGCCCATTGTTGAAGAAGATGGTTGATGCAGGCCTGTGGGGACGCAAAAGTGGATGAGGGTTCTATGACTATTCCGATGGAGGATACGTATGAGCGAAAAAAAAGAGTATAAATGCGTCGTGTGGGATTTGGACAATACACTATGGGAGGGGGTACTGGTGGAGTCATCCAGCGTCCAACTTAAGGAGGGCATTCGGGAGATTATCCAGACACTTGATAGCCGCGGAATTCTTCAATCGATTGCCAGCAAGAACGACTATGACTTGGCCATGTCCAAGCTGAAAGAGTTCGGATTGGATGATTACTTCCTGTATCCTGAAATTCATTGGAACGCCAAATCTTATTCACTCGCAGAAATTCAGAAAAATATCAATATCGGTATGGACACGATCTTGTTTGTTGACGATCAGCCCTTCGAATTGGAAGAAGTACAGAACGTCCATGAGAGTGTTCACTGCATCAATGCGGATCAATATCTCACCCTGTTATCTCATCCATCACTGAATCCTCGATTCATAACGGTTGATTCTGCACGAAGACGCAAATTGTATCAGGCTGATTATCAGCGGAAGCTGGCAGAAAGTGAATATCAAGGGCCCTCAGAGGCGTTTCTTGCAACGCTCTCTATGAAGTTTACGATCTATCCTGCACAGGAAGAGGATTTGCAGCGAGCTGAGGAACTGACGGTTCGAACGAATCAATTGAATGCAACGGGAAGAACGTTCAGCTATGAAGAATTGGATGAGTTGCGGCAATCTCCGCACCATCGGCTGTTAGTCTGCCAATTAGAAGACAAGTATGGAGATTACGGTAAGATTGGGCTAGCCTTAATCCATACCCAAGAAACTCATTGGAAGCTGGAGATGCTGCTCATGTCCTGTCGAGTCGTATCGCGAGGCGTAGGGACGGTGCTGCTCAGTTACATTTTACAAGAGGCTCGCAAACAGAACACCCCGCTGCTGGCCGATTTTCGCGAAACAGGACGCAACAGGATGATGTATGTCAGTTATCGCTTTGCAGGATTTCGTGAGAAATCATCGGATGGGCAGGGCAACTATGTGTTGGAACATGATTTAGACAATATTCAAGACTTCCCACCTTATATTGAAGTCCAATTGCCAAATGTTGAAGGAGGATACTATGAACTATCAAAATGAAATCAGAAACTTCATTCATCAAAATTTGTCCATTAGCGAAGATAACATTGAATTCTCGGATGACGACAATTTCTTCAAATTGGGTTTCGTCAACTCGCTGTTCGCGATGAAGCTTGTGAATTTTGTCGAGCAGAGGTTCGGAATCGAAGTCGAAAATGAGGATATGGATTTGAAAAATTTCAGCACGGTCAATAACCTACTGGCTTTGATCCATAAGAAAGTGAATGTGTAAGTAAGATCCAGCACCAAACTAATACGATAGGGAGGTTGAAAAGATGAGCAATCATAACAAATATCTGTATTTGTATTTGGCCATCTCGTTTGGCGCTTGTTGGGGGATTGGGCTTGCCTATATGCTGTTTGGGGACATTCTGGTTCCGATTACAGGACCTCTGACGCTTATGCATCCGCTGACCATCATTGCGCTGTACTCGCCATCGTTCGCTGGATTGATTGCGTATTATGCAATGGGCGGTTCAAAGGCAGTGAAGGGCGTGTTCTCCAAACTGATTCCTAGAAAACAAGACTTGTTCTGGTTCCCTGTATTGTTAGTAGTCGTCATTTTGTTCGTAGCGACAATGCACTATGGCTCAAAGCTCTTCGGTATTCCTCTTCCGCAAATGACATACAGCATTTCTGACATGTTCCTAATTGGACTGTGGAATCTGATTGAGGAGACAGGGCTTATCGGTGGAATCTTTGGCTGGATTGGCTTTTTGCTTCCTTTTCTTCAGGGCAAATTCAAAAACAATGTTACCAGTTCTCTGCTCACTGGACTCATATTCGGACTTTGGGTGCTGCCAGGCTACGTGATCTCTTCCTATGAAACTAGCACCTCCTATTTTCTCTACGTTATTCAGCTTATGTTCTTCATATGGTTCCAAAGCTACGTGTTCAATGCAACAAGAGGCACTCTGCTGTTCTATCTCTTCACGTTCTGGCTGACTGCAACAGGAAGCCGGCTTCAGTTCTATTACTTCAATGCGCAAGTACAGATTTTGCAAGTCAGCTTCTTCTTAATCGCTGCAATCATTATGCACTTCATCTATAACAAGCAGAAAGAAAAGAACAACTATGAATTGCAAAAGTCTCCCCAATTCATTCAAGCATAACGGTCTATTCATCGTTTCCTAATAATCAAGGATGCTCATTCGTCTTCCAACATGAAGGTATTTACAGCATGTTGACTAATGGGCATCTTTTGCTTGGAGCATGTGCTATTCATGCTTGACTCATGCTCGACGGTAATCTTGTTGGCGAATACCAATTGGGCAAATATAATAGAGACAAGGATGACATAAAAGCGCGGGAAGAGCATCTGGCTAGCTGGTTATTGAAGATGGGCTTCTAAATGTCGTTCAATAGGTCGGTCAAAAGGTGATGAACATAACGAAAATCGCAGCATTTCACTTACCGGAACACATTTCGTCTGCGGAGTATGATGATTTCATGAGCAAGGTTGCACCGCAGCGAAGAGATCGAGTTAGCAAATTTAAGTTTGTTGAAGATGCATATCGCTCTCTGTTTGGAGAAGCTTTGGTCAGAGCAGTGTTGTGTAAGGATTACGGATATACGAATGCAGACATACATTTTGAACACAATGAGTACGGCAAGCCACGTGTCGCAGGAGACAGCGACTTTTCCTTCAACATTTCGCATTCAGGCTGCTGGGTGATGATGATATGGGGGCAAGGAGTGCTTGGCATTGATGTGGAGCAAATAAAGCCGATTGACTTGTCGATTGCGCGCCGTTTTTTCTCGATGGAAGAAACGGATGCTCTAATGCAAAAAGCCGACGGGGAGAAGTTAGACTACTTCTATACACTTTGGACATTGAAAGAAAGCTATATCAAAGCAGCCGGAAAGGGCTTATCTATTCCGCTGGATTCCTTCTCCATCGTTGACAATGGGGCAGGGACATTCGAATTGAAGCCGGATAAGGAATCGGTACGCTTCTATACGTTCGAGCTGGAACATGGTTATAAAGCGGCAGCCTGTACAGAAGGACATGAGCAGCATGAACGATCGCCCTCTATCTCATATGTAACGATGGATGATTTGCAGCAGTGGATTCGATGAGTAATTGGAAGAGAGGAAGGGTTGAAAAGCCGTCCCCAAGTTCGCAGGAGAACGTGGAGTGACGGCTTTTTGTTATGGTTTATCGTTTATAGATTTGGCGATAGCGAGCAGGTGTAAGTTGCTCAAATTTCTTAAATGACTTAATGAAGTAGCTCGGTTCACTGAAGCCAAGCTCATTGCTAATTTCCGAAATAGACAGATCGGTAGTCTCCAAGATTTGTTTGGCCCACTCGATTTTGAGATGCGGAATGAACACCGAGAAGTTTTCTCCTGTTTCTTTCGTAAAAATACGACTGAAGTAGCTGGGACTGACATGGCAGAGTGCAGCCATATCCGTCAGCTTTATGTTCTCGCTCTTGTGTGTATAAATATAATCGAATGCAGGCTGAAGCATCGAGTTGGAGGCAAGCATTTGCTGATTTTTCATCTTGCTAATTTGATTGTCGATCAGCGTGTTATCCAGTTCTGCCTTGAATGTTTGAATGCTGCGATAGCTATGGTCTGCTAAAAACTCGGAGGCAGTCTTCTCACTATGAAGCGCCTGCCGATACATTTCAATGGTTGTATTTTTGGAAATGGCTTCCTCTACAATATAATTACATAGATGATAGAGCATTTCAGAAATGGTGACAACCTCATCATAAGACAGTTCCGGCAAGGAGCTGTATTCCGGCTCGAGATTCTTGAACTTCCGATTCGCATCCGCATTAGCAGGTCGGGTAACAATTTGTTCGAGCTCCATCGGATTGTCACGCAGCTTGACTTGTCCGGCCATCACTGCTCCCATGTATTGATTATTCACGATAATCGGAATAGCAATATCGACAATATTGAAGTGGCACAAATAGATATACGGCTTATTCAGCCTAACAGCCTCCAGACCGCCGCGTGCATCGCACTTCTGGCAGTATTGCGACAACGATTCATCTTGCCGTATGGCCTGGCAGAAGCTTTGGCAATGACTATGCGCTGTTACTGGGATGCCCTTATAGTCAGTCGTAATCACGGCCATCTTCGTCACTAAGGATAGCGAGTCTTGCAGCTGCTGCCATTTTTCCATATCGATGATGCTCTCTAAGCTAAAACGGGAACTCACGATGACTCATTCTCCTTTTGTTTGCATGGCTAAATTATAGCATAATTTTCTGGTTGGATGACAAGATAATACCATTCGGCGTACAAATGATAAGAAAATCCGATAAGATAGCGCTTTATTTCGCAATAATAGTTCAATGATCTAGTTCATTGACGGTTCTATAATAAACATATAAATAGCACAGAGGAGGCATTTAATCATGAGAAAAGCGTTTATCAGCCCAGCCAAATATGTACAAGGTGAAGATGAACTGTATAACTTGGGTTATTTCATTCGAACATTCGGAGATTCTGCTCTTCTGATCGCTCATCCAGATGATGTGCAGCGTGTAAAGCATAAGCTTGAACATACAATGAATAAATACAAAGTTACGTTAGTTGAGAGCGGTTTCACTGGAGAATGCTCTCGTCAAGAAGTAAAACGATTACAACAGCTTGCTATTGAGCATAATTGCTCATGTACAATTGGACTTGGCGGTGGCAAAGCGATTGATACAGCCAAATGTGTGGCAGAAGGGGAAGCGCTCATTATCGTTCCAACTATTGCAGCAACTGATGCGCCAACTAGCCATTCCGCGGTCATGTACACGCCTGAAGGGGAATTTGACGATTATGCTTATTTCAAGCAAAGTCCTAGTGTGGTCATGATTGATACGACTGTCATTGCGAATGCGCCAACGCGCTTCCTCGTAGCAGGCATGGGAGATGCGCTCTCCACTTACTTCGAAGCACGTGCAACAGCAAGCTCTTATTCGAATGTAAATGCAGGACTGCCTTGTGGTGCAATGGGAGGAGTAGCACCTGCCAAAGGTACGAAAGCAGCACTCGCACTTGCGAAGTTGTGCTACGAAACATTGCTTGAAGACGGTGCGAAGGCGAAGATGGCTTGCGATGCGAACTTGGTAACGCCTGCACTAGAGAACATTGTGGAAACGAATATTCTGTTGTCTGGATTAGGGTTTGAGAGCGGCGGATTGGCGGCAGCTCATGCCATCCACAATGGATTAACTTCACTTGAAGGCACTCACTCTTATATGCATGGCGAGAAGGTAGCCTTTACAACATTGGTGCAGCTTGTCCTTGAGAATGCAAGCGCAGCAGAAATGAACGAGGTATTGGAATTCTGCGTAAGCATTGGTCTTCCGGTATGCTTGGCTGATCTCGGTGTAACAAGTGTTACGAACGAGGAATTACAGGCAGTAGCACAGAAGGCGTGCATCCCTGAAGAATCTATCCACTCCATGCCGTTCCCAGTCACAGAAGAGATGGTCGTATCGGCGATTCGAGTGGCTGATATGATGGGTCAACAATTCAAAGACCAGAAGGACGTGTAAGGAATGAAAAAAATATTGAATCAACCGGAAACATTGGTTCGGGAAATGTGTAACGGTATGGTGCTTGCACATCCGGAACTGGAGTTCATCAGCAAATACAAGATTGTCAAGAAAAAAATCGTGAATGAGAACAAGGTTACGTTGATCAGTGGCGGAGGAAGCGGTCATGAACCAGCTCACGCTGGATTTGTTGGACAAGGCATGCTCGATGTAGCTGTATGCGGTGATGTATTTGCATCCCCCTCACAAATTCAAATTTATCAAGCGTTAAAGGCCTCTGCAAGCAAGAAGGGAACGCTGCTCATAATTAAGAACTACAGTGGCGACATTATGAACTTCAAAAATGCGTCGCATCTGGCCAAAGAAGACGGAATTCAGGTCGATTATGTCAAAGTGGACGACGATATAGCTGTAGAGGACAGTCTATACACGGTTGGCCGCAGAGGTGTTGCAGGCACAGTGCTCGTTCATAAAATTGCAGGTGCGGCCGCTGAAGAGGGCTTGGAGCTTGCAGAAGTGAAGGCGATTGCTCAGCACGCGATCGACAACACAAGAAGTATTGGATTCGCGCTTACCTCATGCACAGTTCCAGCAAAAGGAACACCAACGTTCCAGTTGAATGACGATGAGATCGAGTACGGCGTAGGAATTCATGGGGAGCCTGGCATTCGTCGAGAGAAGATCGCTTCTGCTAACGAACTGGCGAAGAAAATGGTTGCGGATTTGTTCCGTGACATGAAGATTACAGCAGGCTCTAAGCAGGAGCTAGCCGTGTTGATTAACGGATTTGGCGGATCTCCGCTGCAAGAATTGTACTTGCTGGCGAACGCTGTAGTTCGGGAGATTCATGCACAACAAATTACTCTTGTCAAAGTATTCGTAGGCAACTACATGACAAGTATCGATATGGCTGGCGCGTCGGTGTCGATTATCCGCTTGGATGAACAGCTTAAGCATTATCTTGAAGCAAGCTGCAATACGCCAGCGCTGCAGGTGAGTGGTTCATTTGAACCAATCCATCCTGAGGAGATGTCCGAAGCAGGAACTGCGAGCAACGAGGTATCCTTCACAGTAGAGACGGACGAGGCCTTCTCGAAGGTCGAACATAATGTGTTCACGGTTAATAACCTGATCTATCTAACAGACAAGATGAGCGAAATCATCATTGAAAATGAGGTTCCATTCTGCGAGTTGGATTCACATGCAGGTGATGGCGACTTCGGTATGAGTGTGGCGAAGGGCTTCAAGCAATTGAAGAGAGAATGGCATGACATCATTGAACATCATTCAGACAACATGGGCAGCTTCCTCCATGCTTGCTCGTTAGTTATTATGGAGCATTGCGGCGGCGCTTCCGGCCCAATCTGGGGTTCAGCATTCCGTGCTGCCAGCAAGTTCGCGGGCGAACGCGTAGAATTGACCGTTTCTGAATTTGCACAAATGATGCAAGCAGTTGTTAAAGGCATTCAAGACACGGGCGAGCGCTCATTCGGAAGAGGAGCTGTAGTTGGGGATAAGACACTTGTCGATGCGTTGGCTCCATTTGCAGATGCGTGGGTACAGAGTGCGTCTGAGGGCGATGACGTGAAGACTGCTTCTGTGAAAGCGGCAGAGGCTGCTGTTCAAGGTGCAAAGTATACAGAGACAATAGTAGCTCGTATGGGAAGAGCGGGTACGGTTGGCGAACGGAGTCTTGGCTATCCTGATGCTGGTGCCTATGCGCTTGGCGTGATTTTCACAGCGTTGTCCCAAGTGATCAAGTAAGAAGCGAGCGGATTAGGATTAGATCAATTTCCGACCAAATGGAATACTAGAAAAGTAGAACCGGAGTGCAGTCTAGCATACTCCGGTTCTTTTCGTTTGGAAGATATTATAATTAATTACAATATATTTGAAATGATCTCCTGTATTATCCGTGTTAGGATCGGAAACGTACCACAAAACAAGCCGAAGCTCATCAGAGCGCGGGGGAACCGATTCATTGGGGTGAAGTCGTATAGCGACAGGGGAGTCCACTTTAACCCGAACCCGACAGCTAACCTCGCAGGCTGCAAAGGGAGAGATGTACAGGATGAAGAAGACATTTAAGAAAGTTGTAATTACAAGTGCGATTGCATTGGCACCGGTTATGGCGGTGAACTCTGCTATGGCAGCACCCGTTAGCCCAGTGCAACAGCCGAATCCAATGATGAACTCGAATTGTTCAAACCTGGGTATGAATATGGACTTTGATAAAGTATTCCAAGATAACTCGGAATTGAAGCAAATCTTGTCCAAATGGATGGAAGCCATTCAAAAAGAGATTGGGAATAAGCCAATCGTTCCGCCTCCCGTTCAAAAGCCAGAGGTGGACAAGCCGGAAGTAAATAAACCAGAAGTTGAAAAGCCAGAAGCAAACAAACCTGAGGTAGAGAAGCCAGAAATCGAGAAACCTGAAGTTGAAAAGCCTGAGGTTAACAAACCAGAAGTAAACAAGCCAGAAGCTGAAAAACCAGTAACACCTGGTGACAATAAACCAACTGCGCCGCAAGACAACAACAATGCGAACAGTGACTTCGCTAGCCAAGTTATCGATTTGGTGAACCAAGAACGTGCGAATGCTGGTTTGCAGCCATTGAAATCCGATGCACAATTGAACAAAGTTGCGATGATCAAGGCGAAAGACATGAACGATAACAACTACTTTGACCATCAATCTCCAACACTTGGCTCCCCATTTGATCTGATGAGAGCACAAGGTGTCAATTTCAATACTGCTGGCGAGAACATTGCCAAAGGCCAACGTAATCCGCAAGAAGTAATGAACGCATGGATGAACAGCGATGGACACCGTAAGAACATCCTGAACTCCAGCTTCACCTCCATCGGTGTTGCATACTACAATGGCGTGTGGGTACAATCATTTACAGGCTAACGAGTTAAGTATGTAGATATCACATCAAGAACCTGCAGGTAAGTGCAGGTTCTTTTTTTTGTATTTAATCAGGCGCTCTACAAGAGAATAACGAGGAAATTAACAGAAATGAAGTTGATCTTATATGTCTCTGTTGAAGACCGGATTCAGTTTCTTTTCAATGTTATACCAATTGTGCCATTCTGTTGTTGGATCGATGAATTCTCTCATTGCTGCACGCAACCATACAGATCGAGCAAAATTTTTAACATTTATGCGTCTACAGCGATAAATCACTTTGTCTTCATTGGGCAGCTCAGCCTGCATAAGCCACGCGCAATAGGACGTGAACGACAACTTATTAAGCTCAAGCATTGACACGACGGCTGTCGCCATGCGTTCATCTTCCTCTGTTCGCAAGATATGATTCGCATGAAGAAGCATGTGCTCAATGGCACTGAGAAGCTTCTTGCATTCCTCTGGGCCAATGTGTGGACTGCGTACACAAGCAGCCATGACATCTGCGATGTGAGCTGGAGAATGAGCCCATCCTTTAACTTCTACATAATCGCGATAATCGTTCTCCTGCATGCAATAATCAACAACTCGCTTCGCAATGTGTTCATATAAAGGCTTGCTTATATAAGGCTGTTGTTCATCACGCTTCAGAAGCAGTGCGAGTAAGAGGGCGGAGAATGTACGTTGGAAGACCGAATCGTTCTCAGCAGTCCCAATTCCTTTGAAAAGCATTTGGTCTGATAACGTCTGATGAAGAAGCTCTGTTAGTTGTCCAGCGGTCAGGATTTTTTGTGTAATAAGCCATTCATACAATATCCCATATGCAAGATCATCCCTCAATTCAGGATCTGTAGAGCCAAGTAGGCTGACTACTTGTTGTACGGCTTCATATTGTTCGATTTCTGTTGGTGGTTTATATTGATGCTCCACGATCGAGTGCAGCTGCTGCTTGTCCATGAAATGAATCCCCCCCATTAAAGGTTTGTTTAGGTATTTGTATTCGCTAATGAATAATCATAAAAAGAATGAGATGATCATTTTAACATGATAGGAAAGAAATGTATATGTAGACGAATGGTAGTAACGAACGAAATCATGGTTTCTAGCAATACGGTATAGTTAGCAAGTAAGGAGGGAATGAATAAGAAACCCCCTGAACATAATCGTTAAGGGGGCGGGCGATAAATTTATACCCAGCCGAAGGCTCTTGCGAGCTGAGCCGTGGCGAAGGTGACAGCTATAGCAATTCCGAGTGGGATAACGGCAGACAATACTGTCCATTTTGCACTCTTCGTTTCTTTATAAATGTTGAATAGTGTCGTTCCGCAAGGGTAGTGGAGCAAGGAGAACAGCATCATATTCAATGCAGTCAACCATGTCCATCCATGCTGCAGGAAGATTTCCTTGATGTTCTCCATTCCATCTGCATCAACCATTGCCCCAGAGGACAAGTAGCCCATTAGCAAGATAGGAAGGACAACCTCGTTCGCAGGCAAGCCGAGCAGGAATGCCATAACGATGAATCCATCTAAGCCAATAGCGTGAGCGAATGGGTCGAAGAATGAAGCCATATGATTCAATATGCTGTCGCCACCGACAAATACGTTGCCAAGAATCCAAGTCAGAACGCCGGCTGGTGCCGCAATAACGACAGCGCGAGTCAATACGTTAAGCGATTTATCACGCGATGACAATAAAATCGTCTTCCAGACTTGCGGTCTGCGGTACGGTGGAAGTTCAAGCGTATAATGTGTGGGCACACCGCGCAGTGCTGTTTTGGACATGACCCAAGATACGGTCAAGGTGACAACAATCCCAATCATAACCATACCCATCACGATAGCTGCCGTTACGATCGTCTGCATCCCGCTTGCTACACCTGCTGCCATGAACAGAGATGACAACAGAATCAGGGTTGGCCATCTGCCGTTACATGGTACGAAGTTATTCGTTAATATCGCAAGCATGCGTTCTCGTGGCGATTCGATAATCCGTGTAGACAAGATCGCTGCTGCATTGCATCCGAAGCCCATTGACATCGTCAAGGCTTGTTTTCCGTGTCCGCCGGACTTTTTGAATAGACGATCCATGTTGAATGCAACTCGAGGCAGATACCCGAAATTCTCAAGTAACGCGAAAATAGGGAAGAAAATAGCCATTGGCGGCAGCATGACACTGATTACCCATGATGTACCGCGATATAAGCCGAGTACAAGAATGCCATGCAGCCAAGCAGGAGCATTCATCGCTTCAAATGCAGTGTTTAAGTACCCTTCAATCACTTCGAAGAAGGAAAATATCATTTCCGACGGAACATTCGCTCCAGCAATCGTCAACCAAAATACAACACCCAAGATGGCGAGCATGATCGGAAAGCCCCAGATCGGAGAGGTTAGAATCTTGTCTAACCGGTATGTGCTTTTTAATTTCTTCTTGTCTTCATAGACAACGGCTGCACTGCATATATCACGCGTCGTACGATAAATATCCGTTACAATTCCGTCCCGAATTGCTTCTCCGCTTGCAAGAGTGCGTGCTCTGGACAATAAGGAGTCCAATGATTCTGAATTAGTGGCAAGCGGTGTGGCCATACGAAACAACTCCCTTCACGGTATCTGCGACCGGCGAGTTCCATCTGGATCTCATCGAATTGATCAAGCTCTCATCACCGTCAAGCAGACGAAGTGCAATCCATCTTGTTGGAAATGTTGTGCCAAGCTTCTCCAGAATGATCGGTTCTAGTGCTGCGATTTTCTCTTCTATATCCTCGCTATATTGCACGAGCAGCGGGGCAGGTACAATCTTGCCGGAAGCTACGCCCCTAATTTTCTCCATCATTTGATCAATCCCTGTACGGTGTCGTGCAGAGATCGCAACTGCGGGTACACCAAGCTTCTTCTCGATCGCATTAATGTCGATCTTGACACCGAGCCGCTTCGCCTCATCCATCAAGTTAATGCAGACAACAACGCGGTTGGTCATTTCCATCACTTGCAGTGCCAAGTTCAAATTCCGCTCCAGTGATGTCGCGTCCAGCACGACGAGTGTCACATCGGGTTTCTCAAAAATAATATAATCCCGAGCGGCTTCCTCGTCGGCGGAATTGGAATAGAGCGAATACGTACCTGGCAGGTCGACCATTTTATAGGAAGTACCTTCATGATTGAAGTGGCCTTCTGCTGTTAGGACGGTTTTTCCCGCCCAGTTTCCCGTATGCTGTCGCATTCCTGTAAGGGAATTGAACAAGGTACTTTTACCGGTATTTGGATTGCCGGCTAAGGCAACCGTATATTGTTCTGTCATTGATCATCACTCCCAACTATTTCGCCATACATGAGTGTGCTTTCTTCCTTGCGAAGCGCTATCGTTGTATTATTGACTCGAAATGCGATCGGATCGCCGAGCGGGCTGCGCTGCAGCACTTCGATCACATTGCCTGGAACAAAGCCGAGATCAAGTAATCTTCTCCGTAGTACTCCTTGAACTTCGATTCGATTCAACCGTACATGCTGGCCTGTGCCAGCACTGTATAGCGTTACGACATTTGAATGCATTTGATTCACTCTCCTGATTTCACCATGTCCTAAAAAGTTTGCCCAGTGCAAGATTTGTCCCAAAAAAAAGCGGGATTTTTCCGTTCATGCTACTTCATTAGTATAGGTCAACTATGTTTGTTGAGCAACAAAAACTTTCCCCGATGCAAAAATATTTATATTTATCATATGCGTGAAGGGTGGAAACGTTGCCATCTTCTCCGTGAAAATTATCATTCTAGTTGGATTGATCATTATCGCATTCTAAATATCGTGGATTCGCTTCTCGACAGTGATGATGGTAAACGGATTACGCTTATCCCACCAGCAATTCTAAACCCTGCTATGATTCATAGACATTGTACGCACGATGACACTGATGGGAAACACATTATGTCAATGCATCAATTATGCACGGAGTCAGAACAAGTGAAAATGGTCATTATACAGGAAATTCCATCTCTTTCGTCGAAGGATAACAGTGTGGGACAAGGCTTCTCTTAAATGTGCGAAATTAGCATGATCGATTTTCGAATCCTTGGTGCAGAAGGGAAGATTGAATCGTGAGTGATAGATTGAATAAGTCTAATACGATAATCCATCGAATTGGCATCCAATACCCGATTATTCAAGCAGGGATGGCAGGGGGAGCAACCACACCTGAACTTGTAGCGGCTGTATCGAGCGCTGGAGGGCTCGGGACGCTGGGAGCGGGATACATGCAGCCTGAACAGATGAGAAAAGCAATTCGGGCAATTAAGCAGCTTACGAGCAAGCCCTTTGCAGTAAATCTATTCATACCAGAACCAGCCGGGATTGATCAGCACATATCGGATGCAGTGATGGAAGATTTGCAGAATATCGATAGACAACTGAATGAGCAAGGTCAAGAAATCAGCGAGGATAGAAGTAAAGATAGAAGTAAAGATAGAAGCAAAGATGGAAGCAAAGATAGAAGCAAAGAGACATACTGCTTTGATGAGTCAGCTTATCGGCTAACTTTTCATAACCAGATTCAAGTCATTCTTGAAGAGAACGTTCCGATTCTCAGCTTTACATTCGGAATTCTCGATGAGATCTATATTCGTCAATTGAGTGAAGCTGGCATCATCTTAATAGGAACAGCAACACATGTTGCCGAGGCGATACAGCTTGAAGCTGCAGGTATCGATATGATCGTGGCTCAAGGCAGTGAGGCAGGCGGTCATCGCGGAACATTTGTGGGAGACCCCTATTCATCTCTAATCGGCACATTGGCGTTAGTTCCTCTTATTGTCGATCAGGTATCCGTTCCCGTCATTGCTGCCGGCGGTATAATGGATGGACGCGGGATAGCGGCGGTCATGGCCCTTGGAGCACAAGCAGCACAGTTAGGGAGTGCTTTCCTGCTGTGCAAGGAGAGTGGTGCACATCCCGCTTATCAAGCGGCCATTCGCGCATCTGACGAATGCAGTACGGTTATTACGAGGACAATCTCAGGCAAGCCTGCAAGAGGAATAAGGAATGATCTCATTCGCAGGCTGGAGACTTATCACGATTCCATACCTGCTTATCCAATTATGAATGAACTTACGAGAGGCGTTAGACAGTCGGCTGCTCGAACCAATAATCCTCAATATATGTCATTATGGGCAGGGCAAGCAGCACGAATGGGGGAAGTTCAAGGGGCACATGACAAGATGGAGCAGTCGATCAAGCAATGGAGAGATGTAGTGAAGATGTTGCAAAAGTAAAATTGAGAGCGACCGATGGTGATACAATGATGATTAAACAATGACGAACGATGATGAAACGATGTCAAATCAATGATTCATCAACGACTAGACAACGAATAAATCACGATAAATTGATGACGAAATGTTGATGAATCGTTAATGAAAATGATGGAAGAAAATAATCTGAAAAATTTGCGAAAATGAGCCAGATTAAGCAATGTAGGCGATAGTATAAGGAATTGGCAAATAGCTGCACAATGTTTCGTTAATGCAAGTTTTGCAAAAAATCATAATTTGCTTCATAATGTCTTAGGAGAGCTCGACGTTCAGCGTTGGGCTTCCAAGCATGAATCGCGGAGGAGCAAGACATATGAGTGCTTACATTGGGGAACGTTATCAATTATGCAAGGTAATTTTGCATTTGGCAGATGGAGTTTTATATGAAGCCATAGATTTGTCACTTAAGAGAGATGTATTTATATATTTGGTAGAGAATAAGGGACTGGATAAGGCTGAGCAATGCAAGAAAGCGTTTGGTCAAATCTCGCATTTTTCAAATAATCGATTCTTCCATATGCTGAATGCAGGGACGTCCGGCAGTGATTTCTTCGTGGTGTTCACCTCCTATAGCGGAATGCCGCTGGCGAAGTACATACAGCATCACGCGCTGAGTGCCAACAAGACGCTGTCCTTGTTATATGAAGTTGGTAAGGCGATTCAAGATGCGCTGGAATCGAATATTACGAACTTCTCCGTATCTGTCGACAACTTGTGGATTACGGAGGATCATCATGTTCTTGTGATGAACTATTGGTCAGAGGCACCGACTGAGCGCTGCGGTACATTGGGACTGTGCTACTTGCTGTATCAGCTGAGCACACTGCATTTGAATGTGCCTCAATACTATGAAATGTATGAGTCGCGCTTGGCCGGTGCATTGAAGGAATTGTCTCCAGGTCAGAAGGAAGCGCTGTTGTCTCTCGTACAGAGTGTCTATTTAGGAGAAATCTCGCAGTTTTCCTTCATGCTGACGCTCCGCGAGATTATGGATTCGCCGAACATCCCTGTGAAGACAATTGGGGGCATTTATACGCCGCCCGTTCCGAAAGTGGATCCAGAGCTGCTCATCACTGCTGAGGAAGAGGCGGAGGAAGAAGAAGCCGCACCTTATGAAGCGGATAACGCGGAGAATGTGGGCCGCAAGAAAATGATACTCATTCTTGCATGTGCTGCCGTATTTATTTGCGTATTGGGCGGAGCAGTCATGTTGGCAAACTCCTTGTCGAAGGCAAATGATGCAGCGATATCTACTGATGCTCCAGCGTCTAACGATCAGGTTGCAACAGAGAATCCAGCAACAGAGCCGGGAACGGATTCAGATGCAAGCCAACAGGACTCTGGCTCTTCTACAAACGTAACAGAGCCGCCAGCGACGGATAACAATAATAATTCATCCAATGACAATTCCTCTCAAGAACGCGAGACGGAGAAGAAATCGGATGATGCGGATCGGAAGTCGACAGAGCGTGACCGTGACCGTAATAGGGATTCCAACTCGAACAATACGAGTGTAACTCCGCCTACGACGCCAGAGAAGAAACCTGACGATCATACAACAGATTCTGGTACGACGAATAACGGTGCTCATGATGGTCAGACAGGGACAACGCCAGACACGACATCGCCACCAGACGGTCAGCAGCCTGATGGCCAGCAGCCGGATCCGAACACGAATACAACGACGGAACCGCCGAAGTCTGGTGAGATTGCTGTTCCTAACTTGGTGGGCTTGTCGAAGGAAGAAGCGGAGAAGCAGATTCTTGCAAGCGGCTTGAAATATGAGTATGTTCTCGAGAACTCGGATGAACAGGAAGCAGGGAAAGTATTTAAGCAAGAAGTTCCTGCTGGTGGAGCTGCGAAGAAGGGTGACAAGATTAAATTCTATGTTAGCCGAGCGAAGAAATAATAAAAGCAATCTAAAGTTATAATACTGAAGGACTGAAGGTAAGTTACATTTCGTCCAATAATGAAATGCCCCGAGTGGCCGTAACCGAATTGTCGGTAGGCGCTCGGGGCATTTTGCATGTTGCTGCTTATTACAAATTAATTACAAGCACAGTTCAATACAGGCTTCCGTGCGGCTTGGGTTTCATCCAATCGCTTCACATCCGTATAATGCGGTGCATTCAGCAGCAGTTCAGGCTGTTCCTTCGCTTCCTGTGCGATCTGGATCATCACATCGATGAAGCGATCCAGCGTCTGCTTGCTCTCTGTTTCCGTAGGCTCGATCATCATACACTCCTCGACATTGAGCGGGAAGTAGATGGTTGGCGGATGGAAGCCGAAGTCAAGAAGTCGCTTGGCAACATCCAGCGTCCGCACACCGTACTGCTTCAACCCTTTTCCTGACATCACAAACTCATGCTTGCACACGCCTGGATATGGAATATCGTAATAAGGCGCCAGACGGTGCATCATGTAGTTGGCATTCAGTACCGCGCATTCAGATACACGGCGCAGCCCTTCTGGACCGTAAGTGCGAATATATACATAGGCGCGCAAGAGGATACCGAAGTTACCGTTATAGGCCTTGACTCGTCCAATGGACAGCGGAGAGCCTTGATCGAATTCATATGAACCATCCTCATGCTTCATCACCGTAGGGGAAGGGAGGAATGGAATCAGCTTGCTCTTCACGCCAACAGGGCCAGCACCAGGGCCGCCGCCGCCATGAGGCGTGCTCATCGTCTTATGCAAATTCAAATGGACAACATCAAAGCCCATATCCCCAGGACGCGTAATACCCATAATGGCATTGGAGTTAGCGCCATCATAATAGAGCAATCCGCCAGCTTCATGAACAATGCTCGCGATCTCGACAATATGCTCTTCGAACAATCCGAGCGTGCTCGGGTTCGTGAGCATCAATGCTGCCGTATCAGATCCAACAGCGGCTCTGAGTGCTTCCAGATCAACGAATCCTTGTTCGTTAGACGGTATTGTAATCGTATCTAAGCCAGCTACAGTTGCACTAGCGGGGTTCGTACCATGAGAGGAATCAGGAACGATTACTTTTGTCCGCTGCTCGCCGCGGCTCTCATGGTAAGCCCGGATCATCATCAACCCCGTCCATTCTCCATGCGCGCCTGCCGCAGGCTGAAGCGTGACCTTATCCATACCAGTCAAGGCAGCGAGATCCTCTTGCAGCGTGTACAGCAGCTCTAGAGCCCCTTGCACCGTGCTTGTAGGCTGATAAGGATGGATTGCTGCGAGACCTGTCAGCCTTGCTGCATCCTCGTTAATTTTCGGATTATATTTCATCGTACAAGAGCCGAGTGGGTAGAAGCCATTGTCTACGCCGAAGTTGCGGCGTGATAAGGCGGTATAATGTCGAATCACATCAACCTCATACACTTCAGGCAGCTCGGCCTCTTGACTGCGCAGCATCGAAGTTGGGATAAGCTCTTGAATCTCGATTTCTGGAACATCACATTCAGGTAAGGAATAGGCAATACGCCCAGGATGACTCAATTCAAATATTAGTGCTTGTTCCGGTTTCATACGCAGCTCACCTCCAGCAAGTCAATAAATTGTTCGATGTCTGATTTGGATTTTTTCTCTGTGACCGCAATGAGCATATGTCCTTCCAGTTCAGGATAGAAACGGCCAAGATCCAAGCCGCCAATGTATCCGTTGTCCAGGAGCAGAGACTGCAATCGATCCATGTCAGTATCTTGCGGGAGACGAAGTACGAATTCATTGAAATAAGGCGCTTGGAACGCTAATCCAAGATTGGGCTTGTTATTGATATAAGCAGCTGCATAATGAGACTTCTGTATATTGAGCTTCGATACCTCTTGCATTCCCATCTTGCCCATGACGGACATATAGACGGAAGCAGCAAGAGCAAGAAGTGCTTGGTTTGAACAGATGTTGGATGTCGCCTTCTCGCGACGAATATGCTGTTCTCTCGCTTGGAGTGTAAGAACAAATCCACGCTTGCCATCCAGATCCTTGGTCAAGCCGACAATTCTGCCAGGGATGCGGCGCATATAGGGCTCTGCAACGGCAAAGAAACCGCATGTAGGACCGCCGTAAGATGCTGCAATGCCAAGCGGCTGGGCATCTCCAACACATACGTCGACACCTAGTTTGCCAGGACTCTCCAACATAGCAAGACTCAGTGGATTCGTACTCATGATGAGCAGGCCTTTATTTGCATGTGCAATCGGTTCAATGGCGCGCACATCTTCAATGCATCCGAAGAAGTTCGGGGACTGAATCAGTACGGCAGCAGTCTCGTCCGTGACAGCACGCTCCAGCTGAGCAAGGTCAGTCACGCCGTCTTGATATCCAATCTCGACCACTTCAACATTAAGTCCTCGAGCCATTGTGCGAACAATCTGTCTCGCTTCTGGATGGACAGTGCTCGAGATGACAAGCTGTTTGCGCTTCGTTGCGCCAACCGCCAGTGCCCCAGCTTCTGCAAGTGCAGTAGCGCCATCATACATGCTGGCATTGGCAACAGCCATACCAGTCAACTCGCATATATAGGATTGAAATTCAAAGATTGCTTGCAATTCACCCTGACTGATTTCAGGCTGATAGGGTGTATAGGCTGTATAGAACTCTGATCTAGAAACTAGATGCTGAATGACTACAGGGATATGATGATCGTATATGCCAGCACCAAGGAAGCTGGTATGGCTCTCACTGTTAGCATTGCGGGAGGCCAATTCCTTCATATGCTTCATCATGGCTGCTTCATCTAATGGTTCAGACATTGGCAGTACTCCATTGTAACGAATGGAGGCTGGGATATCGCGGAATAGCTCGTCAATGGAAGAGATGCCGATCTGCTGCAGCATGTCAGCCTGATCTTGTTCCGTTACTGGAATGTAACGATGCTTCATGATGGATTCGCTCCTTTGGCAGGGGTCGGGATTCGTTTATAAAATGGAGTCGAGACGACGCGGGCTTTCAACTGCTTGCCGCGAATTTCGACAAGAATTTCTGTATCCAATTCAGAGAATGCGGATTCAATCAAGGCCAGCCCTAGATTGCGTTTTAATGTCGGCGACTGTGTTCCTGTTGTAACTTCTCCGATCACGCGCCCATCTGCAAGCACTGGATAATGGGAGCGAGGAATGCCTTTGTCGATCATCTCGATGCCGACCAGCTTTCGTGCCGGTCCATCGGTCTTCTGCTTCGTTAATGCTACACGGCCGATGAAGTCGCCCTTATCCAGCTTGACGAATCGTGCTAGCCCTGCCTCAAGCGGCGAGATATCGGCTGTAATTTCTTGTCCATAGAGGGGCAGACGTGCCTCGAAGCGCAAGGTGTCTCTAGCACCAAGCCCTGCTGGGAGCAAGCCGAACGGTTCGCCCGCGCGAATCAGCTCATTCCATACGTGTGCTGCATCCTCTGCGGACAAGTAGAGTTCGAAGCCATCTTCACCGGTATAGCCTGAGCGAGACAGCAATGTTGATACGCCGCAGACTTGTGCATCCGATAGGAAATGGAATGGAGCGAGCGAATCAATAGGTGCCTCAGTTACCGCAGCAAGAATAGCTTGGGCATTCGGCCCTTGAAGGGCAAGCAATGCTGTGCGATTCGATACATTGGTCAAGGTAACGCCATGAATCAGGTGCTTCTGCAGCCATGCGTAGTCTTTATCGATGTTGGAGGCATTAACGACGAGCATGTAACGGTCGCTCTTCATCTGATAAATGAGAATATCATCGACAACTCCTCCGTCAGGGTAGCACATCAGCGTATATTGTGCTTTGCCATCCTCGAGCCGCGATACATCATTTGTTGTCATCTGTTGAAGAAATGTCAGGGAGGCAGGGCCGCTTACGATAAATTCACCCATATGGGAGACATCGAATAGACCTGCATGTGTACGAACTGCTTCATGCTCTCGCTGAATGCCGATAAATTGAACAGGGAGCTCCCAGCCGCCGAAGTCAATGCAGCGTGCACCCGGATAAGCAGAGTATTGATCAAATATTGGCGTTCTCTTCAATTGACTCATGAATTCACCTCGATACGCGTATTTGGACTAATCATCGGTATACGTACATAAAAAGGACAGCCGAAAGAAAAGTGGATGCATCGCATCCTCTCATTCTCTCGCTCTGTCCTTTGTACCTGAGAGTGTCGCCGATTGTCGCAAACAAATTGTTTGTTTCCGTGTCTACCATCGACTTTCCCCTTGGGTGACTGTATTCGTTTTCATGAATAGCAGTGCTCTCCAGAGGTGCGTCCGGTAAAAGTCCTTTTGCCTGAGAGATTCACCCATTCAGGCTTACTCCTTCGGCGCCGCTATGTCTCAGCAGTCTCTCCCTTTACCATCATTCGCCATTTTCAGCTGTCATCTCTACATTAGTTGAGCTTTCCACACTTTGTCAATTGATATTTTCTTCACAACTGATTTCATAGCTTGTCATATTGACAATCATGCATATCTTGCAATAATCTAATGGTGTTATAATTACCCAGTTTAATCGTAATTCGCGAACGAGGAAGGTCGGGAGAGTTTGACAATTGCGATTGTCAACACCGAAGGAGCAAGTTGCCAGCCGCCGATTGGCAATGAATCTCTCAGGTTCCATAACCGCCATTCTGACGCAGCTCTGGAGAGTGCATTTTCTATGCCGCCAAAGGGGTAAGTTCAACCGCAGTTGTGGCTGTGGAGGAACGGGAACTCTCAGGTACCGAGGACAGAGAACAAGGCGACAAGGCCGCTTCCTGTCCATTTTTACGATCTCGATTGGATAGACGGCCTGATGAATGACATTATGAATGAAATGGGGCGTTGACATGAGCGAAGTGAAGAATGGATTGTTGTATAGTGAAGAGCATGAATGGGTAGTTGCCATAGAAGGCAATACGGTACGGGTTGGCATTACAGATCATGCACAATCCCAGCTGGGAGACATCGTATTCATCGAATTTCCGCCAGTAGGTACCAGCTTGTCCGCAGGGGACAGCATGGGATCAATTGAATCGGTGAAGACTGTATCTGAGTTGTACTGTCCGGTATCCGGAACAATTACGAAGGTCAATGATGGATTGGAAGCGTCGCCAGAGCTTGTGAACAGCAGCCCCTACGAAGATGGATGGATTGCAGAAGTTGAAGTAGAAGGCAGCGTTGAGGAAGCTGTGAAGCACTTGCTGAATGCAGAGCAGTACACGAAGCTGATAGATGAATAGTTGAAGGAACAATAGGTTGAGAATCTAAGAACCTGCTGTACCGGTATCATGCTGGTGCAGCAGGTTTTTTCATTTGTTATCTGACAAATTTCGATAGGATTCACCGCCGAAAAGGAGTACAATATAAGCATCGACAACTAGATGTTGCAATGTTAATAAGAATGCTAGGTGAATGGAATGACAATCGCTTTTTTTGATTCTGGAATCGGTGGAATAACCGTGTTGGCTGAGGCTATGAAGCAGATGCCGCATGAACAATATTTATTTTATGCAGATACGCTGCATGTTCCTTATGGGACGAAATCTCAATCCGAGGTAATGCGCCATGTACATTCAGCTGTGGAAGACATCATGCAGCACAATGTGAAGGCGCTTGTTATTGCGTGCAATACAGCGACAAGCATCGCAGCGTCAGAACTAAGACGGAAGTACGACATTCCGATCATCGGGATGGAACCAGCAGTCAAGCCTGCCGTGGAAATGAACCGCGACAATGGCAAACGTGTGCTTGTATTCGCGACAGCTTTAACCTTAAGTCAGAACAAATACCATACATTAGTCAGTCGAATTGACGAAGAACATATTGTGGATTCGATTCCCTTGCCGGAATTGGTAGAGTATTGCGAGCAGTTAAACTTTGATAAGGGAGTGATAGGAGACTACTTCGTGCATAAGCTTGCTGGATTGGATTTGAATCAGTATGGAACGATTGTGTTAGGATGTACGCATTATCCCTATTACAAGCACATATTGAGAGACATTATCCCTGCTCATATCCAGCTTATAGACGGCAGCCATGGCACCGTGCAGCGTCTAGCACAAGTAATGCAGGAAAACCAGCTTAAGCAGTCATCGGATACGTCAGTCCGCCCTTCAATTCAATTTATGTGTTCAAGTCATGAGCAGCAATACATAGACAAGTTACAGACTGCACTCTATACCTATCAGACCTTCGGGGGAATGGATACGAATGAACAATCAATTGTTCGAGCTGGCGGGGAGCAGTGCTAAGCTGATCCCGATGCTTCCTGAACATAAGGAAGATTTATATGAAGCAGCATCTCATCCTGATATTTGGCACTACTTGCCGCGCACCATCCGCAGTCTTACGGATGCAGAACGAGTGATTCATGATGCTGTTCTGAACCGCGAGAAGGGGACTGAGTATCCATTCGTTGTCATTGATCAGCTTACAGAGCGAATTATTGGCGCGACGAGAATAATGAATATGTCTGCCTTGCATCGATATGCCGAGATTGGCGGCACATGGTATCATCCTTCTGTATGGCGTACTCGCATCAATACAGAGTGCAAGTATTTGCTGCTGCAATATTGCTTTGAACAGCTGCATACGATTCGTGTTCAGCTGACGGCAGATGTGCGCAATGAGCGCTCGAATCGCGCCATTCAACGGCTAGGAGCCGTATACGAAGGGAAATTGCGCCGACATCGGGTGATGGAGGACGGGTATATTCGCGACTCGAATGTGTACAGCATAGTTGATGAGGAATGGCCACAGGTGAAGGAGAGGCTCGAGCAATATTTGCACCAGGTGTATGTGTAGTTATACCGCTATTCAATCGTTCAATTCACAGTTATGTATCAATAATACAAAGAGAGGATGTGCCCACCAAGTAGATGGGGCTAACATCCTCTCTTTCTTATATGATGATTAAGCCGCTCGCTTATAGGACAAAAGTAAAGATAATGATGGATGTTATAATACTCGGCAGCCCAATTAAAAACATCGTACCGCTGAATTTAATATTTCTTCGATGGTCTTCTTCTGGAATATGGCCCATATTAAATTTAAGCTTCGTATCATCCCTGAATAGACCCGAGAAAAGGGAACCGACTACCCACAACCCTAAACCTAAATAGCAATTGATGTTGAATAAGGAGCGGAGATCTCCATTTTGCCAAATGTACACATACAATAATGAAAGTACAATGAAAACGAGCCCAATTGCAAGACGTCGTAAGATCATATCATACCTCCTCGAATTCCACTATTACCCATCATACACCAAATTCAACCTATGTGAAAGTTAGATCAAAATAAATTCGAATAAAATCAATCAAATAAACGAGTAATGAATTTATGATGGCGATCAAGGAGACTTATGAAGCCAGCATCCTTACGAAGTTACTTGTACACCCTGAGATGTACATAGAATACGGAATGTATCGTTATCCTTATTCAAGACAACGGCGTTAAACCCTGATGTTTCATTTGTATCGGTATGGTGAAGTGATAGCCAACCACGATCAAGCAAGAATATCCGATCCAGGCTGCCGGAATCTGTTGCAATGGATGCTTGCAGCTGGTAGGCGCTGGAATACACAGTTAGATCCTCTTCAATATTCGTTGTTTGAATTTCGACTCCAGTCAATGTATATGCACTAGGCCAGACACGCGATTGCTCGTACTCGATTAACCACGGCATGTGTGGTCCAATGTAGGCCGTCTGAAAAGAGATGCTGGTTCCGTCTTCTAATGGAGCGAATTGATGGTTAGGTCCTATATAAGGTATTCCTAGACTTCTTGCAGGTTCAATAAATGAAGACAACCCCCCTGTTAGTTCTAATGCGACTCCGAAAATCCCTGCACGCTGAGAGGCAAATGCAGCGAATGCTGAGCCCAATGGCGTCTTCTGTGCTTCTTCTAAATCCTCTAAGGCGATGAGTTCAATAAATCCCTCTCTTAAATAGGCAACCTGCCCAATTGTTCCCGGGAACGGAATGACTTGCTTCGTAAATATAATGCCGGTAGTCTCTTGAATAAGATGGACGGCTTGAGACAAATTAGGTACTGCCAGTGTAACATGATCCAAAAACAGCATAGGAAATCCCTCGTTTCTTCTCAAATTACAATATTAATTGTCTGTTATATGTTGCTTCCAATGAGTAACTAGTTTTTCTAGTTGCAGCTCTGCTTCTCGTAATAATTGAATCTGTTCTCTTATCTCCTGAAGTCGTTCTTCATAAAATGCTGCAGCGCATTCAGCTTGATGATTGCTGTTATTGCTGTTACGCCCTGGCAACCCTTCACAGTTCTGAATCAGGCGCGCTATCTCATCAGTGCTAACTCCAAGCTTCAAGAATAACTGGATCAGCTGAACGCGCTGGACATCGATGTCTTCGTATATGCGATACCCATTCTCTGAACGAGCGGGGGACAGCAGATGCTTCTGCTCGTAATAACGCAGGGAACGAAGACTGACTCCTGTAAGCTTAGATAATTCACGAATATGCATTGTTGGTACCAACTCCTTCATAATGCGGCCACAAACATAGTGTAAAGGATGACATGATGTGAAGGTCAATACGTAATAATCAACATTTCTATGAGCGAGCAGGAAATGTAAGAGTAGGAACCAGTGAGGTGGTTATTTCATTATTAGATTTGAAAAGTGAATGGTGTGTTGATTTCAAAAGAAAAGAAGAGGGCAGCTAACCACAATAAGATGTTGGTTAGCTGCCCTCTTTATTATGGCTTCGTTATCGACGAATGTGATAGTTGCAGGATCTGATGGTGTATGTTCTGTTCGGACAGACCGCCATGATAACAGATGACGGTGTCAATCGGATATTTGGCCAGCTTGGAGAGAGAGTGAATTGCGCTGTTCATGTCCAGCGTCGCATGCGGGACGGGGCCTTGCAGCATTCCATCGACGCTTATCATCGCGTCGCCGGCTATCAAGATACGGCTGCGCTCCAAATAGATGCTGACATGCCCTGCTGTATGGCCAGGCGTGTGGATAATGTGGATTCCGCCACAGTAAGGAAGAACTTCATTATCCGTAATCAATCTGGTTACATTCGCTGATGGATGTATGTTACACATGGCCAAGACCTTAGGACGATGTTCTTCTGGCAGCAGCGGCAGAAGCTTCGCCATAGCTTCATGGCTTGTCTTAATGAGTGGAGATTTGCCTTCTATGTAGGGGGCGTCTTCGTGGTGTGCTATCACCTCGAGATGGCCATCCTTGGCTGATACCACATCAGGCAGACTCCCGATATGATCGAGGTCTTGATGGGTAAGCAGGACAGCATGCAATCGATCGAGCGGCACGCCTGCTTCTTGCATCGCATGCTGGATTCGAATCGAATCCCCTGGCATCCCAGTGTCGATTAGTATTGCATCCTCTTCATCCCATATTAGAGTAGGATGAATTGCTACTGGTCCTCCGATGCCTTCAGATTCCAACTCTAACATCATGACTCCTGGTGCAACGATCATAGTATATCCCTCCATCGTGAGTAAGGTTTGCCATTGCGTCTTAGCATAATATGTTTTATCACGGATGGTATTCAATATCAATAATTAAATAATATATCATAACAGATAAATAAATTATTGTCAATATGCACATCGAATCATTTTGTAAATTTGATCATCTTGAATTTACGATATTGAACGAAAAAATCGTATTCAACAGAAGAAAAGCGGCATCCGGATGGATGCCGCTTGTTTCAGTCATCTATATCGCTGTGTCAACGATGATTAAGGCAGCATACGGCCTCTCGTGCTGACATAGAGAGAATACCATTCTTCACGTGTCAATGTAATGGAAGTTGCATCCTTGCAAGCGCGGATCCGCTCTGGATTAACAGTACCAATTACAGGCTGAATATGTGCCGGATGTCTCATTAGCCATGCAAGTACAATCGCTTCGCAAGTTGTGTTGTATTGGGAAGCTAGCTTCCGAACAAGCTTCGCGGTAGCTTGAACCGATTCGGGTTCATTGTCAAGATTTCGTCCAGAGTACAAGCCTTGCGCCAGCGGTCCCCAAGATTGAATTTGAATGCCATTCATGCGGCAGTATTCGAGTGTTCCATCTGGGAAGGTATCGTCAGCAGAAGCTGCTTGATTCACGTGCACGCCTGCATCCAGCCAGCCATAGCGGGCTAAGCTCATTTCCAACTGATTTGCAACGAACGGTTCATTGAAGCATGATTGCAGAAGTCGAATCTGACCAGCACTCATATTGGATACGCCGAAATATCGCACTTTGCCGGATTGCTTCAATTGGTTGAATGCTTCAGCGACTTCTTCCGGTTCCAACAGAGGATCAGGACGGTGCAACAGCAATATGTCCAAGTATTCAATACCGAGACGACTAAGAATGCCGTCGACACTCTCTAAGATGTGAGACTTGGAGAAATCATATCTTCCCGGAATATCACCATCAGCGAAACGAATGCCGCATTTGGATTGGATAATAATCTTCTCGCGTAATCCTGGTTGCGCTTTCAGCACGTCGCCAAATACTTGCTCCGCTTTGCCGCGGGAGTAAATATTCGCATGGTCGAACATGTTGATGCCAATCTCAAGCGCCGCTTCAATAGCAGCTTCCGCACGCTTCACATGTTCATTTGTATACGGCTCATTATCCCAGCTTCCGCCCATTCCCATGCAGCCAAGCACGATGCGGCTTGCCGGAATTCCACGTTCATTCAATGGTAACGTTGTCACAAGCAATCACTCCAATGTAGTAGTCAATATTAATAGTAATCGTGTTGCTTCCTAGAGCTCGTCCAAATCATATCTGGATGATGCATACTAGTTTACTACAGCAGAGTGCTAGATTCCACTATCACATCGACTAAGAACCGCATCGGTTGTAAAATAACCTGAATGTGGTTCTTCTCATTTGGAAGGGTTTGTGCCAAGATAAGAAAGGGGAGTTGAGCACATGTTCCAAGATTTTAAGCTGATCCCAGGGAGACCAGCTTATTTGCAAGTTAGAGATTATTTGCGACTGCTCATTAATCGCGGATGGCTTACAGCTGATCAGAAGCTTCCCTCGACAAGGGAGCTTGGCAATGTATGGGGTGTAAGCCGCAACACCGTTATTGCAGCTTATCAAGAACTTGCTGATGAAGGGCTCATCTATTCAATCCCTGGGCAGGGCAGCTATGCTTCACCTGCTGAACGAGCCGATACAATTATAGCAAATATGGACTGGAACAAGAGAATGAGCGAGAAGGCGCAAACTGCTGAGCGCATGGATGTGATGAAACACGGTGTACGCGGCGAGCGCGGAATGATCTCGTTTATGAGTATTGCGCCAGATGAATCATTATTTCCACTTCAATATGTTAAGCAGGCATTGGTAGACCGTATTGCAGCCGAAGGCGAGATTATGCTGAATTACGGATATGCTCAGGGATATCAGCCGCTAATTGAAGAGTTGAAGCAATATATGGAATCTAAGGGCATTGATATGAAGGGCAAGGATATGCTCATTACGAACGGCTTCACGGAAGGACTCGATATTGTCCTATCTGCTATGGATAAGCGTCATGGGCGTGTCATTTGTGAGAATCCTACCCATCATAGTGCCATTAAATTGTTCAAGATGCATGGCCTCGAGATCGAAGGCATTGCGATGGAGCACGATGGGATGAACATGGAACAGGTAACGAATGCCTTAGAGGAACGTTCCTATGATCTGGCATACTTAATCCCATCCTATCAGAATCCTACTGGAGTGGTGATGTCTCCTAGCAAGCGGATGACTGCAATCCGCTTATTTGCCAAGCACGGCATACCCGTAATCGAAGACGGCTTTAGTGAGGAACTGCGCTATTCAGGTGCGCATGTCGCACCACTTATTGCCTGCGCTGGCGGGGCTAATCATGTTATCTATATCGGGAGTTTCTCTAAAATTTTGTTTCCAGGAATGAGAATCGGCTGGATTATTGCAGATGAGCAGCTCATTTCATATCTCGTTAGTATGAAGAGGGCTCGAACGATCCATACCTCAACATTGGATCAAGCGGTACTCTATCAATACTTACACAATGGGCATTTTGAATCTTATTTGAAAAAAGCCAAATCCGTATATAAACGCAAGTACGAATGGGCTGTACAGTGTTGTGAACAACATATTCCACTCCGCAGATTATGGGGCGATGGTGGACTCCACTTATTTATTGAACTGGATCCTTCGGTTAATGTTGAGGATGTACTTATGAAGTGCCGTGAACAGGGCGTTCTATTTACACCTGGAAGCCGATTCTACACAGATGGAGGAGGCGCCAACACATTCCGCATTGGATTTTCACGCGTATCGGAGCCAGACATCGAGCGAGGGACTCGAATCATAGGGAACGTAATAAAGCAAATCATCCAGGGGGGATAACAGATGAAGGTTGGTATCATTATGGGGGGCGTGTCTACAGAACGGGATGTCTCGCTTATGACAGGTCAGGAAATGATGAAACACCTAACTGGCAAATATGAAGCGGTACCTATTGTATTGAACAGCAAAGCAGAGCTGATTGACAAGGTTGCAGGGATTGATATCGCTCTCCTCGCCTTGCATGGGGCGTTCGGTGAAGACGGTACCATTCAAGGAACACTTGATACGCTCGGGATTCCGTATACCGGGGGCGGGATATTATCAAGCAGTTTATGTATGAATAAGCTGCTGACGAAGAAGCTAGTGAAGTTTGAAGGCTTCGCAACAGCGGATTGGCTTATGCTGCGATCGAATTCCGCCTATGATATCGATCGGATTGAGGCAGACCTAGGTTATCCGCTCGTCATTAAGCCAAACGCAGGCGGATCCAGCATCGGTGTACAGTTGGTGCACAATCGTGATGCGCTTGTCGCGGCCTTAGAGGAAGCGTTCCAATATGATTCGGAAGTGCTGATTGAGCAATATATTCAAGGCGAAGAGATCACATGCTCCATATTAGATGGAGCAATGCTGCCGATTCTATCGATTAAGCCGAAGGGGGAATTTTTCGATTATACCTCCAAGTACGAAGATGGTGGTGCGGACGAGGTAGTTATCGAGCTGCCGGAGCAAGTGATGCAGCAGGTTAGCCGGACTGCTCTTGGCGTATATGAAGCTGCGCAATGCAGTGTATACGCTCGTATTGATATGATTTTACATCAAGGAACTCCGTACGTGATTGAAGTCAATACGCTTCCTGGGTTGACGAAAAACAGCTTATTGCCTAAAAGTGCACAAGCAGCGGGGATATCGTACGGTGAGCTGCTTCATCGTATTATCGAAATCTCACTGCAAGAACGGACTTATATAAACGGGAATGCTGCTGTAGTGAATTCCTAATCCACTACAAACAATGTGATGGATAGGTATGGAAATGCATGTTCATGCACATAATAACCTTCGATCCTAGGTTAGGGAAAGGAGGGGCAGCAATGAACAACAAGCAATCTCATGATGATCAATTTGCTACAAAAGCAGAGGTTCAATCCACGAAGCTGAATAAGCTTCCTGTTCCTGAGCAGGCCAATAATGTGGAGTTTAGTGCAGAAGCTTTCGAACAAGCGGGAGCGAACCGTTCCGCAGCTAAGGACAACGATACCGTGTAATCGTGTAGGCACCTTGCCTCAGTCTTATCATACAAGACTGGGGCATTTTCCGATTTGACGCGGGCAAAGAAGGATTTTGTTTGCCATTTACTTACAGGTTACAAGGAAACACTTGAAATGTTCGGTTAGTGCTGATAGTGTGTTCTTTAGATAAAATCGATCGCAACTTGGAATAGGAAGGCGATCCGGTTGGCATGGAACGGAGGAACAGAGATGGAAGAGAATAAGAACGATCAATATGATCATCAGAAGGAATTGTTTGAGCAGCTAGGAATTACGCTGGATGCATTCACCATTCATCAGAAGGATTTTCAGATCAAATTCCGTGGATATGATCCCGATGAAGTAGATGCATTCTTGGATGATATTATTAAGGATTACAGCCAATTCTATGCGGTAATCTCTGATCTGTTGGAGAAATACAAGGAATTGAAGCTGCAAGAACGAGCAAATAAGATCTCAATGATGCATCGTGAACGTGAAGAAATCGTAAACACGGAGCCGTCTGTGGATGTCAAATTCATTGAGGAAATCGTTCGTAAAATGGAGCATAATATTACGGAATTGAAATATCGTATGACCATTGGTCAGGATTCGAACAAAGAAATATAAACAGACTAGGCGATGCACGACTGCATGTTGTACCGCAAATCGAATACATAAAGATACCCGCGGAGTCGCGGGTTTTTTGGCATGTTCTAAAGTTCGTGTTCTTATCCGGTAAGTCTCTGCGTGCTTCATGGTATTACAGCAGTGTGCCGCAATATCATATTGGCGTGCTAAATTGATTCGATTCAGATAAGTGATAGCCGCTTTCAGATTTCTGGCAGCTGCTTTTACTTAGAACGAGACCGATCGATACCAACAGCTAATGAAATAGTTAATGCGCTCCAATCTTTCTTTCATGAGTAAACCTCGTTTTCCTTTTTATATTTTTACTTTCAGCCTGTTGAGTCTCATAGGTGTAGCGAGAGATGTTCAGCAGCATGCCAACCGAAGTCATACACACAATCAGGGAAGAGCCTCCATAGCTGATGAAGGGAAGCGGGATACCTGTAATCGGCAGAAATCCAGTGGCAGCACCTATGTTCATCACAAGTTGGATGCCTATCATAGAAATAATCCCCGTACCAAGGATTAGTCCGAACGGTTCATTGCAACGCAAGGCTACAAGCAGTCCACGAGCAAGGAAGAGGAAGTAGAGCAAGAGAAAACAGATTGTACCTGATAACCCCCATTCTTCCGCAATGATGGAGAAAATGAAATCTGTGTGTGCCTCTGGCAGGTAAGACATCTTCTGTATGCTCTGCCCAAATCCAGTCCCAGCAATCCCGCCATGGGATACAGCATATAATGATTGAATCAGCTGATAGCCGCTTCCATCAGGATCGTCCCACGGATTCATAAAGGAAGTAATCCGCTTCAACCGATAGCTTTTGAACACGGCGAGGAATATGATAATGGGCGCCAGTCCTAGCAGGATGGAACGAAGATGGGACAGCTTTGCACCACCGACATAGATGATAACCCCGGTTACAATGATGATAAGCAGGGAAGAGCCGAAATCCGGCTGTTTCAATATTAATAAGGCGATGCAGCCAACCACGAATAGGAGTGGAAGCAGCCCGAGCTTGAAGCTGCGAATCTTGTCTCCCTTGCGGGCAATGAGAATAGATGCATATAGCAGCACAAATAATTTGATGAACTCCGTCGGTTGTATGGTGAAGCCGCCTATCATAAGCCAGCGCCTTGCACCATTAACATCCTTGCCAATGAGCAGGACGAGCAGTAAGGTGGCAATGGAGCCGAAGACAAGCAGGACAGATAGCTTCTTGAGTTTCGGGTAGGGAATGCACATAAACAGCAGCATAAGAACGAATCCCACACAGGCAAATCCGAGCTGGCGATCAATGAAATACCAAGGTTGTTTATAATATTGCAACGCGGTATACGAGCTTGCGCTAAATGTCATCATGATTCCGAAGCTTACCAATAAGACAGTTAGCAGCAGTAGGAGAAAGTCCGGTCTTGTTCTCCGTATTTTCATACTAGTTCCACATCCAATCTACCTAAGACGCTATGTACTGTGATTAAGAACGTATATTCTAGATCTACAAATTGAAAATCCCTCTATATACGCTAGAGGGGGATTCAATTATGCATTCGAAGCTATACAACAAATGAGTTGCAGTAAATGAAAGGAACGTCCAAAGTCAGGGAATCGTAAGGATGGCGACGATGTAAATTCCAATATATGGACATATGAATAATCATATCGTAGCTGTTCACGATTGAGCTTGTCAACTAGATTTTGGACTGTTTTACGAGGGAGAACGTGATTTCGAAAGTGTATTTCAAATGTAACATTTATCCACTGATATGATGATATAATCAACAGTGGCGATGTCACATAATGGCATCTCCGCTTGCTCTAGTTGAAGTAATCTTGGGAGGTTGCGGTATGATTCGTACAATCCAAATTGAGAAGTATCGACCCGAATTGGCAGCAGCGATCGCCGACATGTGGAATGATAGTCATGAATCATTCGGCGGCGGAAATTCAAGGATGACGGCACAGCAAGTGCGGCAGAGGGAGGAGAGTGCGGATACTCTAGACTTATACTTAGCGCTAGACGGCGAACGGGTCGTAGGCTATTGCAAAATATGTGAGTATCGGGAAGACACGGGCGCACTGTATGTGCATTTATTAAATGTCCATCCCGACTATCATGGGCAGAAGATTGGCAAGCAGCTCTTACTTCAAGTCATTGATGACACGATTACATTAGGATGGCCAAGATTGGATTTGTACACGTGGCAAAGCAATACGAAGGCGGTTCCTTTATATAAAAAATGCGGGTTCTTCTGGGAGGATCGGGATGAAACGACACATCTCATGAACTTTATCCCAACGGTAGTCCGCACAGAAGCATTGGCATCTCATTTTGAGTATTTTGATTGGTATCGGGATTCCGTGAGAGAAATCACCCTCGCACCTGATGGCATCAAGCAGAATGGGTTCGACTATTATCGGTATGAGTGGGAGAAGTCCGGCAAGAAGCTGAGAGTGGAATTTGAACGAAGAGGACGCGGTATGAGGCTGATTGATACGGATGATTATATATTGACGGCCGAGATCGCGCAGCCGGATCTGATTTGCGGAAGAACCTACTCGATTCACTACCATCTCGTAAATAAGTCAGGGAAACCTCTTCATATCGAACTTCAAGGGAAGAGTGATCGTAATATTCATTTTGATTGGCAGTCATCAATTGATGTAATTGGAGAAGCAACCCTCCAGGCAGAATTCAATGTTCAGCAATTGCAGGAGGAAATCAGCCAGTGGAGAACGACTCCAACTGTATGTACAGAGCTGTTGATCAATGGGAAATCCGCACAGTTCCGAGTCGGTGTTGTTCCGAAACAGCCCGCTGCTGTGGAATTGAGGCTTCCTGATCTCGGCGCCTTCCATAGGAAGCAAGGCGTTGCCTATCTTGACATCGCAAGTCACCTGGCAGAGTCAGCGACGTTCCGCTTCATGCTCCCTTCTCAAGATCAGATCGATTGGGAACACAGCCAGTTCGAAATTCAGATCGAGCCGCTCTCCTGCAAGTCCATTCCACTCCGGTATCAAGTTCTTCAATTCGGTTATTACCAAACCGAGCTTCTTATACAAGTTGAGACAGGGTCTGGCGAATCATTGTCATTCCTTCCGTTAATCAGTGCGTCATTCCCAGGGATAGGTGCAGCTTACGGGGGGCGTTGCAACTCAGGATGGCAGATTGGACATGGAAAATATGCAGTATCTCTCATGAAGGAGCATAACGACACAACGCTTAGCTGCGTCGGAATGGACAAGCACATGAGTCTCTTATTTCCGAAACTAGGCAAGCCATTTTCGGATGAGTTCTCCAAGGCAGCGCCTAGTCATGTGTCTTTTGCAAAAGAAGAGAACGGAGCCATGGTGAAGGAAGTGCATTACCGCTCCTCAGCTTTCCCGGGCGTCTTATTGAAAGTAATGACTCGGCTTCATGGTGATGGCATCGTTGAACGCTGGTTCGAAGCAACGAATGAAGGGGATAAGCCGCTGCTTGAAGATTTATGGATATCCCAATCCGTTCGTCATGATCTCTACCGCGCTATCATTCCTTATGCGGGTCAGTTTGTAGAAATGAATGATTCTATCGGAAGTGAATATGAGTTCTGGGATAGCAACCTAATAACGGAACGTTGGTTATTCAGCCGCGGAGACGAGCTGCCGATCGGGATAAGCTGGGGTAAGAAATACGAATTGAAGTTTCAAGGCTGGTATATGGATTTGGATACGAATATAGGGATGCTTGATGCTTGGAAGACAGTGAAGAGTGAGCCCATATTCATTTCAATGGGAAGCTTTGTGGATTGGAAGGCATTTCGAGCTTGTTCCATGCAGGAGGGATGGGATGAGCATATCGAACTTACCCCTCAGACGCAACTGCAGCCAGTAGACCGGAATCCGTTCGCGACGGGCGAACCTACCATGATCTTGGAGGATCGGAAACATGGCATATGGAGCGGCAATGTGCAGATGTCATACCGCTATTCGGCAGAGATTGAAGCCCAGTGCTCCATATCGCCTGAAGAGGAGGTAACGCGAGCAAGCGTGACGTTGCGGCCACTTCTTCAATCGATTGATGTTGTTGATGCTCACACATGCTTGGATGTAGAGCTAGGGCAGTATCATTCAGCAATCTTCCGTCAGTTATCGAGCCCGATTGATTGCACCGAGACGGTGGAGTCGGAGTATACCGTATACACGGTTGATAACGGAGTTATTCGGATGAAAGCGGCACCTGACTATTATTCTTCTCTGTTCTCGCTCGAAGTTGAAGGGGAAGAATGGTTAATGAGTAATTTCCCAGCTCGGGACGTTAAGTCATGGTGGAATCCATTTGTCGGTGGGCTTTACTCCAGCCTCGATCAGCTTACGATGCTGTCAGCCTTAAAACAAGAACGGTCTGCACAATTTGTTAAGCTGTATGATCAGCATCGTAATGAATGGCAGGGAATTCGGGTTGATCTTCATATTCGTGAGCATGAAAAGTATAAGGGGATTCGATTGAGCAATTATTATTTACTGTTGCCAGGTGTACCGGTATTATGCCAATTCACAGATGTGCATCAAGCTTCTCAAGCTTATTTGAATGATCGATTGGAGCAAGAAATGTTCATTAATAACGGGGAACCTGAGCAAAATAGCTGGCTCGAAGCGCATTCTTCGAACGGAAAGCCAATCGCTTTCCCTCAAGGTAAGGGAGTTGTCGATGTATATGAAAATTCTGATTATCGATTCGGTTCCAGGGATAAGACAGCCATTATGCACATCGTTACGGATCATACGATTTCTCGCTCGAGCGTGTATGCCAATAAAGAAGTGACACATACAAATGTGATTCACAAGCTGCACATCCCGAATGGTCATACTCAGCGTACTTCTCCCGTTATGCTGATGTTCTCGATGGAAAGAATCGAACCGGAGGCGCTAACCGATCTTCGTGCTATTCGTTTTCCGCAATCTGAGTCGGAGGTGGTCAAGGGGTGAAAATCATTGATGCCCATATGCACCTGTCCCGAATCGAGGAGTTCCAGCGTACGGCAGACGAATTATCCAAGGTAGGTTACAGTGTGAAGGGGCTTCTGCAAGAATACGCACAGCATGGTGTTGTCTTCGCTATCGGAATGGGGCTGGCAGAGACGAAAGCAGAGGGATTCCCTGATGCTGAGGCCCATAACCCGATGGTACTTGATCTTGTGGATGTGCTCCCTCCTTCGATTGCTTATTGTATTGGAATCAATCCCTATCAATGCGATGAAGAGGCATGGGCACGGATAGAGCTCGAACTGCAGAAGCCGCAAGCAGTGGGATTGAAACTATATCTCGGCTATTATCCATTCTATGCTTTCGACAGTGTCTATGATCGGGTATATGAGTTGGCTGCCAAGTACGAGGTTCCGGTTGTATTCCACTGTGGAGATACGTATTCAGAACGGGGGCTGCTGAAATACGCCCATCCGTTAACGATTGATGAAGTGGCCGTGAAGCATCGTGATGTGACGATGATGATGGCACACTTCGGTGATCCATGGGTACTGGACGGAGCAGAGGTCGTATATAAGAATCGAAACGTGTATGCAGATCTGTCGGGGCTGCTTGTGGGAGATTCAAGGCGATTTGCGCGTTTGGACGAGGAGTCGCCATTATTTTTTCAGCATTTGCGCCACGCCATCGTGTATTGTGACCGCTATGATAAGCTGCTCTTCGGAACAGATTGGCCACTTGCACCGATTGGAACCTACATTGACTTTGTGAAAACGGTCATTCCGGAGCGTCATCATGAGGAAGTATTTTATCATAACGCCTTGCAAGTATTTCCTAAGATCAGACCCCTAGTTGGGTGATGGCACAAAAATACGAATAAAGAGATAGATACCTATACGAGCTGTTGCGGGAGTGCATAGATTATCTTGTAAGGCTTCCGCTCTACCAAGAGTGGAATCACCCATACAAGCAGAGGTAAAGGATGGTCGTCATCATGAGAACGTCTCGACGCAAAGGCTCGAAACCCAAGCACAAGCTGTCCGCCTCGCCTAGAGCAGCCTCACGATCTATCAGCAAGCCGGGCAGAACGAAAGCATCTGCGCCTTACATGAATCAAAATGTAATGGGGCTGACAACCCCAACGGATCCCTCTGCATCCAATGCAGTTGCGAATCAAGAAGCTGCAGGCAACGCAGGCGGTGGTTCTTACACTTCATTGAACAGACAGTATGGAATCGATGATCTGATGAATACGTTCGGCAAAATTCAGAAGATGTTCGGCATGTTCCAGCAAGCACGATCCATGTACAGCACTTTTCAGTCATTAATGGGCCCAATTGCGCTCACAAAAGGAAATCGTGCAAAAGCAGAAGCTCGCCGTCATTCTGGAAAGCCAGTACGCAAGTCACAGCCGTCGATCCAATCTCGTTCATCTCGCAGCAATGCCAGCAAAGGACAACGGGGCGCACGGAAGTAGTGCAGCCCCTGTCTCCTTACAACGTTCCTTAGGCTGCGAAATCACCTTAAGCCGATAAATAGAGTGCTCACCAGCACATCAGCATGATTACGTGATTCCCATTGATGGGTTATATAAAATAGAACAGGGACAAAAGAAGGAGCCAGCCTTCTTTTGTCCCTGTTATCAAATATATTAGCTTATGAGTTAGCTTTGAATTTTTTCAGGCTCCGGATACGTGATGCCGAATGTATTTACAGTAACCTTTTTCATTTTTTGGTCTTTCTCCGGCTTGTCGTTAGCGCCGGTTGGTACATTCACGATCGCTTGCGCGATTTCCATCCCTTTGATCACTTTGCCAAAGGCTGCGTAATCCCCATCCAAGTGTGGTGCGTCTGCTACCATGATGAAGAATTGGGATCCTGCTGAATTCGGATCCTGAGAGCGTGCCATTGATAATACGCCTTCCGTATGCTTCAGGTCATTCTCTACTCCATTGTTCGCAAATTCTCCCTTAATGCCATAACCAGGCCCGCCAATGCCGATGCCTTGAGGATCTCCTCCTTGAATCATAAATCCTGGAATAACACGATGGAAGATCGTCCCGTCATAAAATCCTTTGTTCACGAGAGAAATAAAGTTGTTTACGGTGTTCGGAGCTTTGTCAGGATACAGCTCAATCTCAATGCTGTCTCCGCTTTCCATTTCGATCGTGACAATCGGATTTTTGGAATTGGAAGTCTTTTTGCTATCGCTGTTATCTTTCGGAGCCTCCTTGTTCGTCTCTTGACCAGACTTGGTTGTGTCTGCCGCTCCATTTTGCCCAGTACTTGGCTTGCTGCCGCAACCAGCCACGATAAGCAGTACGACTAGCATGAGCGTGAAGAATGTAATGGATTTTGTGCGATTCAAAAATATTTCCTCCTTATCCTTGCTGCAGCAACGCTGCAGTTGTCTCTCTATCACATTACCACAGATGAGCAGCGAAGCATAATCTTGAAATGATCGTATCGCCAAGTTAATGAGAATGCTTGAATCAGTTATCATGGATTCAAGGGGACGAGTACATCCTATAGTTGAGCAATGAATCCCTCAATTTGTCAGTGTTGTTCTCTTTCGTTGTGTGCTAATATGGACAATGTGTTCAAGAAGGATACATATGTACACTGTGCGAGGACATATATATTGATTTGTTTGCGTGCACTGGAGGGGAGTACATCATGAGAAAACTAGGATTATTACCGCGTATTATTATCGCAATCCTGCTCGGTACTGGAGCGGGACTAATTATGCCAGATTGGTTTATAAGAATATTTGCTACGTTTAATCATTTATTCGGGCAATTTTTGAGCTTTCTCATACCGTTAATCATTCTTGGTTTTATTATCCCAGGCATTGGAGAGTTGGGGAGGGGAGCTGGCAAGCTTCTTGGCATAACGGCATTGATTGTATATGTATCCACGGTATTGTCTGGCATGCTGGCATACGGCGTCGCCAAGACAACATTCCCGTGGCTGCTGTCTGGAGCATCTGGCCTTCGGGCGAGCAATCCAGAAGAGATGCTGCTAACAAGTTACTTCAAATTGGACATGCCACCGGTATTCGATATTATGACTGCTCTGCTGCTGTCCTTCGTGATCGGTGTCGGCATTACGTTTGTGAAGTCAAATGTCTTGCTTACCGCATCGTTGGAGTTCAAGGAGATTGTAGGCAAGGTAATCAATGCGATATTGATTCCACTATTGCCGTTCCACATTGCGGGTATCTTTATGAACATGACACAAGCAGGCGAGGTTGCATTCATTCTGCAAGTGTTCCTTAAAGTGTTCGTCGTCATTTTAGTGCTGCATGCTGTAGTCATTGTTGGACAGTATACGATCGCGGGCATAATGAACAAGCGCAACCCGATCACGATGCTGCGTACGATGCTCCCGGCGTATTTAACAGCGCTAGGGACGCAGTCTTCTTCGGCAACGATACCCGTGACCATGTCTCAAGTGAAGAAGCTTGGTACCGATGAGGAAGTATCAAACTTCGTGGTACCGTTATGTGCAACGATTCATATTACTGGCTCAACGGTTACGATTACTTCCGTAGCAAGTGCGATCATGTACATTAATGGCGCGCCATTATCGGTAAGCACAATGATGCCGTTCATCTTCATGTTAGGCATATCGATGATTGCAGCACCAAGTGTTCCTGGCGGCGGCGTCATGGCGGCAACCGGATTGTTCCAATCCATGCTCGGCTTCGATGAAGCAATGATTAGTCTTGCCATTGCACTGTATATTGCACAGGACAGCTTCGGTACGGCTGCTAATGTAACTGGTGATGGCGCGATTGCCCAAATCATTCATTCGATTAAGAACAAGTGGCAGGGGAAGACAAGGGCGGTAAAAGCATCAGAATAACAGAGATAGGTTGATTATAGGGAAGGGATAGGCGATGCACAGCTTGTCCCTTCTTTTTATATATGTTACATGTGGTAAAATGTAGAAGGGTAGTAAGGCTGCGTTCTATGAAATTCATTCACATGGTGAGGTACATAAAGGAGGTTGTCATCGTCTTGAAATGGAATAACTCGCTGCCAATGATGAAAATGATCATATCCATGTGCATCTTTGGCTCTATCGGATTTTTCTCCGAGCATACTGGATTACCGTCAATGGAGCTTGTCTTCATACGATGCATTTGCGCAACATTATTTCTGGGAATTTGCTGGGCGGCTTCAGGCCAATACCGGCGTGAACAGTGGAGCAAACGGGAATTGCTGCAAACGATAGCTTGCGGTGTATTTCTTGTGGGCAATTGGGTGTTCTTGTTCAAGTCCTTCGAGTGGATGTCGATTACGATTGCGATATCGATATATCATTTGGCTCCGGTAATTGTCGTGCTAGTTGGAAGTATCTTATTCAAGGAAAAATTAACGGTCTGGTCTATTTTATCTGTGGGGATATGCTTCGTCGGTACTGTTCTTGTTATCGGTATCGAAGGAGGCGCAAGCATGGACGAGCTGTTCACAACAGGGGTAGTGTGGGCATTCATGGCAGCCGTGTTTTATGCAATGACCACATTGTTAGGCAAGGGTGTTGTTCAACTAAGTGGGTATGCGATTACGATTGTGCAGACGAGCCTCGGGATCGTATTGCTGCTGCCATTTGTTGATATGTCGTCTTATGGTGCATTAACATGGAGCAATTGGTTCGCAATTGTGGCGACTGGCTTCATTCATACCGGATTTGTATATTTATTGTTTTTTGACAGTTTGAGAGAGCTGCCTACACGAGTCATTTCAGTACTCGTATTTCTCGATCCCGCCGTGGCAATTTTACTGGATACGTGGATCACTGGATTTCGGCCGACAGGGATGCAGATAGGGGGAATCGTTCTCATCTTTGCAGGTATGGCATGTGCAATGATAAAACCTAAAGCCAAAGCGAGGGTTAGCTATGATGGAACGCAGCATTGAATACATGACCATATCCCATTTTGCAGCGATCATGCAGTGATCACCGCAGGAAAGAAGTATATAGCACGATCATGGATGGATGACGGTTCCTTTATGGATGAATCCATATAAACAGCTTGTCCGATGTTAAAAATTCTTGGACAGAAGGACAAGATGAACGAATCTACGAAGACGGTAGCGAGTGCATTGTTCGCCATACCGGGTGGGTATGCTCAAGGGTAATATATCTCACAGGCATTATTTGAATCCTAATAGATAAAGAAGTATAAGATAGAGAACAACCCCGGCTGCAACTGCCGGGGTTGTTGGCGTAAATTAGTAACCGAAACCGAATCCGCAGCCAAAGGAACGAGTAATAATAACGAGCAAAATGAAGAGAACAAGAATTACGCCAACGCTAGTAAAACCTCCACCACAAAAGCCTCCAACTGAACCACATACTTCGGACATGTTCATTGGCTCCTTTCGTCATGCTTTTATCTTACGTTATAAGTGTATGTGGGTCAGGAGCATGGTGACTAGACGAATGGAGTGAAGAGAGCGCCTAATTTGAGGCGAGTGGCTATGCTGTTTGACAAGGCGCTCGTGATGCAACATAATAGCTCTATTGTGCCTATTTTCGTGAAGTCAATAGGTGAAGAACGATAGATACGGGGGAAATGCTGTGATGCAATTATGATGAGTTGGCTTTACTTAATCGGTGCGATTACATTGGAGATTATCGGAACCATCTCAATGAAGATGTCGAACGGTTTCACAAGACCGGTTCCTTCCATTCTCATGATTGTTTGTTATTTGCTTGCGTTTACGAGCTTGAATTTCTCACTGAAGCAGATTAATGTCAGTGTCGCTTATGCGATATGGTCAGGTGTTGGTACTGCAGCCATTGCCGTTATCGGATATTATTTCTTCTCTGAGTCAATGTCTTGGATTAAGGTTGTATCGATCTTGCTTATTATTCTCGGCGTAATTGGTTTGAATTTGCAAGGAGGCAGTCACGAAAGCCGTCCAGCCGAGGTGACGCCGCAGTCCATTGATACAGCTGCTTCTCCGGTGACTGCAGAGGACGCATCAACCACTATCTAAGGGAATATATTTAGCGGGGAACCAGACAATTGTTCTGCATAAGGTCAGGAGGAAACACCTTCTGCCTGTATAACTTCCTTAAGAAGCTGAATAGGAAGGGTGAAGGAATTCAACATGTCTGATCCCATTATATCTATAATCTTTCACTCTCATGAATTGAACGGCAGCCCTCGGCGAGTTACCTCGTCTGAGGGCTTTTTTTGTAGCTGGCAACAGAAGTATAGGGAGCACAGGGATTGGAAATGGAGTTTGACATTCTGAAGTCGAGTAGAGTACTATGGGTTTTGACTAATAAGTCAAAAATAAAACTTATAGGTTCTTAGAAGAGGTGGAGAACATTGTCAACAAAAAAGCAAGGTTCAGGTTCGCTTGTTATCCTCATGGTTAACATGTTCATTGCTATGGTTGGAATGGGGCTGATCATTCCGATTATGCCGAAATATGTGACGGCGTTTGGGGCTACGGGGCAAGCAATGGGGTATTTGGTGGCGGCATTTGGATTAACGCAATTTCTGTGCTCGCCGATTGCTGGCGAGTTGTCTGACAAATACGGCAGAAAGCTGCTAATCGTAACGGGAATTGGTTTATTTACCGTTTCACAGCTACTGTTCGGTATGGCTGAACACATGTGGATGTTGTATGTATCACGACTGCTAGGCGGAATGTCAGCAGCGTTAATGACACCTCCGATGATGGCCTATGTAGCGGACATTACGACGGAAGAGAAACGGGGGAAGGGGCTCGGCATGCTTATGGCTTCCATGACGCTCGGCGTTGTTATAGGGCCTGGTATCGGAGGCATGTTGGCGGAATACGGAATTCGAGTTCCTTTTTACGCAGCAGCAGCACTTGCTGGATTGTCTACGGTAGTCTCATTGTTGTTCCTGCCTGAATCTCTGTCTGTCGAGGAACGGATGGCAGCGAGAAGCAACACGAAGAAGAAGGAAAATTTGCTCCGACAGATGGCCGCTTCTGCGAAGGCGCCGTATTTCATGCTGCTTGTGCTGGTGTTCGCATTAACGTTCGGATTGCAGAATTTTGAAGCGATATTTGGTTTGTATGTTGATGTGAAATATGGATTTACGCCGAAGGATATTTCCTTAATGATTACACTCGGTGCGATAATCGGAGTCATCTGTCAAGCTGTCCTAATTGAGCGCCTGTTGCGAACATTCGGTGAGAAGAAGATTCTGCTCACGATGTTTGGATTATCTGCAATCAGTATGATTTTGTTGTTGTTCGTCTCGAATTATTTTCTTATTTTCTTTGTTACGATGTTATTCTTCGTGGCAACATCCATCGTACGGCCTGCAATCAATACGTTATTGTCGAAGATGGCAGGGAATGAGCAAGGGTTCGTTGCAGGAATGAACAATGCTTATATGAGTCTTGGCAATATTATTGGGCCAGCGATTGCGGGAATCCTGTTTGATATTCATGTTCAGATCCCCTATGCATTTGGCGCCATTGTGTTGCTCGCAAGTGCGGGCATGCTTATTGGCTGGAAGCAGGATGCATCATATACCAGTGCAGCACAGCGAGGAGAAATGGTTCAATAATCGGTGTATTTTGGCTCAATCGGAGTAGATGATAAGTTTATCTTCATATGTCCAATCCCATGTGGTTGCAGGTAATGGCCACTTTTTGTTATGATATTGAGAACTCAATAGTCATATTAAGAACTTATTAGGAACCAAGTGTGGAGGACAGCGAATGGAAGAGCATATGCCAGAGAAGAAGAAGCAGATTCTATTATCGGCTATGAAATTGTTTGCATCCAAGGGATACGTACAGACGACGATGCAGGAAGTCGCTTCCTTCTGTAAAATGTCAAAAGGAAGTGTGTATCAATATTATAGTTCCAAGGATGAGCTGCTGCTGAACATCTTCATGTATCAATCCAAATTATTGAAGGATCGCTTGCTGATGTTGGAGCGCGAGAAACAGCCTAATCCTCGTGAACGGTTAATAAGCAAAATCGGGGTTTATATTCACATCTGGAACGAACATCCTGAGTTTATCAAGATGCAGATACGGGATAATACGAAGCATACCGAAAGCAAAGAGCTTCGTGAACACATGCAGCAAATGAATAAGTTTAATATAGAGACGCTGATGGAATCATTGCAAGATATCTATGGGGAGCAATTCAGCCCTTATATGCTTGACAGCGCAACGTTGCTTAGCAGTCTGATTTTTACCTATATGTATATGAAGCTATTCGACAATTTCCCCATCGAGATGGACAGCCTCAGCAGGTATATTGTTACGATCATGGACTATGTGGCCGAAGGGATGTTGAAGCATGGACCGGAGCCAATACTGAATGGAAGCATGGTCGGATTCGATGAGGAGCATTTGAAGCCAAAGCAATTGCATCCGCTTGTGCTTGTGAAGCAGCTGAGAGAGGCTGTAGAGAGTATGGACATGGATTCGAAGGAGAAGAAAAGCTGGAATAAGCAAGATGTTCTGGATTCTATTCAAGTGCTGGAAGAAGAACTGCTGCAAGTACGTCCCCGTAAGGTGATCTTGCTCGGAATGCTGTCAAATTTAAAAGAGATGGCCCCCTGGACTTCCGTGTATGAACGCCTATGCAAATCTATTGAAGCGTTGTCCGGATATGAACCAAGCACTCTTCGCTAATATGCGGAGAGTGTTTTTTTGCTCACTACGATGTATGTATGTATGTATGAAAATGTCACAATATCGTAGCTTAATAGGGGCGTAGATGGTAAAAATAGACTTGCAATTACGATACAATAAGAGTAAAAACGATGTGGTATCGTAATGTGGAGGTCGGTATGAAGAAGATACTTGTAAGTAGTGTAATCACTATAATTATGATCGTTCTAGTCGCTTGTGGCGGCAAGCCGAAGCCGAATGATTACGACTGGAAGGTTACTGCATTTGAGGCGGTTGATCAAGACGGACAGCCTTTTCGTACCGAACAAATGAAAGGGAAGATATGGCTCGTTAACTTTGCGTTTACAAGCTGCACTACGGTATGTCCACCTATGACCTTCAACCTGACAGAAATTCAACAGAAGCTAAAAGAAAAGGGAATTGAAGACGTACATATACTATCATTCAGTGTCGACCCTTCTATTGATACGCCGGCGAAGATTAAGGAGTTCCTTGGTAAATATAAGGCTGATACGACTCATTGGCGCTTTGTCACGGGTTACAGTCAGGCAGCGATTGAAAAATACAGTCTTGAGATGTTCAAATCACAAGTGCAGAAGGTGGAAGGCGATGATCAGGTGATCCATACCACCTCAGTCTTCCTCGTTGATCAAGAGGGAACCGTGCTCACTCGCTACAATGGATTAGAACCGCCAGAAGATAAGATTATCGAGGATGTTAAGTCACTGCTAGAGTGAAACCTTGACGGAGGTAGAGTGCATGCTGAGGTCAGCTTGATCATGTACTGAGATCCCATTAGAAATTAATGCGCATGGAACAATCGCAATTAATAGGCTGATTTATTCATGAAACGCAATGATAACGGCACAAGGGCTACTGCTCTTGTGCCGTTTTTTGTTGAAGGAGTTAGCAGTCAAGAGTCAGTCAAGAAGACGGATAAAGGTGAGAGGGTTCGCAACGAATGAAGCGGGAATAGTGTGTGTATGTAACCAAATTGTGGTATCATTTCGATAATAAATCAATGTGATATTCTGAGTCGAATTGAGGGAGTTAACATGGAGGATATTTCGTTCCGAGAAGCTATACCGATATTGCGAATATTCGATGAGCATAAAGCGCGTGAATTTTACGTAGATTTCTTAGGATTCCGAATGGAGTGGGAACATCGCTACGGAGAAGATTTCCCATTGTACATGCAGGTAGCACGCGGCAATTGCATACTTCATTTATCAGAGCATCATGGGGATTGCTGTCCTGGCTCGGCAGTGCGAATTGAAGTTAGCCATATACGGCAGCTGCATGCTGAGATGCGCGGCAAGCAGTATAAATACGCGAAACCTGGACTTGATCCGGATGAACATGAAATGTGTGTCACTGATCCATTTGGCAACCGAATCATTTTTTATGAGCAGGCAAGTTGTTAGAGGAACGTTTCGTGCGGATTGGTTCATTTACAGATAGATGGCGAGGTGCCTGAATGTGACAAGACGCATCCTTTTTACTGGTGGAGGAACGACAGGACATGTGGCTGTGAACCTTGCTCTCATCCCTAAGTTTATCAACAGAGGATGGGAAGTACGATACATTGGTTCCCGGCATGGAATCGAGGCCGAACTGATTGTTGGCTTAGATGGGGTAGAATACTGTAAGATTGCAACGGGCAAGCTGCGCCGATATTGGGACTGGAACAATGTAAAGGATCCATTCCGTGTATTGAAGGGGACATGGCAGGCGTATCAATATATCCGTACATATCAGCCTGAGGTGGTCTTCTCTAAGGGGGGATTTGTATCGGTCCCTGTTGTCATTGGTGCTTGGTTGAATCGTGTGCCGGTTATTATTCATGAATCAGACCTTACCCCAGGATTGGCGAATCAGATGGCCTTGCCCTTTGCCACGAAGGTATGTGTTACGTTTCCGGAGACGATAGAACATGTGAAGCAGCGCAAGTCTATCTATGTGGGAGCAGTTGTTCGTTCTGAGCTGCTGCTGGGCAGTAGATCCAGAGGGTTAAATGCATGCGGCTTTACACGTACGAAGCCAGTACTTCTCTTCATGGGCGGAAGTCAAGGCTCTAAACGATTGAATGAGCGAATTCGGAGCAGTCTGCCGAAGTTATTGGAACAATATCAGATTATACATATATGTGGAAAAGGGAATGTTGATCCTTCCATTACGTATCGCGGCTATCAACAATACGAATATATGAAGGAAGAGCTTGGCGATGCGCTTGCAGCTGCTGATCTGGTCATTTCAAGAGCAGGTTCCAATGCAATATTTGAGTATTTGAAGCTGCAGATTCCTATGCTGCTGATCCCGTTGTCTAAGAAGGCGAGCAGGGGAGATCAAATACAGAATGCTCGCTCCTTTCAATCCGCCGGTTATTGCCATGTTCTGCTTGAAGAAGAAATAGAAGGGTCTGCATTTATCGAAGCCATTTATAGCGCTTATGCCAATAAAGAAGTGATGCGGGAGAAGATGAGACATTATCGTCAAGGCGATGCGATCGAACAGCTGTTAGACGTAATCCACTCTGTGGCCGAGCGGTAGCCAGGAGTAGGGAATAATTGTGTATGGATTACATATTGTTTTCATTAGTTTTCGCAATTGTTTCATCGCCTTTCATTTTGGTTAAAAAAGAATAGAAGGACATGTTCAAATATGATTGTCTAACATGGCGTGAACGTGGCTCGCTCACAGAAAGGGGCAACTTATGGCTAAACTTGTGCTGATTCGACATGGACAAAGCGTATGGAATTTGGAAAATAGATTTACAGGTTGGACGGATGTCGATCTGTCTGAACAAGGTCTTATTGAAGCGAGACAGGCGGGTGAGATATTGCGCCAGCATGGATTCGTATTTGACATCGCGTATACTTCTGTGCTGAAGCGGGCCATACGAACCCTATGGATTGCATTGCATGAGATGGATCAGATGTGGATTCCTATCCACCATACATGGAAGCTGAATGAACGTCATTATGGGGCGCTGCAAGGATTGAATAAGGCGGAGACAGCAGAGAAGTATGGGGAAGAGCAGGTTCATCTGTGGCGGCGATCGGTGGATGTACGTCCACCTGCATTGGAGCCGACTGATTCACGCTATGAAGCAGCAGATCGGAAATATGCTTCCTTGCAGCCGGGTCAATTCCCGCTAACAGAGAACTTGGAAGATACGGAGAAGCGAGTGCTTGCTTATTGGCATGAGACCATTGCTCCGGCAATTCAAGCAGGGGAGCGGGTCATCATTGCTGCTCATGGCAATACACTGCGGGCGCTTGTGAAGTATCTGGACAAAATCCCTGCCGACGGCATTGCAGATTTGAACATACCAACAGGGACACCGCTTGTGTACGAGCTTGATGAGAAGCTGACACCAACACATCGGTATTACTTAGGGCCAGATGGGAGAATCCCAGCAGGCATTATCCCTGAGCACATATAAGTTATTCAAAACGAGAGGGAGAGCTGTCATATTGTGCGGCTCTCTCTATTTGATTCTGTTGATTGAGCCTCGGATGTTGATATTCCGCTGTACCAAGTGTAAAGTAGAGACACAATATCAGTTCCTATATTACATAAGGACAACACCGAAGGGAGTTACATACATGGAACAACGTATGTTAGTGTTTGTTGGATCGTATGCTGAAGCAGATTCTTCTGGACTTTATGTATACTCGATGGATGAGAAGACTGGTCAATTGACGAAGCTGGATGAAGCAGCAGGGTTGAAAAATCCAACGTTCATCAATGTCGATGTTGATCAGCAGAAGCTCTATTCCATTGGAGAATGTGTCATTGAAGATGGTTCGAAGACTGCGGAGGTAGTTAGCTTCGCAATAGATACAGCTTCAGGCAAGCTGACGCAATTGAACCGCGCCTTCTCACTTGATGCTCCGACATGCCATATTCAACGAGACTCTCAGAGCCGTTACCTGATTGTTGCCAGCTATCATGGCGGCCGCATTGGATTGGTAGAGCTCCTAGAAGATGGACAAGTAGGAAGCCAGCTTGATGTACAGCAGCATCACGGCCATGGCCCGCATCCGAATCAGAACCAGCCGCATCCGCATTCTGCATTTTTCAGTCCAGATGAGAAGTATATCTACGTGTCTGACTTGGGGATTGACCGGGTGAAGTGCTATTCCATAGATAAGGAGCGCCACGTGCTTGTTCCGCACGGTGAATATGAGGTTCCAGCAGGATCTGGGCCGCGTCATTTGACATTCCACCCGAATGGTCAATTCGTCTACGTCATCAATGAATTGAATTCAACGGTGAGTGTGTTCTCATACGACGCGAGCAATGGTGAGCTCCATGCGATTGAGACGGTGTCGACACTTCCTGTGGACTTCGATGGCGAGAGCTATTGTGCAGAGATCGCCATTTCAGAAGATGGAAAGTACTTGTATGGATCCAATCGTGGACACGACAGTATCGTTGTATACGAAGTACAGCCTGACACTGGCAAATTGACGACTGTACAATTTGTTTCAACAGAGGGAGGTCATCCCCGTCACTTTGCATTGACACCTGGAGGAGCGTATTTGCTGGCTGCTAATCGAGATGCGAACAATATTGTCGTATTCCGTGTAGATAATTCGACTGGCAAGCTCACGAGTACAGGGCAGTCTGTTGAGGTGTCTAAGCCGGTATGTGTGAAGCCGGTGTACGTCAAGAAGTAATTTCTCTCTAGCGTTTAGATAAACCGGAAGGTTAGAAGAAGCCGATATTCGCATCTGCGAGCATCGGCTTTTTTGTCGTTAACAGTTGAATGATACGATTGAATGGGATGTAGTTGATTAGGAGACCGAACGAGTCGTGTTCGGGTCCATTGCTGCAGCTGGAGTGGAGTGGTTCGCCCGTCGTTCACTCATGAGGAATATCCATACCCCAGCAATGAGAAGCACACAGGCAATAAATTGGGTAGTCGTTAATGATTCTCCCAATAGAAGCCACGCGAGAACGGTAGCACCTACAGGCTCGCCGAGCACGCTCATCGAAATCGATGTGGCGCTTGTGTACTTCAACAACCAGTTGAACAGCATATGTCCAAGCACGGTTGGGATGACAGCCATTAATGCGAATAAGAGCCATTCTCTAGCTTCATATCCAATAAAGGAGTAGCCTGCGGAAAGGTTGTAGACAGCCAACGCCAGACCAGCTACGAGAAAAACGGTAAAGTTATAGACGTAAGACGAGACGCGCTGTCGCAAATCCTGACCTAGCAGCATGTGTATGACGACCGAAATCGTACCAAGGATAGATAAAATGTCTCCATATAACGCTCTCCCGGAAATGGCCATATCACCCCAGCCAATGAGCAGCATGCCGCATAAAGCAATCCCGACACCAATTAATGAATTTCTCGTCGTTCGTTGTTTGAAAATCCAGAATGATCCGGCCATTACAAGTATGGGTTCCAAGGCAAGCAGAACGGTCGAGCTCGCTACAGTCGTATAGCGCAGCGACTCCATCCAGAAGAGAAAGTGCAAACCGAGGAAGAAGCCTGACAGGAACAGACGCAGCCAATCATTGCGCTGGACAGAGCTCCATTCGGATCGATATGACCACGCCCATGGCAGAAGCACGATATTCGTTATCAGGAGACGATACATGCCAATGACAGCGGCGGGGGCAGTTGACCATTTCACAAAAATGGCCGAGAAAGAGATTGCGATCATTCCTACGATGAGCAGGGCATACAGATGCGATGATTTTCTTGATGACATGAGCAGAAGACACCTCGGTATATGAATGAATGAATGAATGGTAATCACAATGTGCTAGTATACACCAACTGCCCCCAACTTGAAATAAAAATCATGATTATCAACCTAAAAAAAAGGACTGTGGGACGAATGACCGTCCCCAGCCCTTAATTGCGCTCATCAGCTTGCGTTGAACAAGTAATGATTGTTTCTATTTGGATTGCTGTACGTTGAGTTGATCGAGGCTTGCAAATTCATATCCTTGTTGACGTGCACCGTCAATAATGGCGCCAAGGGCCCCGGCATTATCCTTCGATATGGAGTGGAGCAGAATGACCGCTCCAGGATGAAGCTGCTTTACAACCTTATCATATGCATAGCTCGTTCCCCGTTGGGCATTGACATCCCAATCCAAGTAAGCCACGGACCAGAATACATTCGTGTACCCCATATTCTTCGTGATGGCTAGAGTCCGGTCATTAAAGATACCACGTGGTGGTCGCAGATAAGGCATATCCTGCTTGCCCGTGACAGCTGATACCGCCTGTTTGACCTTATCCAGTTCGGTTCGTATCTGCTCATCCGATATGGTGGTCATATCCGGATGACTCCACGAGTGATTGCCGATCAGATGTCCCTCGTTAATCATTCGCTTCAGTAGATCTGGCTGCGTATTTACATAATGTCCGGTAACGAAAAAGATGGCTGGAACCTTCTTCGCCTTCAACGTATCCAGAATTTGAGCCGTGTATCCATTTTCGTATCCGTTATCGAAGGTTAAGTAAATCATTTTTTTGTTTGTATCTCCGAGAAAAATAGCTCCGTGCTTCTCAATCGTCGGTTTGAAGCCTTCCTCGTCAATCGAAGGAAGCTTGCCGTTTACACTCTTCTTGAATCCAAAGTGGAATGCGGGACCCTGTCCGGCGTATGCGGCTGGCTGAATGCTTGCGGCAAGCAAGCAGAGGAGAGCAGTGGCAATCAGAATGCGTTTCATATGCAAATATACTCCTTGATGTAGGTTAGAATCGGTCAATCATGGCTTACTATTCCATATTTGCAGTAAACTTATACGCACTGATACCTATGCATTCCTAATGCGAATCCAAGTAATCCTTATTTGTTGTTAGACTGCTTCATCTTCTCCAACTCTTCTGAGACGACGAAGGCAAGATCTTCGTTGTTGTACATGGACAGCACGGCGAACAAAGTGTCGTCAGGGATCGGTCCGGCCTCCTCCTTCGGAACCGTAAGATCAATTGCCTGCTGCAATCGATAGTTGTCGCCCTGCTTCGGGTATGCGCGATGATAGAGCTCGGCTGGATCAAGATCATGGTTCACACACCATTGTGCAAAGATAAGAATCATCATTTGCTCATCCCGCTCATAATTGTCGATAATTTGTTGTTCTACTGCACTACGCGTCATTGCAAAAACTCCCTTACATAGATTCATACAGCTTATTATAACGAAGATGAATTGTGATTCTCAATCCTATTGCTCAATTGAGAGGGAGAGACGTTGCAATGATCGGACTGTAATGCCATTGGGAGATGAATGCTCATACTTACTTACTCGCTTAGCTTAGAAAGCGTCGGATATATATGGATGAAGTCGCGGAACGAACTGCTCTAGAGTTTCAATACTGTTGATGGAACCTGCAATAAATCCGTTATCGAATAATTCGCATGGTCGCTGATAACCTAGCAGCATAGTTGTGAGTGCTCTAATGTTCATGGACAGGGTGTTGGTCGTGTTGACAGTGGTACGAACCTGCTTCTCATTGTGAGAGTGAATAGCAGCTTGCCCGTTCTCAAATTGAATGACTACATTATTCCACGGAGCCTGGTCGTCACTTATGTACAGAGAGAGGGGAGGGTGTGCAGGTACAGGTGCAAACGTATATTGCTGTAGAAATAATGTAATATCTACAATTCGTGCCATGACAAAAGGTTGTATGGTACGCACAATTCGTGGAAGGTTCAAGGCGAAAAACAGGCGCTCATTCTCACAAAGACGCATATTTACTTGCTCTACCATAGAATCATGCTGACAAATATAATTCCATAGCCCCTGTCTAGAATCCCTTGTAACGCACATGAATTCATGTACATGCATAGCATTATTTTTTATCTCATACAACATATACCCTTGAGGCTGCGAATGCTCACTATAGTAGACCGCCGCGGTGCGATGATGATAGTGAGCAAGCCACCATTCGTGATCGCGAACGACCATACCTGAATGCTGTGATGACCATGCGTCATATACCGCTTCAATATCAGTAGAATGCGTATCCTTGGTAAAGCGGCGAACAATGCCTGCCAGTTCAGGATTCAATGGAATTAGATCATGACGGGTAAATTGGCAAGTCATGCGGTCGCTGAATACTTCCCAGCCTGCTTTGCGATAGAAGGGGATGGAGAAAGGATAGAGCATGGATATAGAAGTTCCAGCGGCCTGCATCACGCGCAGTGAGTGGTGCAGCAATTGCTTGGCATATCCTTTGCGTCGAAATTCAGGATAGGTGGCAACCCCACCGATTCCACCCATCTTCAGCTTATTCTGGCCGATATAGATGTGAAAAGGAAGGATATGAAGCTTCGCAGCGAGCTTGCCTTCATCGTACACACCAAAAATCTCATGTTTCCCCAACTTATGCAAATAGTTATCATAGTCTTCAGGATCAACGCTGTACTGGAAAGCATACTCGGATAGCGATATGGCTTCAGTAAACTGTTCCTTGCTCAAACGGACAATTGACATTGACAATCCCCCTCAATAAATGATTGTGCCGCTGTATATGATCTATTGTAGATGAAATAGACAGGGATGCAACGATTGAATGAAGAAGGGTCGATTGAAAAGTCGGGATGGTAATATATGCAAATGGTGAAAACTTTCATGAAAATGCGAAATGTCATATTGCTCAATCTGAAAATCTAGATATAATGAAGTCAGGGCATGTCAAGGAAGCAACAGCATGCTACTATGTGGATTGAATATGGATCTTCAGGGCAGGGTGAAATTCCTGACCGGCGGTATGGGTGCAGCTGCACCCGAGCCCGCGACTCGTTGTTCGCTTACTCGGTTACTTGTAACATGTAAGCATCGAACGGAGAACAGCGACTGACTTGGTGAAAAGCCAAGGCCGACGGTATAGTCCGGATGGAAGAAGATCTCGCACACGTTGTTTGGTACAACTGCATACAACAACAGGTCTAATGCGAATTTTTCTCTTCTGCATGTCTAGATCCTATATTCAACAACCTTGGAGGTTATTGAATATGGAACATCGTATCCAGGCCGACACACGCATGAGCAGCTCCGCGAGAGGAGTATGGTTCGTTGCGATGGGAGCGGCACTGTGGGGAATTGGCCCACTGTTCCGGGTATGGGTCATGGAGTCTATGACTTCGACCCAAATTGTATTGATTGAGCATCTGATGCTCGCCTTGTACGCGATCCCGGTGTTATGGATGCACCGGAAAGAGCTGCGCAACTGCACATGGAAGCATGTACTGGCATTGCTGTTCCTGTCATGGGGCGGCTCAGTAGTAGCGACCATTATGTTTACCGAAGCATTTGCACATGGTGATGCGAATGGCGTACTGCTGCTGCAGAAGCTGCAACCAGTCTTTGCAATTATTTTAGCGCGGCTGTTGTTGAAGGAGACGCTTCCGCGTCGCTTCTCGCTACTGCTTATTCTTGCTATTATCGGTACGTATTTATTGACATTTGGATGGTCTTTGCCAATTGGGCATTATAATGAAGTCATTGGCTTCAGCAGTCTATTGGCACTTGGAGCAGCGTTCCTATGGGGCGGTTCCACAGTTATGGGACGGTTGCTTCTCGACAGAATGGAATATGAGACGGTCACATCGCTGCGATTTTTGATGGCACTCCCTCTGCTCATCGTGCTGACATCATGGGAGTCACCAAGCTGGAATTTCGCCGCATCAGAATGGGGGACACTGTCGTTCTACATCTTCTTGCAGGCTCTTCTTCCAGGATTGGTTAGTCTCTTGCTGTATTATCGCGGTCTATCGACTACCAAGGCCTCATATGCGACTCTGGCTGAGTTGTCATTCCCATTGGTAGGGATGATGATGAATTGGTTCGTGTTCCATCAGGCGGTCACTGCAGCGCAAATTTCAGGCTTCGTTCTCATCTGGATTGCGTTGTATATGGTATCAAGACAAAATTAATCGGCGGTGGCAGTGCAATGATTCTTAATGAAGTTGCTGTCAATCGTCTTCCATAAATGATAAGAGACCCTGTCTGCTATGCCTTGAACGCATAGCAGACAGGGTCTCTTATGTTAGTTAGGTTAGAAGAAGGAATTGATAGCGACAAGAATGATGATAGCTCCGCTTAGCACCGTGCTGAATTGTCCTACTGTATAGCGTCCTATGCGAATGTTGGCCATCTTCTGCCCAAGCACGGCACCCAGCCACAATGTGACAAAACTGCCGATCGCTGCGGTTAGGGATATGGCGAGCGGTGATAATCCGATAAGTCCAGCACTTAGGCCATTTGTAAGCGCATTGGCAGACAGTGCAACACCAAGCACAGCTGCTTCCCATAAGTTAATCGTCCCCGATTTATCCTTATCCGCTTCCTCTGGTCTCTGCAGCATTCGTTCTAGTGAAGAGCTTGAATTAGCTTCACTGCTTGCTTCTACTGCTGTGGTCTCCGTCGAGCTGCCATGGTGAGAGGTCAGTAGAACAATGCGGATGCCGACAATAAGCAGGATGAGTGCGGCAAGCAAGGTAGGCAGTATACCAGGAAGAACCTGCGATATCCATTGACCGAACATGAGACCGGCCATACTGAAAATGAAGCAGATGAGCGAAATGAATAGATTCGAAAGCACTCCAATTCGTATTTTCCGTATTCCGTACGATATTCCCACCCCTAAATTATCTATACTCGAAGCGACTGCTAATCCTATAATCATAATCCATTGCATGATGAATCTCTCCCTTGGTTAATTCCCTTGATTCGAAGTAATAAATGGTTGTTTATTGAATGTCATTTGCCGTCCTGTCAATCGTGAAGCATCTGCAGCACAGTTTCCCTCGGAGGCACGAACACTAGCTGATGCTCACTTCCTGCTGAATAGGGCAGGGGGGGGTTCGAATGACAATCTCCAAGCTGGAATTTGCGTTTGCTCATCTCATCTACATAGAACACATTCCGAAATACTACCGATGTGCCATCCTCTTGATGGACTTTGGAACATTGCAGGCAGTAATACATAGCTGTTCAACTCCTTATTGTGGGTATAATCCGGTGCCGCTTGCAGCACTGTTGAGGTATCATATGTCACGATGTTGAGAGTTGTGAACCGGAATCGCCGAAATGTTGAAAAAAAATCAACAGCAAGCTGATTGGCCTGTGATAAGAATCAACCGCATGCTGATGGGAGATGTGTTGAGGTGGTTGCAATGAATGCTTATCTGTCTACATCTGTGGCCTTCCTCATTCAAACTTGGTCATACGTTGATGTCAAATTTATGGGGTAGGCTAGGCGAACTTGTGCATATACATGTCATAAACAGAGCGAGAATGGGCAGTAGAATATGACTGCGACAAGGGGTGATAACCATCGAACAGAACAACCCACTCGGTGACATGTTGAAAAAATCGATGAAGGAGCATTCGCTCTCCATGCGCAAATTGGGGGAGCGGACTGGAATGGATACCGCTACGATTTCTCGAATTATTAACGGCAAGCAGCCCGCTAAGATACACCATCTAACTTCATTTTCCAAGCATTTATCAATTCCCGTTGAACAGCTCATGGAGGCGGTTGGCGTCGAGTTCGGCAAATTGAGCACGGTACCAGTGGTACCGATTGGAGATGAATTACAGGAGGATAGCCTTCAATTCATACTCAAGTCCATACAGCTGCTTGATTATCCATTCACGAAGGAGCATGTACGTCTAGAACTGGATAAATACGAGCAATACGCGCAAACCAATGAAGGAGATCGAATGATTCGCGACAATTTCCATGCCAAGGTGAAGGAAGTAAGCGGTTGGGGACCATTTATCGATCAATTGAATGATACGTACACCCAATATTGCAGCGAACAAGGAACAGTAGAAGAACGTGCCGTATTAGGGAGCGCACTGCTGTATTTCATTTTATCGGCAGACATTATTCCAGATTATCTGTTCCCAATTGGATATATTGATGATGTGATGGCAGTGCAGTTGGCGATGGAGAGACTGACGGCCCTTCAGGCTGCAGAGCGCATTGTAGAGAAATAGGGGTGTTCCAGGTCGGATGTTGACCGGAGCACCCCTAGTCTTGTTTCATTCTTGTTCGTTAATATCTACGCAACGAGCTTAATTACGTTCGAGACGATATGACATCCTTATGCTCTTGACATTGCATATGGCAGGGCTGTCTCTTCATATTGCTGCTGCTGCGGTTCTGCTGCCATCGTGAAGGACAACGAGGCCCCATTCTTCAACTGATCGTGATCAATATACAGGTTGGATACGTGCTCGCCATTTACTTGTACACCTGCAACATATTTCGTCTCCGAAGAGTTGTTCGGTGCCTCAATGACAATCTGCTTGCCGTTGTCCAAGTTGACAGTCATCTTCTTGAACATTGGTGTCCCTAGTACGTATTGCGGTACCCCTGGTGTAAGAGGGAAGATGCCCATTGCACCGAATACATACCAAGCTGTCAAGCTGCCGTTATCCTCATCGCCAGGCAAGCCGTCAGGCTGAGCACTGAACAGTTCGTCCATCGTCTTGCGCACCCAATATTGAGTCAAGGATGGGTAGCCTAACGCAGTATACACATATGGAATATGGAAGCTTGGCTGATTGCTGATCGCGAACTGACCGAAGTCAATTGCAGCCATTTCCGACATTTCATGAATTTCGAAGCCATAGGACCCTACCTTGAATTCTGGATCTGCTGCGAACAAGGCATCCAATCGCTCCTTCAACTTCTCGCGTCCGCCAATCAGGTCTGCCAATCCAAGAAGGTCATGCTGCACAGCCCAGCTGCTCTGCCATGCTCCACCTTCCGTATAAGGGCCACCCCATTCTGTAGCGTCGAACGGCTCCAGCCAGCTTCCGTCTTCGAGTTTACCGCGCATGAAACCGATTGTTGGATCATACAGGTGCTTGTAGTTGCGGGCACGTTCCATCAATTGCGCATACTCCGCATCACGTCCCAGATGCTTCGCAATTTGTGCAATACAGAAGTCACCGTACACATAATCCAGTGTATTGCAGACACTCTCATGGGTATGGATGTCAGCAGGCAAGAAGCCATGCTTCAAGTACTCCTGCATTCCTTTGCGTCCTACACGATGATCATCCGCTACAGTCATCGCATGTTTCAACAAACCTTCGAAGGCAGTGGCAACATCAAAACCAGTAACGCCTTTGGCTACGGAATCTGCGAAGCTGACGTCGATCAACGTACCAGGCATCATGCTGCGCTCACCTGGGGAAGCCCATTTCGGCATCCATCCGCCTTCCTTATAAGCATTCACCCAGCCCTGCATCATTTCATTCATGAAGGACGGATAGAGCAGGTTGTACAGCGGGAACGAAGTACGGTACGTATCCCAGAATCCAATATCTGCGAAGAGAGGGCCATCTTCAATCTTTCCATTGTACGGGCTGAAGTGGATTTGCTTATCATTCGCATCAAATTCATGGATTTGATGTGGGAACAGGGAAGTCCGATACAGACAAGTATAGAACGTATCCAGCTTGTCCTTGTCATCACTCTCGACCTGAATGACGCCTAGCTGCTTCTCCCATACATCTGCAGCCAGCTTCTGTACTTCATCGAAGCTGCGCTCGCCGATTTCGCGATTGAGGTTGATGAAGGCCTGTTCTTCACTGATGAAAGAAGTACTTACCTGGACGTGAACAATACGGTTGGCTGGCACGTGCAGTCCTACATATGCACCGAGGCGCTCATCTGTACCAGACAAGCCAGCAACCGGCTTGGATTCATGGTTTGTCAATCCGCTTGCATCTGCATCGATTGCGCAGTCGAACTTCACAACGAAGTACATGCGATAATTGTCAGGGGTTCCTCCAGCCTTAGCCGTCGTGTAGCCTGTCAGTGTACCGTTCTTCGGATCAATCTTCATCGAAGATTCACCAGGGAATGGAGACAGGATTAGACGAGACTGCTCAGGACGGTCAAAGGTCAGACGCATGCTTGCGCAGCGCGTCGTTGGCGTCAATTCCAATGTAGCCTGATAGCGCAGCATCCGAACCTTGAAATAGTCAGGACGCACGATCATGTCCTGTCTGCGGAAAGAGGAAGAACGCTCAGGTGCCCAAGCTTTCAATGGTCCGGATTGCGGCATAAATGTCATATGTCCGTAATCTCCAATCCAAGGGCTCGGCTGGTGGGTAAGTCGAATGCCTTCAAATCGATTGTGATTCGGGTTGAAGAACCAGCCGCCACCAGCTTCAGTCGTCTGTGGACTCCATGCATTCATAGCAAATGGCAGGGAAATAAGCGGCAATGTGTTCCCGTTGGAATAAGGATATATCGAATCCGTACCTTGTAGTGGGTTTACGTGAGATAGCAAGCTCATCGGTGTTCGCTCCTTTGTAGACAGTTGCGCTGGAGGAGCAATGGATACTCCCATCAGACACAACTTGTGAAATGTTATATCAAATATGACTTACACAATGTATTATATGACATAATCATTTTTATCTCCTATCATTAATTTAAAAAAACTCTCAATTTTTATGATACAATAATCATGACAAACAATCGAAGAGATAAGAGGTGGTGAGCGGATGTATCCATACAATTTACAGGGGGATGAGGAGATATACGGAGACTTTCCGTTCACATTGAAGATCCATCATCTTGAAGCATCAGTTCCCGCACATGTGCATCATTTTATTGAGTTTACATACGTCATAGAGGGTTCAGGCAAGGAGCTAATCAATGGGGTAGAGAAGGAGCTCACTCCAGGAACCTTCACCCTTGTATTCCCACATCAGGTTCACGAGTTGGATATACGGGAAGGTGAGGAGCTGAAGCTGTATGTTGGGGCAATTGGGCTGAAGGCCTTCTTTGGGGCTGGAGAATCTCTGCTTGCGCTTCACAGCTTGCTCAAAGGCGCAGAGGGCGACAGCAATACGACATACCATCTGGATCCAAGCACCGCTGAGCGCATTCATCTGCTGCTTCAAGACATGTTTGAGGAAATGCAGGAGCATAAGCCTTGGAGCCGGATGATCTATCTTGCGAAGCTTACCGAGCTATTCGTGTGGTTCGACCGATATCGTATCTCCCACCTTCATGAGGGCGCCCATACTGGCGAGGATCATTTGCGAAGGGGAATGTGGGAGGTTGTCTACTATGTATACCAAAATTTCAAAGAAGAGATTACGCTTGAGTCCTTAGCGCAAAAGTATAATTACAGCTCGTCCTATATTAGCACGGCCTTCAAGCAAATGGTCGGAGAGAACTACTACTCCTTCTTAGAGCGGATACGAGTGGCACATGCTTGCAACTTGTTAATCAGTACGGATATGAAGATAACGGAAATAGGATTTGAGGCAGGGTTTCGTTCATATCCGACCTTCAATCGGGTATTCCAGAATCGAATGGAGACGAGTCCAACGAAGTACCGACAACAAAATCATATCGCATTACTAAAATCATGAGAAAAGGAGCCTCTATCGCGATAAGTACTATTGTACAACCGCTTAGAGGCTCCTCGCCTAGTTAATGATGAAGGCTATGGATGTCTATTAACATAGTTGCATGGGACATCACATCATTGTCATGATACGGAACGGGTTGACCGTCTAAGAGACAGCGCCATTACAGACGCAGCTTAATCGACCGCTTATATAGTGGATAAAACCACTTCACACCACGAGGGGTTAAGGTATCTGCAATGAGATGGGAACCGTAGCCAAGTAAGGATACGAGCGCAATTCCTTCGAGCTCCAAGTGTTGTTCTAATCCCCAGCCAATAGCTCCCCATAAAAGAGCAGCCCAAATGGTGTGGGATAATCCCCGATGATTCAGCCATGGCACCCAGGCAACGAATACGCCCAGGCCGATGAGCCAGCTCCATCCAAGCAGGATGCCGCCTATGAGCATGCTCCCACCGACACAGCTGACCATGATGTTGCGAATTAACCCTTCCTTCGCTACAAATCCGAGCAGAAGCACGACAATTGTAAGAACGATGGCCTCTTGGCTTAACGAACCATTCGCTCCATATTGATAGATGGCACCTGCAGCACAGCATACGCCAAGCCACATCAATAGAGTATGTACCCGTTTGGCAGCCTTGCCAATTCGTCTGCTTAGTATGCTTGGGCCATCAAGATCCGCGCTTAGCGCAGATAACGCAGCAACTGCGAGGTAGATGGACGCATTCTGAATGGAGAACGGGTAATGCGCCGCAGCTGCGGCTCCGATAGCCACACCGATACTAAGGTGTGTTGAACCTTTCATACAATCTCCTTTCTATACGTGCACATGGTACACATACATACAAACATATGTTTGCTAATCTATTATATAGCGAATAATAAAAAAATTAAATATAATGATTTTCCAAATGAGAAATTGAACATTTAGTGAAACAGTATTACAATCAAAGCGAGCGTTGCTTTTTCTGTCTTATACATGAACCTACTACTCATGAGAGAAGGAAAGGGAATCCAATGATTATGAACCCGACTCGTATCGAAAAAGACTTTTTAGGGGAAAAAGAAGTACCAGCCGAAGCCTACTATGGCATTCAAACACTTCGTGCCGTAGAGAATTTTCCAATATCGGGCACGCGGATGAACAAAGAATTGATTCGTGGCTTGGCTATCGTCAAGAAGGCTGCTGCCCTAGCCAACATGGAGGTGAAGCAGCTTCAAACAGACACTTGCAATGCAATCGTACAAGCCGCTGATGAGATTATTGGCGGTCAGTGGCATGATCAATTCATCGTTGACCCGATTCAAGGCGGGGCAGGCACGTCGATGAATATGAATGCGAACGAAGTTATTGCGAACCGAGCGCTTGAATTGCTTGGCAAAGCGAAGGGCGACTATGCAAGCCTAAGCCCGAACAATCACGTCAATCGTTCGCAATCGACGAACGATGCATTTCCTACTGCAATTCATATTTCTGTCTTAACGCTCGTAGATAAGCTGCTCATTGTTATGAAGGAGCTTCACAGCGCATTCTGCAGCAAGGCGAAGCAATTCGATCATGTCATTAAGATGGGGCGCACACATCTTCAGGATGCAGTTCCGATTCGCTTGGGACAGTCCTTCGAAGCATACAGTCGTGTTCTCGCGAGAGATATGCACCGTATTGAGCAATCGAAGCAGCATTTATATGAAGTGAATATGGGCGCAACGGCTGTAGGAACTGGCTTGAATGCAGATCCGCGATACATTCAGCGTGTTGTTGAGCTGCTTGCTGATATCAGTCAATTGCCGCTCGTGCATGCGGAGCATCTTGTTGATGCAACGCAGAATACGGATGCGTATACGGAAGTATCTGCTGCGCTCAAGGTATGTATGATGAATATGTCTAAGATGGCCAATGACCTGCGTTTGCTTGCTTCAGGTCCACGAGCTGGGTTTGGTGAAATTCGACTGCCAGCACGCCAGCCAGGTTCATCCATTATGCCGGGCAAGGTGAATCCGGTTATGTGCGAAATTGTCAATCAAGTAGCTTTCCAAGTGATTGGCAACGATCATACGATCTGTCTTGCCTCGGAAGCGGGTCAGCTTGAATTGAACGTCATGGAGCCAGTACTTGTATTCAACCTGCTGCAATCGCTGAGCATGATGCAAAATGTGTTCACCGTATTCCGGACGCACTGTCTTGAAGGAATTGAAGCAAACGAAGACCACTGCCGCGAGTTAGTGGAGAACAGTGTCGGCATTATCACTGCGCTGAGCCCTCACCTTGGTTATGAAGTGTCAGCCCGTATTGCACGGGAAGCGACGGAGAACGGCAAGTCCGTTCGAGAGTTGTGCCTGCTCTACAATGTATTGACGGAAGAAGAGCTGGATACGATTCTGGATGCACATGAAATGACGAAGCCAGGAATTGCTGGTGCTGCCTTGTTCGAACGGGAATAATTGTATATTGAAGAATGTTAGAGACATCTCACGTGAGATGTCTCTTTTCTATAGTCGGATCAGCATACATTTTGCTTTGACAGGTGACGCTAAGTAATGATATATTTTATCGGCCTAATGGTAAATGAATGCTGATTGGAAAGGGATGTACTGGAAAGTGACAACGAGTCAAGACGACAAACCGAAATTGATTATCACAAAAATTCTGAAATGCAGAAATCCGGAATGCAAAGCATGGGTAAGAGACGAGTTTGCTTCTGGTGAGCAATCTTGTCCACTCTGCAAAGGACCAATGATTCGAAGCATGAAGCATTTGCCTGCTGTTCAGAATAAAATAAAGCGTCAGCCTAAGAAAAAGAAAGAAGAGCTGTGGTAAGTAAGCGAAGCTGCACTTATAGCCTCTAGGTAAAAGAGCCTCTGTGAAGATAATTTCGGGGAACCGTTATTGTTTTGCAGTGGCTCTTTTGCTATTGGGATGAAGTGATGCGATATTGCAAATAATAGACTGAAAGGATATACGCTTTGATATGTCTATTAGTAAGGAGTAGATACCGCAATGTCAGAATCAAATTCATCCCATATTCCTCAGCCGAAGACATTTGGTCTGCTGGGAAATTTGCCGCAGCTGAACTTAGAAGCTCCAGTTCAATCCATGGTACAGTTGGCTGAGGAGTATGGCCCTATATTTCGCATTGATTTGCCGGGGAGGAGCGAAATTTTTATCTCTGGTCATGAGTTGGTAAAGGATGCGTGCGACGAATCGCGCTTCGATAAAAACGTATGGGCGCCCTTGCGCAGTGTGCGGGCATTTACCGGCGACGGACTGTTCACAAGCGAAACAGAAGAGCCGAACTGGCGGAAGGCGCACAATATATTGCTGCCGAGCTTTAGCCAATCGGCTATGCGCGGTTACCATGAGATGATGGTTGATATTGCGGTGCAGCTTATCCAAAAATGGTCGAGGCTGAATCCGGATGAAAGTATCGATGTGCCTGAAGACATGACCCGTCTGACACTCGATACGATTGGTCTCTGTGGATTCAATTATCGATTCAACAGCTTCTATCGCGATCAGCCCCATCCGTTTATTACAAGCATGGTTCGCGCGTTAAGCGAAGCAATGCATCAGCTTCAGCGCCTCAATATTCAAGATAAGCTCATGGTAGTCACGAAGCGGCAGTATCGGCATGACATCCAGTTTATGTACTCGCTCGTAGACAAAATCATTGCGGAGCGGAAGGAGCAGCCGGATGAAGCTGGTCAGGATTTGTTGAGCCATATGCTTAACGGAAAAGATCCAGCAACCGGGGAGTCATTAGATGACGAGAATATCCGATACCAGATTATTACGTTTCTAATCGCGGGTCACGAGACGACAAGCGGCCTGCTGTCGTTCGCAATCTATTACTTACTGAAGCATCCCGAATGCTTGCAGAAGGCTTACAAGGAAGTGGATCGTGTGTTGACGGATCCTGTTCCGACGTATGCACAAGTGAGACAATTGCCATACATACGGATGATACTTAATGAATCACTTCGCTTATGGCCGACCGCCCCGGCTTTCTCACTATTCGCGAAGGAGGATACACTGCTGGCTGGCAAATACCCGCTTGCAAAGGGCGAGAGTGTGAATGTCCTTGTACCGAGGCTTCATCGAGACCGTGCTGTATGGGGTGAGGATGCAGAGCAATTCCGACCCGAACGCTTTGAAGACCCGAGCCAAATTCCTCATCATGCCTACAAGCCGTTCGGCAATGGTCAACGCGCGTGTATCGGGCAGCAGTTCGCGCTGCAAGAGGCTGCGCTCGTTTTGGGCATGGTGCTCAAGCATTTTGAGATAATCGATCATACCAACTATCAGCTGAAGGTGAAGGAAGCACTGACGCTGAAGCCTGACGATTTTCGGATTCGCATTCGGCTGCGGAAACAACTGGGGGCAGGGACTTTGTCTGCAAAAGGAGGGCTGGGTGGCGAATCAGAATCGCATGAAAGTGCTCAACAACAGGCTCCATTGGCCGAAGCCCACGACACTCCGCTGCTCGTCCTATACGGCTCCAATCTCGGAACGGCCGAGGGCATTGCCCGCGAGCTGGCGGATGAGGGACGCTACCAGGGATTCCGCAGTGAGGTCGCTCCACTAAATGACTATGTAGGCAAGCTCCCGAAGACGGGGGCCCTCCTCATTGTAACCTCTTCCTACAACGGCAGGCCGCCAAGCAATGCACAGGCATTCGTGGAGTGGCTCGAGCAGATTGACGATGGCGAGCTGGAAGGTGTCCGCTATTCCGTATTTGGATGTGGGGATCATAACTGGGCCAGCACCTATCAAGATGTACCGCGATTCGTTGACGAGCAGATGCAGAAAAAGGGTGCTGAACGGCTGATGATTCGGGGCGAAGGGGATGCGAGCGGCGACTTTGAGCTGAATGTCGAGAGCTGGCGTTCCAAGCTGTGGCCAGATATGATGAATGCGCTAGGATTACAGCTGAGCAAGCAATCTGAAGCCGTTCGCAGCACGCTTACCGTGGAATTCGTAAAGGATTATGCAGGCAGCAGGCTTGCCAATTCGTATGAAGCGGTTCATGCCGAGGTTGTAAGCAATCGTGAGTTACAGCAGGCAGGAAGCGGGCGCAGTACCCGTCATATCGAGATCGCACTCCCTGATGGAGTCACCTATGAGGAAGGCGATCATTTGGGAGTGCTGCCGCGCAATCATACTTCTCAGGTGAATCGCGTGCTGCAAAGATTCGCGCTGAACGGCAGCGATCATCTGATCGTTAATGCAAGCGGACGCAGTGCGGCTCATCTGCCTACAGGCCAACCGGTTAGCCTGTCCGATTTGTTTAGTCATAGTGTAGAATTGCAGGAAGCTGCGACCCGGGCTCAGCTTCGTGAATTGGCGTCTTATACAGCATGCCCGCCTCATAGACGTGAGTTGGAATCGCTTCTAGACGACGATAAGTATGTAGCTGAAGTGCTGCGCAAACGGGTTTCCATGCTTGATTTGCTTGAGAAATACGAAGCTTGCGAGATGCCGTTCGAGCGTTTTTTAGAACTGCTGCCTCCGCTCAAGGCTCGATACTATTCCATTTCCAGTTCACCTCACATTCAGGAGAAGCAGGCGAGCATCACGGTCGGGGTCGTCCTCGGCCCGGCTTGGAGCGGCATGGGAGAATATCGTGGAGTTGCCTCCAATTATTTGGCTTCGCGTGAAGCCGGCGACTCGATTCTAATGTTCGTACGGACACCTGAATCCAAATTCCAGCCCCCTGCCGATCCTGCAACGCCGATCATCATGGTTGGACCTGGAACCGGGGTGGCACCTTTCCGCGGCTTTTTGCAGGCTAGACAGGCGCTGCAGCAAGAAGGAAAATCGCTTGGACAAGCGATCCTCTATTACGGCTGCCGGAATGAAGCAGATTACTTATATCGTGAGGAACTGGAGAGATTCGTGCAGGATGGAATTGTGACCGTGCATACCGCCTTCTCGCGTAAAGAAGGTGAGGCTAAAACGTATGTCCAGCACATTATAGCTCAGCATGCGGAACAAATCGTAGAATTACTGGATAAGGGAGCCCACTTATATATCTGCGGAGATGGAAGCAAAATGGCGCCTGATGTGGAAGCTGCTGTGCGGCAAGCTTTTCAGAACGTGCATCGTGTTCATGAGGAGGAGGCGAAGCATTGGCTGGAACGTTTGCAAGCGGAAGGGAAATTCGCAAAGGATGTGTGGTCTGGTTTGTAGCATCAGACCATAAGGCTGCACCATCTATGGTCGTCTGGATATACACCATTTCATCGGATGGTTGGGAATTTGCGCAGAGGAAAGAAACAACTAGCAATGACAGAGAAAACGACGATGTTGTCGTTGCATGTCATTGCTTTTTTAATGCAGAAAATGCTTCAAAATGTCTTTCTCAACTGATTAATTATTTGTGGTAATATGTGGGTAGGTGTGCAATTGAAATTGAGAAGCGAAAAAAGGAGGAATGGAGTTGACTGTACATCACATAAAAAGAAAGTTTCTTGCTGGTGTGCTGCTTGTTTTTGCTTTGCTGGGATGGAGTGTCAATATTGATGATACCGCTGCTGCTGCGAAATCAAAATATGCAGTTCAGCTAGGAAATGCAACGGTACCACAAAATGAGATATTGAATGAGCATGGGATGATCCTAGTTCCACTATCCACAATAACGGGTTCTATGGGGCTCGACATGTCCTATGCTTTTCAACCGGGATTATATGATTATCATGTATACGCTATACCGCAGAAGACCAAGACAGTCGAAGTTTGGGGGAATGACTATCGTGGATATTGGGTCAGCACACATCCGAATGGCAAGGAGGAGTACGAAGATTACACCCATGTTTATCAACCAGATCAGGATTGTGCTCCAAACTCGGATGTCTGTAGAGTGTTGAAGAAGTCATACCGCGGACCAATCATCCGAGACGGCCAACTGTATGTACAAGTACGATGGGTTGCGCAAGCATTTGATTGGAATTTAACAATCATTCCGCATGGGAAGGGGCAATTCGTGATTAAGATTACATCCAACACTGAGGGGAGCTAATGCATGGAGAAACGATCAACAAGGCCAGGCCGAATGTTAACGTTCATCTTGAATCATAGATTGATCTCGTTTTTGTTGATTGTGTTGTTAGTTAGTTTGAACGTGTTACTTTTCACGAAAATCTCATTTATCTTTTCTCCATTCATTATTTTCATTAAGACAGTACTGTTTCCAGTGCTTTTAGCAGGTGTGCTCTATTACTTGCTGAATCCGATCGTTGATCTTCTGGAACAATGGAGAGTCAAACGATTCATATCCATTCTCATTCTCTATATTCTCATTATCGGCATTATTACGGTCGTCGTTCTTGCTGTTATTCCTGTCATTAAGAAGCAAGTTATGGACTTGATTGCCAACTTTCCAGGGTTTAGCACCCAGATTGAGACGTTGTTCCGCGACATGATCGGCAGTGAGTTCTTCAACCGTATCCAGCAGAGCATCGATATTAATTCCAGCAACTTCGTAAGCTCCTTGTCCGAGCGGGCTACCTCGCTCTTAAACAACACATTCAATGGAATCGGTGGATTTCTAGGTGCAGTCACCGAAACGATTCTCGGCCTTGTCATCGTTCCATTCGTTCTTTTCTATTTACTGAAGGATGGCCGGCGGCTGCCTGATTATATCCTTACATTTTTGCCGACTACGCTGCGCAAGCAATCCCATCAAGTGATGTCCGAGATGAATAATCAAATCAGTTCCTACATACGGGGTCAGATTATTGTAAGCTTCTGCATCGGCATCTTACTGTATGCGGGCTATTTAATCATTGGGCTTGAATATTCACTAATTCTAGCAGTAATTGCAGCTTGTACGAGTATTGTACCGTATTTGGGCCCTGCAATTGCAATCACACCCGCGATGATCGTGGCGCTTGTCACTTCACCGATGATGCTGCTGAAAATGATCATCGTCTGGACGATTGTCCAATTGGTGGAAGGGAAGTTCATTTCGCCACAAATTATGGGGAAGACACTCCGCATTCATCCGATTACGATCATTTTCGTCATCCTGACAGCCGGCAACCTGTTCGGTGTAGTGGGCATTATTCTGGCTGTGCCTGGGTATGCAGTGCTCAAGGTTGTTGTTACGCATTTATTTGACTGGTTCAAGCGCCGCTCTAATCTCTATGACGATCATCTTACGATGTAAGTTGACTCTGCAGCTTGGGCAATTGATAAAATTCATATGCAGCGCCATTTCAACGTTTGTATGCGATGAGATGGCGCTGTTTCATGTGTTCATCGCTTATTCTGCATCCTGAGATAACGGCAGTTGCTGCATCGCAAAATTTTGATGATCTAGTATCAAATCTATTTATTTTTTATCCTGCCAAAGGAGGGACGATCACAACGACCTATTTGTCAAGAAGAGAGAGATGAGAAATTTATAATGTTGCTCTAATAGATTACAAAAAAGTAAACAACAGCAATGTTTCAGCTCTTCTCTAGAAAATAATGGATAAAAATTATGTGTTATGGTATGTAACGTCGCTGGTGAGCACATCAGCACTATCCATTTTTCTGGGAGATGAGAATATTGTTGAATAAAAAGAAGTTTGGAAAAATATTTGTATGCGTAACATTAACATTGTCCTTTGCACTGTCAGCAGGTGCAGTAATGCCTGTTCAAACAGCTAGCGCGGCTTCTACATCGCAAAGCTCCAAGGCAGACAAAATTATAGCAACAGGGAAAAAATACTTAGGTGTTAAATATAAATTCGGTGCCAAGTCGGGAAGCACGAAAGCATTCGACTGCTCTTCGTTCACACAATATGTATATGGCAAACACGGAATCAAGCTTCCACGCACATCGAAGCAGCAATCCAAGGTTGGGGTTGCAGTTAGCAAAAAGAATATGAAGAAGGGTGATCTCCTGTTCTTCTACTCTCCGGTTCATCATGTAGGAATCTATATGGGCAATGGAAAAATCTTACACACTTATGGCAAGGGCGGAGTAAGAATTGACAACTTGAGCAAGTGGGAGTCCCGCTTGACGAAAGTTCGTCGTGTAATTAAATAGTTTATAATGGACAAGCCTAAAGCAATACGATGTACTGCTTTAGGCTTGTTGTATGTTCTCAGGCGTTGTGCGAGTACGGTATGCACACAATAAATGTGCTGCCCTGTCCGATCGTGCTCTCAACTCGAATGGTGCCATGATGCTGCTCTACGAGCTCCTTCGCAATGGGTAGCCCTAAGCCCGTGCCTCCCGTTACGCGAGAGCGAGCCTTATCGACTCGATAAAATCGATCGAAAATTTTATCTAATTCTTCTTCGGGTATGCCAATTCCGGAATCCGATACTCGAAGGCATGCATTTTCTTTCTCTTGATAGACGGCAACTTCGATCCAGCCCAGGTCATTGGTATACCTTATGGCATTTTCAATGAGAATAATGGCAACCTGGCGCAATTGTTCCTTATCCCCATGTACATAAGCAGCCTTATTCAGATGCAAACGCAAGGAAATTTTGGAATCGGATTTCCATAGCTGCTTTATTGCTTCTCGGACAATGTCGGTAAGATTCACTTGTTCCTTCGGTGAGGGGCTTTTGCCTGAACGGGCTAACGTCAGTAGCTGAACAATAAGCCGCTGCATGCGCTGGCTCTCTAGGTCTAGCGAATCCAGTGATTTTTGCAGAACCTCAGCATTTTGATTCCCCCAGCGCTTCAGCAGCTTCACATGACCACGAAACGCGGTCAGCGGAGTACGGAGCTCGTGTGAAGCATTTGTAATAAAGTTCATCTCCCGTTCAATCAGTTCTTCATGCTCATCTAACAACTGATTGAAGCGCTCCGCCAATTTCGTTAGCTCCACCGGCGTTTTCGGGACATGAACCCTCTGCCTTAAATTCGGTGAATTCTTCATCTGAACAATTGAATTCATTATGCTGAACAGGGGGGAGAGGTTCCTTCTTGTTATTTGATAAATAAGCAGCGATCCTGCTGTTGAGCTGGCAAGTGCAGTAATGACAAGTACTTTAGTAATAATGAGCAAGATGCGTTCAATGGAGTGGAGCTGAACATGAATATAGATTCGACCGACCTGCCCATTGGTTTGATTCCATATGACTTCATCTCTGATGAACAGTCCATAATCGGTGTTCCACTGCACGGTATCAAACCATCGGAATCGATTTTTCTGTTCGGCGAGGAAAGCCTCGTCCCAGTTGCGAGTTTGTGCTAATATGCGTCCATCAGAGGACACAATTTGAACATCATAGTTCGCGTGATCGGGGTATAGCAGTTCATCGAGAAGGGATTGCCACTCCAGAAAGCCATCTTGAATACTTTCCCTTAGTTTGCGTTCGACGGCGAAAAGTTCCTGCTTGGAGTCTTGGAGCAACAGATGGGTGACTGCACCCATAATAGAGATCCCGATTAACAGAATGACAGCTAATAGGCTAAGAACATACCAGATCGTGAAGCGGAACATTAACGTATTGGCAGAATGCTTAAGCTGCTGGATAAGTGACTTGAACATGATCATTTCTGATTCCTTATGGTTCACGCAGCACATATCCGACACCGCGAACGGTCTGGATTAACTTATGCTGATAGCCGCGATCCAGCTTGTTGCGCAAATATCGGATATAGACATCGACGACATTCGTCTCACCAACAAAGTCATAACCCCACACAGAGGACAATAGCTGTTCACGGCCAATCACTTCACCGAGATGTTCCATTAGGTATTGAAGTAATTCGAACTCACGCTGCGTTAATTCGATTCGATCCCCAGCACGGGTTACAACTCTTTTCTTCACATCCAAGATGAGATCGGCGAGCTGGTATACTTCCTTCTCTTCCGGATTAGCGGCATGGTTGGGGCGTCGTAAAGCGGTGCGTATGCGGGCAAGCAGCTCCTCAATCTCGAACGGCTTCGTAATATAATCATCTGCACCTGTATCGAGACCAGCAATGATATCTCCAACATAATCACGAGCAGATAAGAGGATAATTGGGACATCACTGACGCGCCGAATTCTCCGGCATACTTCAAGGCCGTTCAGCTTGGGCAGCATCCAGTCTAGCAGGATGAGGCTCCACTCGCCTTGTTGAAAGAATTCTAATGCTTGTTCCCCGTCTACAGCGACAAGTACCTCGTACCCTTCATGCTCAAGTTCAAGCTGGATGAATTGAGATACACTTTGTTCATCTTCGACTAGTAATATGGAGTGGGCTGACATGTGTTCACCACGTTTACACAAAGTTTTCCTATAGTATGACCTTGGGGTTGGGAATGCATTCTAGACTGCTGGAAAAGGAAATAGCTCTCGTCGCAACGTAGAGATTCGACGAGAGCTATCTTGTGGTTAGCGCGGAATCGGCTGAGCAAGCAATGTGCTGATCAAGGCAGCTGCTTCTTGCTTGAGCATGCTGCGTTTGGATTCATAATTCAGAGTGCCGTCTGCGTTAGCTTTAATTTCGGGCCCGTATTTGTGCATAGCGGCAGCATACTTGACACCGTCTAATGCCCAGACGTCAGTATCACCAACCAGTTTCGCTTCTTGCACTGGAGATCCGAACGCTTGGGCGATTCGCCACGCAATCATTGCCGCTTCTTGCCGTTGAATGGGTTGATCAGGTCGGAAGAGCTCACCTGATGCTCCGGTGATAAGCCCCAGCTCATACGCCGTTTGAACGTCTTTGGCAGCCCAGTGGCCTTTCATATCGGTGAAGGAGACTGCGTTCAACGAAGGCTGCATGCGCAAGCACTGCATGAGCATGGAGACGAATTCAGCCCTCGTAATGGTAGAGGAGGGACGGAACTGTCCTTGATGTTCGGATACTCCACTCCTCATCATGATATCTTGAATGTATCCATAATACGGATGATTCTTGTCGATATCTGAATAGAGGACTTTAGGAACAGTGAGCTTCTCGAACCATGCTACGTTGCTGTTATCCATGTAGGAAATTTCCCCATTGTCTTCCTGTTTGAAGCCAACTAACTTTCCATGATCCGTACGGAACAGCCATGGTTCGATCTGAGTCAATGTATGGGTTCCGTAGAATGGATCGATAAGGGATAATTTTTTGTCAGATTGCTCAGCAATTTGAACGACCTGGATGCCCATCCGAAGATTACGGTAGTGGCCAACTAGCTTGCTTTTCATCTCTTGCGAGGGCTCTGTTTGCGGTGGGGCTGGGCGTTTGTCCGGATAATAGTGATTCATAAAGGAACGAAAAACCGTGTTGCGATAATCTACACTAGAGTCTTCGTTGGAATTGTATGCGACCAAAAAGCCGACATTTTGTTCTGGCAAGAGACTTAACCAAGAGCCGAACCCTGGAAGATTTCCACCCTTGCTTATGACGGTTTCACCATGATAGGCTTCTTGAAACAAGGATTCGAAGCCGTATGTCGTATTCGGAATTTTCGGATGAGCGGATACACGGATTTTTACCATCTCGCGTACGGTTTCAGGCTGTAAGATTCGCTGCCCCTTGTACGTACCGCCATTTAAAAGCGCGATCATAAATTTAGCCATATCCGCACCGGTTGATACAAGGCTCCCGTCGGGGCCGTCTGCGGGAGATACCTCGTAATAAGGAAGAACTTCACCTGTCTTCTTATAGCTTGTCGCTAGATCCTTCTTAGCATCAGGCGTCATCACGAAGCTGCTGTTCGTCATTCCAAGAGGCTGCAAAATATGCTGCATGCCATATTCATGGAAAGGAGCTCCAGTTATGCGCTCAACGAGATAGCCTTGAAGGCGAAAGGCGAAATTGTCATAGCTGTATACAGTGCCTGGCTTGCGTACAACCGTTGGCATATACTTGCGAATATACTCAGCATTCGTCTTGACTGCCATGTCGTCCGGAGCTTCAGGGTAATCGAAACCAGTCGTGTGCGTCATGAGATGCTCAGCTGTTAATGACCCTTCGACTTTTCGAGGAATGGCGACATCCCCCATGTACGCGCTGATGTCTTTCTTCAGATCAATCTTACCCTGCTCGGCGAGCTGAAGCAGGGCCAATGATGCGAAGGGCTTCGTTATGGAAGCAAATCTTAGAATCGTATGATCGGGATCCATGGACTTTTTGGTTTCTACATCTGCATAGCCATACCCTTTGCTTAATAAGACTTGCCCATCCTTGACGACGATAAAGACAGCTCCCGGAAGCTTCTTCAATGAAGGTGAAGAAAATAACTTGTCAGCAAAAGCTTCAACCTCCTTAGGATCGGAGGGGCCGTTAGTCACGATTGATGGGTTCGAGGCTTGTGTGTTCCGTACTACTGTGCTTGCGGACGGGGAAGATTCTGTACTCGAATCAGCCGCATACGCAGGAGCGACAGTTGTGAGTGCCACGGCAAGTGAGAGTATTATCATCAGCTTCCGAGCACGACGATGATTCGGATTAGGGCTGGCAGATGTTCTTTCTGAAGAATGTGGTTGCATGTTTCTCTCCTCCAATATGGATAAGGATTAATGGAGACTGAACTTGCGAGTACATATGAGACTGTGTCACTCTTGCACGGTACTTCAATTGCTGAGCATCTATTTGCGCTGCTTTTAATAAATATGAGACTCATGCTGAAAATTTTCTTACTTGCATGAAGGAGATAGATGGAGTTAATGTGGGTTAACCATTCTTTTTTTTGTTGGTTTGAGTTGGTTATGATAGAAATCATAGTATAATCATTTACATATAGAAGAGAGGCATTCATCGAGTTACCTGTCGAGCTACACGAATTAATAGGCTACGCGTCATCGGAGATGTTACGAAAATGGTTCGTTAGGGATATCCTCTGCTTCGACATACATACATATGCAACTAAGAAATCTAGCTTACAAGGAGGGCACAGTTTATGCTTCATCCGTCGTTAATTGAGAATGTGCTTACCGCCGCTTTAGCAACTGGCGGGGATTTTGCTGAGGTATTTATGGAAGATCAGACGACGTCTAGCTTGGGGATGATTGGTGGGATCGTAGAACATGCACTTGGCGGTCGAGATTATGGCGTCGGCATACGCATATTCAACGGGGTGTTCGCGGTATATGCGTATACGAATGATTGCACCGCAGATAATCTGATCAAGGTAGCTGCTTCAGCTGCACAAGCGATCCGTGGTCAAACCAGAGATATTGTGATTGATTTACGTCGAGCGAGCATCGTTGATCATCATCCGGTTCTTATTCCACCGAATGAAGTGGGAAAGGGACGCAAGATAGAATGGATGAGACGTGCGCATGCATCATCCATGGCATACAGCCCAGCGATTACGCAAACCTCGATAGCACTGAATAACTGGGTACAAGATATTTGCATTGCCAATTCCGAAGGACTGTTGGTGGAAGATCGCAGAACCTACACGAGAATGAGCTTCAACTCAATTGCTGAAGCGGGGGGCGTCAAGCAAGGAGGATACGTCGCTCCTGGTGCTCACGCGGGTCTGGAGTTAATCGAGTCGATGGATATTGATTGGTACGCTAGAGAAGCGTCCCGCATCGCGACTACGATGGTAGGCGCCGGCTATGCGCCGAGCGGCAAGCTGCCGGTTATTATCGATAATGCCTTTGGTGGTGTCCTATTCCATGAGGCATGCGGACATGGACTTGAGGCGACAGCTGTTGCGAAGAAGGCTTCTGTGTTCGCCGACAAGCTCGGTGAACAAGTGGCGTCTCCACTTGTAACCGCGATCGATGACGGGACGATTCCGAATGCTTGGGGCTCGCTGAATATCGACGATGAAGGATCGCCAACACAGCGTAATGTGCTCATCGAGAATGGGGTGCTGAAGGGCTATCTGATTGATAAGCTGGGCAGCCGCAAGATGGGAATGCCGTCAACGGGATCTGGCCGCCGGCAATCCTATCAATTTGCACCGACCTCCCGCATGAATAACACGTACATTGCAGCAGGTCATTCCACACCAGAAGAGATTATTGCCAATACAGAGTATGGCCTGTATGCCAAGACAATGGGCGGAGGCTCCGTGAATACAGCGACAGGTGAATTCAATTTTGCGGTCAATGAAGGCTACATCGTGCGCAACGGAAAGATCGAAGAACCGGTCAAAGGTGCAACGCTCATCGGCAAGGGAATCGATGTTCTCCAGAAAATTGATATGGTAGGCAACAATCTAGATCACGGTCAAGGCATGTGCGGCTCATTGAGCGGCAGTATTCCCGTCAATTGCGGTCAGCCAATGCTTCGTGTATCTAGCATGACGGTCGGCGGAAGAAAGGGGGAATAAACGATGGCATTGGAGATTGCAGCATTTCAACAGCATCTATTTGAAGAAGGGCGTAAACAAGGCTGCGTGAAGATGGAAGTCTATTATGAACAGACTCGTTCAACTTCTGTGCGTGTCTCTAAGGGAGATATCGACGCATTTACAATTAAGGAGACGGGCGGCGTCTCATTTCGCGGCGAATTCAACGGCAAAATGGGCAATGCCTATTCGGAAAAATTAGAAACGGATGTCATTGCATTTCTGATAGAAGAAGCAAGAAGTAATGCGCATGCACTCGAAAGCAGCGAAATAGACAAGTTGTTCCCTGGAGCACCCACTTATCAGCAGGTCAAAACCCATGAAGCGGAGCTGCTGCTTACGGCACCACAGCTTCTCATTGATGCAGCAATTGACATGGAGCGAATCGCGCTAGCATCCGATGAACGGATTACCTTAGTGAGAAGCTCTTCTGTTACGCTCACTGAGAATGAGGTCATGATCGCTAATACAGAGGGGTTGAATTGTAGCGCATCATACAGCACTGCAGTTGGCAGCCTATCCGTTGTGGCGACACAATCTGGCCAGACGACGACAGGCGATTGGTTCGATTACTCCATGGAACGCTTCGAGGATATTGACTTCGAGGCTATTGCTCACAAGGCAGTTGAGGAAGCGGTGTCGAAGCTGGGGGCGGATACCATATTGTCTGATCAATATCCAGTCATCTTCCGCCATGATGCAGCCAGCAAGCTGCTAGGTTCCTATACGTCCATCTTCTCAGCAGAGGCGGTAAATAAGGGCTTCTCAGGCTTGAAGGATAAGATCGGCGAGCAGATAGCGGGAAGTAATGTCACCCTTGTGGATGACCCGCTCATGAATGGCGTTCTGGGTGCTTGCTCGTTCGATGCAGAGGGGTATGCCTGCACATGTACGGAAGTGATTAAGGAAGGCAAGCTGCTCACTTATTTGCATAATGGGAAGACGGCAAGCAAGGCAGGTTTGGTCTCGACAGGTCATGCCTCTAAGGGCGGGTACCGCGGTAAAATCGGTATTGCGCCTCACAATATGTATGTACTTCCAGGTTCGACGGCGCTTGAGGACATGATTGCAGGCATGGAGAGAGGTGTAATGATTGTACAACTCCAAGGTCTGCACGCGGGGACGAATGCCGTATCCGGCGAATTCTCGTTATCCTGCACCGGCTTCCTTATCGAGCAGGGGAGAGTCGTACGTCCTGTCAATCAAATCACGGTATCCGGCAACTTGTTCGAGATGTTGAAGCAGATAGAGGTTGTAGGCAGTGATATCCGATTCACAGGCAGATGTAATGCGCCATCACTGAAGGTAAAGGGCTTGACGATCTCAGGAGCATAAATCTGAAGCAAATGCAACACAGGAATTGGATTTGACAGGAAAGAAGCCCGCTTTCTATAATGAATTTCTATAATAAGGTCGGTAGATAACAGCAGGAGATGCAGCATGACTGAACTATCAAAAAAAGAAACGTTTGTTTTTGGGTTAATGTTATTTGCTTTATTCTTTGGTGCAGGTAATCTCATATTCCCACCTGCGGTGGGATATGCGGCAGGTTCAAGTGTATGGCAGGCGATGGTAGGGTTCTTAATTACCTCAGTAGGACTGCCGATTCTAGGTGTTGCAGCAATCGCTAAATCTGGTGATTTGCAGTCGCTTACAAATCGCGTCCATCCAGGATTTGGGTTTGTGTTTACGCTTATTACGTATTTAGCGCTAGGGCCGTTTCTCGTCATTCCGCGTGCCGGCAGCGTAGCGTTTGAGATGGGAACAATCCCACTCCTTCCAGAGCCGCTTCGAACAAGCGGTTGGTCATTATTGACGTATTCCGTGATTTATTTTGTCATCAGCTATTGGTTGTGCTTGAATCCATCGAAGCTGTTCGAGCGCATCGGAAAAATACTGACACCGATATTGTTGGTGATGATTATTATCGTCTTCATTCAGAGTTTATTCCATCCGCTCGGGGACTATGGTGTGCCTGCAGAAGGGTATGCACAATATGCTGCTTTTAAGGGTGGTATAGATGGTTACTCAACGATGGATGCCTTGTCTGCTCTATTGCTTGGTAGTGTCGTCGTATCGGCAATACGCAAGCGTGGTGTTACGAACACACAGAAGCTGTCTGCCATCACGATTAAGGCTGGGCTGATCGCAGGAGTATGTCTCGCCATCATTTACATGATGATCGGGTACCTTGGATCCACGAGCCATTCTGTAATCGAAGGGGCTGCGAATGGCGGTCAAATATTGACTGCAATCGTGCTATTCTTATTTGGCAAATGGGGCACCGTACTGCTTGGGATTGTATTCCTTCTTGCTTGCTTAACGACTTCGGTCGGCCTGTTGGCAGCGTGTGGAGAGTACTTCCATTCCATTATGCCGCGGATTTCGTATAACAAGTGGATTGGAATCTTATGTGTCGTAAGTGTAGCCGTAACCAATTTGGGGCTTGATCAGATTATTTCATTTTCAGCGCCAATCGTGTCCGCCATTTACCCACTTACCATTGTTCTTATCATTTTGGCGTTGCTTCATCGCATGTTCCATGGACATTCAGCCGTATATATTGGCAGCTTGCTCGCAACTGCATTAATCAGCATTGCGGATGGCTTGAAGCAGGCGAATTTCGAAATGGGGGCGGTGGAGAGACTGTACAGCCATCTCCCGTGGTATACGGCTGGACTTGGCTGGGTCGTTCCTGCCATTGCGGGGGCACTTATCGGCTATTTGTGGGCATTTGCTCGCAAGGAATCACAGGATAGTCAGCCAACGGAAGCAACGGAAGCAATTGAATAATAGTAGAGTGAGTATAAGCTTAATTTCCTTAGTTAGGGGATTAAGCTTTTTTTTCATCTCGCTGTATGAATTAGCAGAAGGAATACACGAACGGGGAGCGAATAGAATCAGGATATGTTGTCGAGCATTTGCTTAGGCAGTATGTAAGAAAGGGGATCAAGATACGATGATCGTGAAAATGACACATTCGAATAGGGATGATTACAATAAGCCAAACGACGACGGATTTACTGTGATTGGTCGGATTGTTCCCACCTATAAAAATGACACATGGTCTTATACAGAAGAACGATTTGATGAGCCGTATTTCAAGCAATATGAAGAGGAAGAATTTGATAACTGTTATATAGAGGACGAAGATAAGGCAGTGTTCTTCTATTACGGGGAGGACAGCTGCGTCGGACAAATGAAAATTTGTTCAAACTGGAATGGATTTGCGCTCATTGAACATATTCAAGTTGCAGCAGCTTGGAGGCATAAGGGAATTGGAACTGCATTATTGAAGACGGCTGTGGAATGGGCGATGCAAAATAACTGTGCGGGTCTTATGCTTGAGACACAGGATGTGAACATTCAAGCGTGTCGCTTATATGCCAAGTATGGCTTTGTCATTGGCGCAGTAGACAATATGATGTATGCGAATTTTGCAACTGCGAAGGAAAGAGCGATTATTTGGTATTATAAGTTCTCGCGTTAGTTGCAAGGGATACATAACGGCTAGGTGAAGCCTCCTTCTCATAAGGAAGGCTTTTTTTGTTGCGCTGAAATAGTGCCTTTGTGTTGAAGCATGTGTTTTCGATTCGCTCTAATAAATGTGTTCGTAAGGTAGAATTACCGACCCTGAACATAAATGTGTCTTTAATGTGAAAAATATGTGTCAATTCCGTTAACGTTAATGGTATAATAAGGAATGACAACAAAGAAACTTCATACAACCTATCATGCATATCAGAATGGGGCGGATGAAATGAATTATCAGGTGAAGGTTCCTACGCGAACAAAAGCGATATTGGGTGGCTCTCTGTTATTCAGTGCCGGAATGCTGCAAATTGCGGCCATGACAGAGCGGACATTTCCTGTATTGTTCTTCATGCAGATGGCGGTTATTGGCATTGTCATAATGTCATTGATAGCGGGAGCATACGCGACATGGGTTAAGCGGACAGTCGAAATCCATCCAACTTCAGACACGATTCGCTTGCATGGCAATGTGTATCATGCAAATGAGATCGAATCCATTAAGATAAAAGGCGTCAATTCCCCTGCAATCGGTATACAATTAAAATCGAAGCATATAATTCCGTTGAAATGTTGTTTTTCCTTCACGAAGGGAGATCAGCGTGGAAATGATGAGCTTCTGAAGTGGGCGGAACGCAATGGCGTTCCCGTGAAGCAAACATACTTCATTACGTGGATTTAACAAGATAGGATATGCTAGGGAAGGAGGCGCTGAAATGATTCGAGAAGTTGCAACATTATCCATTAAGGCTGGTATGCGCAATGATTTCGAAAGCGCCTTCCGTCATGCATCTTCGATATTGGAAGCTGCAAGAGGGTATATCACACATGAATTGCATAAATGTGTAGAGGCAGCCGATCGATACATGGTGATTGTGCAGTGGCACTCTTTGAAAGAGCATGCGGTTGGTTTTCGTCATACCGTGCAATATGAACAATGGAATGCGCTGCTGGAAGCTTATTATGAGTCACCTCCACAGGTGGAGCATTATGTGCAAATCCCGGTTCACTTGAAGTAGTGTGTTATCATTTCATGTTGTCTACTCTTTTGTCTATATACAGCGTGCCGTCACGTTGTATCTCCGCATAGAAGATTTCCTCGATTTGCTCGGGAGAGCATCCTGCTTTACGCAGCGCTTGGCTTAACCATTCCTTCGTCAGGTTAAGGTCAAGGAGATTTTTATAGACGATGGAGCCATCAACGATAATCTCGGTAGGCATATACAATGTAGGCTGCACGCACACTTTCAGGTCCTCTTTCGTAGGGGACTCTTTTTCGGCTTTTTTGAGCACACTCATTCGTCCATGCGGTTCCAGAATTGCATAATCAACATCTTGAATGGAGAAGACATCCTTTTCGCGAAGCAGCATGCTAATATCGTCCATATTGAGATGCATGGACGCCATTGCTTTTTCGAGAATCTTTCCTTTTTTAATGACAATGGTAGGTTCACCGTCTAAGAGTACGCGAATACGTGGGAACTTTAAGGACAGCTTACCGATCCCTATTGTCAGCAGGCTCCATACTGTTAAGCTTATGATTCCGTCAACAATGGAAATATGAGTCTCAATTGCGATATCCGCAGCGATAGAACCGAATGTGATTCCAGTGATGTAGTTGAATAAAGTAATGTGGCTCATTTGTTTTTTGCCTAGCAATCGGCTAAATGCAAGCAAAGAGATGAAAGCAAATATAGTACGAGCTATGATGTCCACGGATGCACGCTCCTTTGTAATTGGAGTTTGTCCCACCCTCTTTGATATTATTCGAATATAAGTCCTGACTACGGATACATAGAGTACGTTCTTTGCAGCAAAAGGCTAAGTGATCATCCATCTACATAGGATATAGGGTTGCTGAAGCTGCTATAGATGAGGGGGATATACATAATGGCTTGTCAACAAGAAGATTTGACCGTTGATATAATAAATGTACCTACTTCTGTATTTGTTGATGTAGAAAGTGCGTTCGCCAGTGATCAACGCCGCTTACTGGTTAGCGATAATCCTGAGATATTAAATGAGTCCTCATTCCCGGGGACAGCGTGTACCTTATGGCATGATATCGTGTGCTCCGATGAGGAATCTGTCACGCATCGCCTATTCGGATGGCATCGCAATGAAACAGGACAGCCGCTGCAGCTGGGGGTGACTGTACAAAACCTGTCTACATCTACCCGGATAGCCATTCAGCATATCCGCAGGGATATCCATATTCAGCCAGTGTCAGATCAGATGATTCAAGTAGGACAATGTCTTGCAAAGTCTTGTTTAAGCGGAACGCTGGATCATTATACTTCCGTAGACCAACACGCAGATGTGACTAGCACAGCAATGATTGAGTCGGTAAGGCTGGATACCAACTATTTTGCAGGGTTCATCTATGAGTTCACGATAGAACGGGATTCAGGGGCAGGGGAGATGGAGTATGCGATCCGTACAGTCGCAAGTCGGGACGTCACTGCCGATATAAGACTCATTCATTCAGATCCGTTGACTCCGTACGGCACTCATCCTAGAGGAAGCTGGCCTTATGCCGAGGTTCATGCTAGTATGCCTGCCTATGTTATAGGGACAGAGCGTGTATACCGTGTATGTGCCCGAAAGAAGATGACTGGAGAAATGGCTTCTGACTTTTTGTTTGCCGCAAGTGCAAGCGAATTACGGGAAGGTGCGGTTGATAATACCGGTCAATTCGGTGCTATTTACTTGGTGGATATTCCGCTGCATAATGATACGGAGGAAGAAGCGGTTGTTCGCATTTATGTAAATCCTCGAGGGGGAGCATTCGCAGGGGCTATATTCGTTGATGGAAAAGTAATCGGTGTACCGCTCATGATGGACAACACGAATGTATGCTTGATTGCGAAGGTTGTGGCTCCTGTTGGTGTTCGTACCTTTCAATGCAAATTGATGACGGCAGGGGAATCCAATTTACCGCTCGGCATTTATTTGAAGTAGTGGTTTGAAGTTTTGTGTGAAGTAGTTATGGAAATGAAGAAGATACTGAGGGATGTGGTCGGACCGATGCAAATGTATGTCGGGTTACTGCGTGGAGTTAACGTAGGTGGCAAAAACAAGATAAAAATGGCAGATTTGAAGCTTCTTCTTGAAAATATGGGACTTACCCATGTACGAACGCTGCTGCAGAGCGGCAATGTTGTATTTGCTTCATCAGAAGCAAGGGAATGGCTAGAAGCACGAATTCAGGAGGAAATAGGGAATGCATTTGGCTTCAAGCCGAACGTCATGCTGCGGACGACCCAGGAAATGAAGGCTATTGTAGCTGAATGTCCGTATGATGCAGCTGTGCTGAAGGAAGGAGAGGGTATTCAGATTACAATGTGCAAGGACGAGCCTTCGCCTGACACCGCCAGTATATTGTCTAAGGGTATGCAAGAAGTTGATGAATTCCAGATACAAGGCCGTGAGATATATTGTTTGTATCGCCAGAGTGTCCTAGATTCGAAGCTGGCAAATAATTTTCAAAAGTTAGGATCGAATGTAACGACACGGAATTGGAATACCATGACGAAACTTGCGGCGCTTGCGGGTGAACTTGATGATTTCCTGCAGCGTGAGAATGGCAATGGAAATGATTAATCTATTGGTTCGTGCGATGGAGATTTACTCTATTGACAAAATGGGTATTTTCACATCATAATATGTAATGTTTAAACATATAAACATACGAGGTGAGAATCATCGCGACTGAGCACGGACAATATGATTGCAGCAGTAACAAAGAGCAGGTGCTGGAGAAGTTCCAGCAGGCGACACCCATCTTTCAAGCGCTTGGAGACACGAATCGGCAGCAGATCATTATACTCCTGCTTGAACATAGCGCTCTGAATGTGAACCAAATCACCGAACATATGGAGATATCGAGACCGGCTGTCTCGCACCATCTGAAAATCTTAAGACAAGCCGGGCTCATCACGTTCGACAAGCAGGCGAATGAGAAGCTGTATTCCTTGCGTGCAGGGGGATTTATGACGACGATTAAAGAGTTGATGCTGTCCATTGAAGCGGGAGTATAACCAATGAAGGCATATTGGTTCGGATAGAAGAATGCGTATCGTGTTACAGGTACTCCATGAATTCAAGTCGATTTCCAAATGGATCGTTTACATAGAAGCGAATTACATCTTCTTCTATCCGGGCGGAGTCGTCGGTCACTTCAATATGATGCTGCAGGAGATGGGACTGTAAGGATTCAAGATTGGTAATAACGAAGGCGGGATGAGCTTTTGTCGCAGGAATGAAGTCTTGCTGCACGCCGATATGGACTTGGTGATTTCCGCATTGGAACCATACACCTCCACGCTGCTGAAGAGCTTCGGGCTTCGGAATCTCTGCCCAGCCCAATAATTCGTGATAGAATTTCCGTGCTACGGATTCACATTCGACGGGGGCGGCTAACTGGATATGGTCAAGACCAAGAAAGATGTGGGACATGAGTAACCTCCTTTGTTGTTCCATTCTGTGGAACACAGTTTCAATTTCCTAATCCTATTATATAGGATCAAGATGTAAGATCCAATGGGTAAAGTGTTTCTGTGCAAGAAGTGCTTATTTTTTTGCTAAATATGTTTAAATGTTTAAACATATTATCTAATTAAAGGGTGAACAATTATCATGAGTAATCAAAAGTCTAACCGAAGCATTTATGTGCTTATGCTGCTCGTGCCGTTATTTTGGGGTGGATCATTTTCTACAGCAGCTCATGTCATTACCGAGATTCCTCCACTCGTAGCCGCAACGATTCGATTTGCATTGGCAGGGATGATCTTAGCGGTGCTGCTCACGATGCGATCAGAGTGGAATATCCGTGCATGGAGGGATAATTGGAAGGGGCTTCTCATTGTATCGCTTACGGGAATTTTCGGATACAATGCGTTGTTCTTTATGGCGCTGCATTATACGTCTGCAATTAACGGTTCACTCATCATTGCGACGATGCCGCTGTTCGTATCGCTTGGTGCGATGTTATTCTTCAAGGAACGATGGAGCGGCAAGTTTGGGATTAGCCTTGTGCTGTCCTTCATCGGTGTGGTTATCGTAATTACGAAGGGCTCATGGCACCGATTAGCTAGCTTGTCCTTCAACGAAGGAGATTTATTGTTTCTGGCAGCATTAATGTGCGGGGTCATATATAGTCTTGTTGGGAAAAAGGTAGTGCATGATGTCTCTCCCTTGTTCACGACTACAGTAATGACCTTGTTAGGTTCTCTGTTTCTGGGAGTCAGTTCGCTATTTGAAGGGGGTTGGGGTAAAGTTCCCGATATGTCTCTGCAAGGTTGGACGGAGATGGCGTATATGGTCGTATGCGGTACACTTATTGGTTATATTATTTTCAACCTTGGCGTGCAGCAAATCGGTGCGAGCAAGGCGAGCATATACTTGAACTTGACGCCAATCGTAACCTCACTATTGTCCGTATGGCTGTACGGCGACAGCATGACGTGGTCGATTGCTGTGGGTCTTGTCTTCGTGCTGGCAGGTGTATGCCTGGCAACCATTCAGCCGAGACGAAGAACTAGAACATCAATCATCGGTCAATCGGTGAAGTGATAGAAGATGAGACGTGGTCATATACCGTAAATCGAAGGTAGATAATGAATATGCAACACTCTGAAGGATTGCGATCAGCCAGCTTGGACAGCGTTCAACAAGACTATTGGAGAATCTTATCTCCCTGCTAGAGAAGAAAGAGAAGAAAGAGAAGAAACTCTCCTTATTAGATCTGGGAGAGTTTCTTTGATGATAAAAATTAAATTACCTATCAGATTGTATCTGAAGCCAATTAGACGGTCGGGCCGGTGAACGGGAAGTGCAGTGCGGCCATATAGGCGAGCGTAATTAATCCAGCCATAAGCAGAGTGAACCATACATCGCGCCGATGGCAGCGTGTAATATAATAGTAGGTACGTGATTGGCCCATCTGGAACCGCTTCGCCTCCATTGCGACAGCGACTCGCTGCGCACGGCGAATGCTCTGTGCGAGCAGTGGCAGGGCGTACATGCGTAGACGCTCATATATCCCTTTTAATCCCTTGCTGTATTGAACGCCGCGGATTTGCAGGGCATGCGTGCGAACTCGGTAATCCTCCCAGATCGCAGGGAGCAGCCGCAAGGAGGCGATGAAGCTATACGCATATTGCGGCGGAAGCCGGAATTGCTGCATCAGCGCATAGAATAACAATATTGGCTTCGTCGTGAAGGCGAATGTGATGCCAAGCATGCCGAAGCAGAGTGTTTTCACTCCGATGACAAGTCCGCGGTAGAAGCTCTCCTCGGTGATGCGGATTATTCCCCATGACCACCATTCATGCTCCCCCTTGCCGAACAAGATCATCGTGGATGCTGTCGAGACGAACAGGAGAAGGAACGGTGTTGTCACGAACAGCAGCTTCTTCGTAGAGTGGCCGCTGCATAGAAACAACAGCAGTGTGTAGAAGATTAGCTGATAACATGCAAAATCAAGCTCTCGGGTTAGCAGCGCAATAATGAGCAAGGCGAGAAAGACGAGAAGCTTGAGCGCAGGGTTAACCTGATGAAGCCATGTTTCAGATTTGGGAGCGAGCAGCTTCATTTCATCTGCACCTCCCGCATTGTCTGTCCACGTGGGGAAGCTTCTACTTCGATCAGTTGGCCTTTGTCAACATGCCATATCCGATCTGCAAAACGATCCACGATATTCATGTCATGTGTCACCATGACTATGGCGGTTCCTTCTGTCCGAAGCCGGTTCAACTTTTCCAATACAGCAAATGTATTTTTAGCGTCTTGCCCGAAGGTTGGCTCATCCAGGAGCAGGATTGGACGCTTACGCATCATCGCTGTGGCGACACTTAATCTGCGTTTCTGACCAAGTGACAAATGATACGGATGCCGATCCCGTCCGATATTCAGATCGAATGATTCCATGACTTGTTCCACTCTATGTGCAATGTCCGATTCATCCCAGTTGTTCTGCCTAGGTTCATAAGCAAGCTCATCATAGATCGAATCCGTTAGAAACTGCATCTCAGGATTCTGAAATACGAAGGCGAGTTCGGCTGGAGGCTGCTTTCCCGTATTTCTGAATCGTGGGAACCATCGCTTGCGAGCCTGTGCTGGCAGCTCTTGACCCTCAATAAGATACATGCCTGTAGTACGCAGAATTTGCATAAGAGACAACAATAGTGTGCTCTTGCCAGCGCCGTTCTCTCCGATAATCGTAATCCATTCCCCCGGATAAATATCTACGCTCGGGACGGATATGCGACGAATTTCTTCATAGTATCCGCTAAAATCACGCAAAGAGAGCAGTGGCTGCACGGCTTGCAGACGCGTGTAGGTGAGCCCGCCGTCCTGCTTGCAATGAGGCTGTTGATATCCGTTCGCCGTTCGTTGCTGCGTTATGGCTTGGTAGGCTTCTGAATAACTGTAGTCCTGCCATACACCGGGATACCAAATACCATATTCAATGAGCTTATCTTTATGATGTAGAAATACATTTTTCGGCTCGTCGTCCGCAATGATTTGTCCAGTGCTGTCGAATAGCACCACACGATTGATAATGTCGATAACATGCTCGATTTTGTGCTCCACGATTAGAATGGTGGAGGAATCGGCAGCTTGTTTCACGGTGTCCCAGACTTGCTTCGTTCCTTCTGGATCAAGAAGCGCTGTAGGCTCATCGAGGAACAACACCTCTGGTTCTAGCAGCAGGACGGACGCAAGCGCGAGCCGCTGCTTCATTCCTTGGGATAGCGTATGGATTTCTGTATGCAGATTGTTGAACTGCAATCCCACTCTTTCAAGTATGCCTGTCATGCATGCTGGCATTTGATCATAGGGGATCGAGAGATTTTCCAGTACAAAGGCGAGCTCTTCATCTACATATGGCATGCAGAACTGGCTGTCCGGATCTTGGAATACGAAGCCCCAGCTTGAAGGAAGCTTAATCTGATCGTATTTCATCGGCACTTCGATAGAGTGGGGCATAATTCCGCTTAATACATGCAGCAATGTTGATTTGCCGCAACCGCTTGGCCCGAGGAGCAGTACCTTCTCACCGGTAGAAATGTGGAAGGAGAGGTCCTTGAACAGCAAGGAATCCTCTCCTGGAAATGTTAGGCGCAAGCGGTCAACAAATGCAGACGAATTCGCATGAGATTCCTGTTGCATGTGTAACCACCTTATTCCGAATTTGTGGCGTACGCACAAATTCTATCTATTCATATTATGCGTGCTATTGATTAAGTACCGCGTAATCTTCTTTGGACACAGGACGTATGGATTTGGTTACCCCTGTCACTTCCAATGCACGAACGAGCAAGCCGGCAAATACGCCAGCGAAGATGAACGCACTAATGACACGAAGTCCGTACTTCAAGACGAGCACCCATGTCTCGTAATCTGCATATCCGTAACCGAGATCGATAATGAATGAGCCGACTGCGGACAGAATGCCAGCGATGCCTGCGATGACGATGCTGTGCTTGCGGTATCCAGTCAAGGCGAATGCCAATTCTGCCGCCAGACCTTGTACACAGCCATACACAATCGTCTCTAGTCCCCAAGCAGAGCCAAGAATAGCCGATAAATTAGCGGCAGCAAGACTTGCAAGGAAGCAGACGCCGGGCTTGCGAATGACTAGGTACGCGAATGGGCCAGCCATAAACCACATGCCATATGTTAATTGTCCTGCTTGTGGGAACAACGGCTTTGCGAGACTGTAGACGCTCTCCCACATTTTGAAGATCACACCAAATACGACCCCGATCATCACGGTAATGAGAATATCCGTAAACTTTAATTTGTTGCTTCTCTGTTGTTCTGGCAACATAACCCTCTCCTTTGTTGTATAGCTAGCATACAAAAAAACCGTCTGGCAACCAGACGGTAGAAGAGTCCTAGATCACAGCAGAGCATGATCACACGACAAATACAGATTCTCTACGCTGGCATTATCCAGATCAGATTAACGGTCAGTAGCGGTATACTCATCTACAATCTCAGCCTGATTCCTCAAGCCCCCGAATTTGTATGACTATGCAATTGCTCATATCATACAATATTCATGATAGGTTGACAACGAAATGTTTACAAAAAACATAAAAATAGGATAGGGATAGAAGCCAATGATTGTAATCGTTCGCTAGACAACATCGAAGAGAGGAATAAGGAGATAAGGAGCGTGTTAGGAGATTTGAAGAGAGAATAGAACAAAATGAGGATCAGGAAGAAGTCCTGATCCTCATGAATTGTTAATCGTGTGAAGTTGTAGAATGTCGTCTCAATGACAAGCTGTATACGATCCCTCCGCATGCAAGAACTGCTATGAGCAGAATAATCAGGCCACTGTATAAGGCAAATGAAGCTTCCTTGGCAACGGTAGGTGTCAGTGAAGTCAACAGCCAACTATGTGTAAGCAGACCGCCGACTACAGCGATGCCGATGCCTTCAGCCATAAAGCATGCAAAGCTGAGCATGCTCATTCCTTCTCCTGCTTGGTCAGGTGCTAGCGATTCTGCAACGGATGCAGATATAACTGTCTTGATGAATGACAACCCTCCGAACACGAGCACGAGGGCGAACGTCATCAGCCATGGAGAATCATTCCCCCACGCAAGGAGCGTGACGAAACTGAATGTGACAAGACCTATTCCAGCGACAAATACAAATGAAGTTCCTCTCTTATCAACGAGAGTTCCACCGAGTATGCCGAACAGAATAACGCTGAGTGACCCTGGGAAAATGATCGCGCTGCCGATAACAGCGGTCGAAAGTTGATGTACATCCCGCATGAAGTAAGGAACCATGGAAATAAATCCAGCTACCGTTCCTAGCAAAATGGAACCAGCAAGCGTGCCAAGTACATATGGGCGATTAGCGAACAGGGACGGAGCAATAAACGGTTCGCGAATACGGCGGATATGCAAAGCAAACCCAAGAACGAGAATCATACTGCAGACCAGATAGAACCAGACATATGTCGTAGTAAACAAGGTAAATAGAATAATGCCTGCTGACAAGAAGGCAATGCCGATGATATCTGTTCTCCCATTGCGAGAAGGCTCCTGCGGCAGTGCGGTCAAGAAGAAGGGGAGACTGACTATTGTCATTACCGGAATGACAAACAGGTAGGACCAATGCACATAATCTGCCAGTACACCGCCTACAGCTGGGCCAATCCCTTCACCAAGCGCTACCATAGAGCCAATCATGCCAAACGCCTTGCCTCGATGCTGTTCTCCAACGTAGCGAGTGACCATAACCATGATGAGTCCGGGCACAGCCGAAGCCCCGGCACCTTGTATCAATCTGGCTGCCAATACAGCCGACAAGTAGTCATGGGCGAAGAAACCGAGCAACGAGCCACTACCATAGATGAGCACACCGATGAGCAGCGGCTTCTTAATGCCGTATTGGGATGACAGGGTGCCATAAATGATGGAACCGAGCGCGAAGGTAATCATGAAGCATGTGTTGATCCAATTCGCAATGGCCGGAGTGATACTAAAATCGTGTGCGATGTCGGGCAAGGATACGTTGAACACAGTCTCATTCAACACACTGAAAAATGCTAAAAAGCTTAACCACGCGATCGATTTCTTCACATTGGGAAAGGCATATACGGGTTGTTCTTGTTCTGCCGCCTCGATGCGGTTGTCATTGTTCATTTGTTCCACGAATAGGAATCCCCTTTCTCTTGCTAAAGGGGAATTGCGCAGTTTACAGGGGTGTTATGCGTTATCCCCGATTATTACCTGCCCCAATTGATGTTACGCACTTCATCTTAACGCCTCCCAATTATTGTTGCTTCCAGTATAGCAGTGGGATTTTCCTTATTCAATTAAAAATGCAATAATATAGACTGCACTCAATGCAAGACAGACAAGGGTAAGAATAAGGAGATACAAAGTAAATGAATGTACTTATTGCAGACGATGAGCCGCATATGTTGAAAATTTTAGCGGCTTATTTTGATAAAGAGGGCTTTCGAACTTTTACGGCAGAGAACGGGCATCAAGCGCTTGAGATCTATTACAACCAGCCGCTGGACTTGGCAGTGCTCGATTGGATGATGCCGCAGATGAGCGGGATTGAGTTGTGTCGAGAAATCAAATCGAATTCGAAGTTAAAGGTGCTCATGCTAACGGCCAAGGGAGAGCATGAAGATGAGCTGACAGCTCTTGATTCTGGAGCGGATGAGTATATGCGGAAGCCGTTCGATCCTCGGGTTTTGCTGGCGAGGGCGAAGAAGCTGCTGAAGATGCAGGCACAATATCTATTTGGGGATATCCAGGTAGATATGGAAGGACAGAAGATTTGCAAGCGTGGAATTGATCTGCGGGTTACGAAGAAGGAATTTCAATTGATGAAGTTTTTTATTCTGAATAAGGGGCAGGTCTTAACGCGCAAAGCGCTGCTTGATCATGTATGGGGCTATGATTACTTCGGCGAGGAACGTACGGTAGATACGCATATACGCCGCTTGCGGGAGAAGATCGGCGAGGAGTGGATACGGACGCACCGTGGTATGGGTTACAGCTTCGAGCATCCGAATAGCCATGAATAAGCTTAGTCGCAAGCTGTTTGTGCAAATTGCACTTATTCTTGTCGTAGTGTTCGGACTCTCGTATTGTGTGAATACGTTCTTTATGCCAAATTATTTTGTCCATCAGAAGCGTGCTGCGTTGACGGAAGCGGTGGAGAGGTTGCGCAGCATAGAGTCGAAGCAGCTCCTTGAAGAAGTTCAGCGGGTGGCGGATGATTACCACTTCACAATCGTTCATACCCCCTACGACCATGACATTGACCGCTTAAACTGGACACTGCGCGAACAATTTACGCGGGAGCGGATTGCGATGAGCAAATTCTGGCTCACGGAAGAGAGCCTTGCACAGCTAATGCGCGGCGGGATAGTTACGAAGTCGTATCAGCAGGAGAAGTTGAAGTCGAGCGTTTTCGTTACGTTTGTCATGAAAGAAGGAATGATTCTCGCTGTAGGCGAATCGGTGGCTAATTCAGGCGAGACGATACGTATCGTCAATCAGTTCAATTTGATTATTGCGGTAGGTGCGCTCTCACTAGCCCTTCTGCTCGCTGCTTGGTTTTCCAGGCGAACGGTGAAGCCTATTGAGCAGCTTAAGAATATGGCGGAGGATATCGCCGAACGACGATACCGGACAGTGGACATCCGAACAGGAGATGAGATTGAGGAGCTTGCGCACAGCATTAATACGATGAGTGATAAGTTGAAGCAAGCGCATCTGGAGCTGGAGGAGAAGAACCGGAACTTGCGTGTCCTTATTCGTGACATCTCACATGAACTGAAGACACCGCTTGCCGTGATCAAGGCATATTCCGCAGGGGTGAAGGATGGTCTGGATGACGGCACCTACATGGATGTCATACAGTCGCAAACGGATGATATGTCCGAGCTCGTTACGAAGCTGTTGGAATGGTCTCGCTTGCAGACGGAAGAGCTGAACATTGAGAATGTTCATGTCGTTAATCTTCTTGAGCAAGTCATTGCGAAATATGAGCTACCTCTGCAGCAGCATTCGATTGAGTTGACCTTGAATGATCAGAATGCGGAAAGCTTTTGCGTCCAGGCTGATAGGGTCAAGCTTGAAATGGTGCTGAACAATCTCGTATCGAACGCAATGAAATACACGACGAATCGGAAAATTCAGATTGATCTTACGAACAAGGATGATGCATTAGTGCTGTTCATTCGGAATGGATGTACGTTCTCCATGACTGAAGAGCAGCTGAAGCAATTGTGGGAGCCGTTCTTCGTTGCTGAGAGCTCGCGGAACAAGCAGCTTAGTGGTACAGGGCTTGGTCTGGCTATTGTGAAGGGGATCCTGCAGAAGCACAAGGCGGCTTATGGCGTGCGACTGCATACTGGAGATATCGAATTTCATATTGCGCTTCCTCTATGCAAGCAGGGGGAGCAGATGTAAGACTGCCTTTCAAGTGGTATTTTCAATTTTATTGCTGAAAGGCAGTTTTTTGTATGTAGGCAATAACTTCCATGCTCTTGCTATCTAGATGCTCATGTTCACGCAGATAGGCTTCTTGATGTCTGTTTTCATTTTGTCATATTGGCGTAACATTGGTCTCCTATGATTGGGTTGAGGTGAGATCATGAAGGACAAGAAATGGAGCAAGCATTCGATTCGTGTGACTCTGATTGTATTGTTTCTGCTTGCAGGAGCATTATTTTATGGCATGAAGATGGAACCGAACAGCTTAAGTGTGACGAGGCAGATGATACTAAATCGGTATATCCCTCCAAGCTTTCATGGGATGAAGATTGTACATTTTTCTGATGTTCATTTGGGGGATCATTTCAATGATGTTCAGCTGCTTGAACTTGTTGATCGGATTAATCAAGAACATCCAGATATTATTGTGTTTACGGGAGATATGGTTGACAATTTCAATGCGTATGGAAATCGGAGAGACCGTTCCCAGCGAATACTAGGACAGCTGCAAGCAACATTAGGCAAGTATGCCGTATTCGGCAATCATGATCGAGGTGGGGGCGGAAGCCGAGTTTATCAGTCTTATATGGAGAAAGCTGGCTTTACTGTGCTCGTTAACGATACGAAGCAAATCCATCTCCCGAATCATGATGAATATATCACCATTAGCGGGCTTGATGATTTCCTGTTAGGTACGCCCAATATACATGGAACGCTGAAAGACTTAGAACCTGACAACTTCAATTTGCTCGTCGTGCATGAGCCGGATGTTGCCGATCAAGCCATTGATTATCCGATCGACTTGCAATTATCTGGACACAGTCACGGGGGCCAAGTTCAATTGCCGTGGTACGGCACGATATACACGCCGCCATTAGCGAAGAAGTATGTTGAGGGGATGTATAAAATCGAGGGAACAACTACCCTGAACAAGCCAATGAAACTCTATGTCAATCGAGGCATCGGGACGACAGAACTGCCTGTCCGTTTCCTAAGCAAGCCTGAAATTACGGTTCATACATTGATGCGTTCGTGAGAACTCTCACAGCAATGCTTGGAGAACAGCTAGGGCACTAGTTTATCCATTTGCATCCCGATGAAGGGACACGAGCGGATAGAAATTGGCAAACACGTGCAATTGGCTGCTGGATTCGTTACACTTACATTTGCAAGGAAGGATTGTAGAATGCGAATCAGATATGGGTAATCTACGATAGATATAAGGGGAGAACGGAACGATGCAGCCTATTCGCGTGCTTGTCGCCGACGACGAGCGAGAGATTCGAGATTTATTGAAGAAGTACTTAGAGCGGGAATTATACACGGTAGATACAGCAGCTCACGGTGAAGAAGCGCTGCGATTGTTCGAGCAGCATAAATATAATCTTATCATTCTCGACTTAATGATGCCTTACATAGATGGAGTAGAGGTGTGCCGTCGTATTCGGGAGAGAAGCAATGTGCCCATTTTGATGCTGACGGCGAAAGACGAAGAGATGGACAAGATTGTAGGTCTGAGTATCGGGGCTGATGATTATATGACGAAGCCCTTCAGCATACATGAACTGGTTGCAAGGAGCAAGGCATTGCTGAGAAGATTCATGATCTTAGGCAGTGAAGCCAGCAGTCTTGCAGAAGAAAGTTCTGCAACCATGAGATTTAAGGGATTAATAATTGATACTAGAAAATATATGGTTATCCGCGAGGGGCAAGAAATAAGTCTGACCGCCAAGGAATTTGAGTTGTTGAGATTGTTCGCTTCTCATCCTGAGCAGGTATTTACGAAGACGCAAATTTTTAGACAGGTGTGGGGATCAGAATATATTGAGGACGATAATACAGTTATGGTTCATATCCGTAAGCTTCGGTTGAAAATTGAAACAGACCCCTCTGATCCGAAGCTAATTCAGACGGTATGGGGGATTGGCTATAAGTTTGCAGGTGAACGAGATGAGGCATGACAAAAACAGTCTAATGCTTGTTGTTTTATTAATGGGATTAACTATATGGTTCGTCATCGATAGTATGACAATACAGCCTCTAGGTATATACAGGTGGGGGCTGTTTGCTGTACTGTTCACCGTTGCTGCGCTGCTGCTCTACAGACGTGTTCGGTTTATAGCGGAGGTTAGGAGCCATGCTGCCGCCGTGAAGCGTGCTGTTCGCGGCAATGTCAATACGAGACTGCTGGCGAATGAATCTGAGGCGTATGATGAGATGCTCTTTTCGATTAATGAATTAATCGAGCAGATGGAGAAGCTTCAAGTGAATGCAATTCGATCCGATGCTGCCCGCAAGAGGCTTCTCGCTAATATCTCGCACGATATACGGACACCGCTTACTTCGATTATCGGTTATGTCGATGCATTGCAGGATGAACATATCTCTTCAGAGCAAGAGAGGGATGAGTGTGTTGCAATTATTTCAGCGAAGGCGCAAGCGCTTAAGGAATTGATTGATCATATCTTCCAGATGGCGAAGCTGGATGCCGATGAAGTCGAGATGAGATGGGAGTCGTTAGATGCTGCAGAGCTGCTGAGGGAAGCGTTGATTTCATTTCTGCCGGAGCTGAAGAAGAACGGTATGGATCTAGCGGTTCAGATTCCTGAGGAGTCCTGCATGGTTGCAATGGATCGCTATGGGTACATACGAATTTTGAACAACCTAATCAAAAACGCGATACAGTACGGCAAGGAAGGTCAGCTGTTAGGGGTGGAGCTAGAGCGGAATGAGTCGAGCATTGCCATAACGATATGGGATAGAGGGCCGGGCATTCCAGCGGACGAGTTATCGAAGATATTCGAGCGCACTTACCGCTCCGAACGATCACGGAGTTTGCTGCATGGCGGTAGCGGGCTAGGACTAGCAATTACGAAGGCGTTTGTCGATAAGTTTGGCGGCCACATCTCCGTATTGAGCGAGCCGCATGTCCGAACTGCCTTTATCGTCAATATACCAATTCGAACGACATTGCCACCAATTAAGAGATAGTTAAGAACTCATTAAGCAGTATTTAAAATCATCCCCTTACGATAATAGTAGACTTACTTACTCAGGAGGTGCTGCATGAGCACGATCATACGTACGACCCGGCTCACGAAGCAGTATGGGGAACAGATTGCTGTTCATGATCTGAACATGCATGTGAAGCAGGGCGAAATATACGGCTTTCTCGGTCGCAATGGCGCTGGCAAAACAACGACTATCCGCATGCTGCTCGGATTAATCAAGCCAACAGAAGGAGAGATAGAACTATTCGGGCAGCGATTAAACGCTAAGCCTAGAGAAATCCTATCCAGAATCGGCTCGATGGTGGAGCATCCCGGATTCTATGAGAATTTAACGGCATATGAAAATTTGCTCATTAATGCGAAGCTGATGGGCGTATACAAACGAAATGCGTTGGAGGAAGCACTAGAAACGGTGGGGCTGCAGGAAGAGACGAAGAAGCTGGTAGGTCAATATTCGATGGGGATGAAGCAGCGTCTCGGTATTGCCAGAGCGATCCTGCATCATCCAGAGCTGCTTATTCTTGATGAGCCAACGAATGGTCTTGATCCGATTGGCATTAAGGAGATGCGCAAGCTCATTAAGTCATTAGCGGTAGAACGAAACATTACTGTGCTTATATCCAGTCATATTTTATCTGAGGTTGAACAGCTTGCCGACCAGCTTGGAATTATCCATGAGGGGAAGCTGCTTGAGGAAATTTCAATTGGAGAGCTGCATAAACGAAATCGCAGATATATCGAGTTCCGTGTGTCCAATGACAATAAGGCAGCGATGCTGCTTGAGTCGCAAGCGGGCGTCCATGATTATGAAATCCATGGTGACGGATTGATACGTGTATATTCACGGATTGGAGAACAGAACAAGCTGAATAAGATGTTCGTTCAGAACGACATTGATGTGTACAAAATGACGCTCCACGAGGACACGCTTGAAGATTATTTCGTAAAGCGGATTGGCGGTGGTACGATTGGTTAATTTGCTCTATACCGAATTATTGAAGCTGAAACGATCGAAGATGTTTCTCGTGAGTATAATTGGGGCGTCTGCCGCACCGATTATGATGTTCATTGCCTATTTGAGTCAGATGAAGCGTGATCCAGAGGAAGTAATCCCATTCGAAATTTCCTTTTATAACACGAATCTGAATGTGATGCTGCTGCTTGGAGTGCTGTTGTACGGAGTTATTACTGCATATTTATTCAATCGAGAATTTGTGGAGGATACGCTCAAGAACCTGCTTACAATCCCGGTTTCAAAAGGTGCTCTAATCGCGAGCAAAATGCTCATGCTGTTCATATGGATACTTTTATTGACGATGGTAGCCTGGGTGCTTACATTGGGATTCGGATTTTTTATCAAATCAGACGGGGTAAGTGCCGCGGTACTGGTGTCTTCATTGGGTGACTATGTACTAGGTGCTGTCCTTATGTTCCTGTTGTCCACACCGACGATTTGGGTAACCTTCTTATTCAAAAATTATGTGCCGACCATCATGTTCACAGCGGTGATCACGTTAGGGAATGTTACCGTGATCAGTTCCGATTACAAGGCGCTGTTCCCTTGGTCAGCTGCACATGTAATTGTAACCCAAAGTTATGTAGCGGATTATCCACCGCTATACTCGTTTATCGCGGTTGGTATCACTTCGCTATTCGGCTTAGTTGCAAGCGTTCTGTATTTCAACAGAATGGATATTAAATGAAGTGAAGTATATAGGAAGTTAAATGATGCAGATCGGCCTCATGGTCGGTCTTTTTTATGTTCTCTATAGGTGATGGATGTACAATTAATATGAATGAGATGGGGAATAGGTTGGCAGCGCAAAAATGATATTTCTTATTTCCGTAGCGGATCATCCTTTGCATGGTTATGCACATTGCTGCTTGAAGAGACAAAAAGGAGTGATGTTCGGCATGGAGCAGACTCTGTTTTTCTGTAATTATGTTGAACCTCACTGTCACAATGGCTCGAAACCGCGCGGTTGCCCGGGAAATGAGAGTGTGAGCCCGGGAAATGAGTAAGTGTTGTCGGGGAAATTCCATTGAGTTAGGAAAAGAACCATATCAGGTCGGTTCTCCATCTAGTTATTGGCGATGATCGAATAGGATGGAATCGCAGTGCTTCTGTGAAAGATAAGGCAAGGAAAAAACTAAAAAATCATTGATCTGAATATTGATCCATATCTAATATATGAGGTGAAACAATCAATAGAAAGCCACATGGGAGGGAGCATGAATGGATCTGAGCTACTCGATTTATGGAACAGGAGAGCCGATTGTGCTGATTCACAGCGGAGGCGTCGATTCAAGGGCATGGGGGGAGCTAGTACCACTTCTCGCAAGAACTCACGAGGTCGTTACCTTTGATGCTCGTGGTACGGGACGATCGCCCGCACCGCAAGTACCGCTCAACCTTGTCGAAGATTTACGTCAACTGCTGGACGACCTGAAGCTGGAACAGGTGACCCTAGTTGGGCATTCTATAGGCGGAGAATTGGCTACTAACTTTACATTATCCTCTCCAGATAGAGTCGCTCGACTGATCGCTGTTGCTCCATCCTTGACAGGTTTCATCTTCTCAGAGACGTATCGGGGCTGGATTCAGCAATTGAATTCACTCGCTCCGGATGTGAGCAAGATGATACAGTTTTCATTGCAGGGGCCTATTTATCGTACGGTGATGGCTAGCGGTCAGCGTGATATCTTTATTGATATGCACACCCAATACTTTACGCGTGTCTTCACAGAGTGGCGCAGCTTTGAGGTGATATGGCCTCAGCCACCTGCGATCGAACAGTTGGAGGAAATCGCGGTTCCTACCTTGTTTATGTACGGGACAGTGGAGTGGGACGATATGCGCATGATCGCGGAGGAGTTCAAGCGGATACCACGAATTGCTTTCGTCGAAATAGAGGGTGCAGACCACATGCTCCCATTGACGCACCCTCAAGAAATGGCACCGCACATTCTATCTTTTTTGGAAGCAGCGGATAAATCGTAAGCTACAAATTCCGTGACATTTCACGAATCTGCGGCAGTTAGACACGATTCCGGTGTCTTGTACTGCCGCTATTTCTGTATTCGTATCGGGTCTAGCTAACAAATCATCATTAGATCGTGATCGTGCGATGTGGTTTGCTATAATGCGATGTTCCGCCACCACCGACTATCACTCTTCCGCCTCTCGGAAACACCAATCGCTTGTTTATCCCGCCTGACAGTATTACCTCAACTTGAGCCCGGTTTGCAGTTGCAATGTAAATGACATAACCACTTCTTGATATTTCCGTTCTCCAATTCCGATCAAACTCAGATCGCAGTACCCGGTTTGAATACACCTGATTTACCACATCAGATGATCTCGATGTTCGTAGTGCTTTAGATTTGCTCATCGGATGTTTCCCTCCGTCTATTCAAAATGAATTGACATGAATCACTTCTAGTAATCACTTCCAATTATCGTATGCTTGTTCATATCGGATGTTTGGATTGTGTATGTGGTAATCAAAAAATGTGCTGATTTGACTCCTATGTCTGGATTAATTAAAAAGAGTTGGGATTGGGGAGATCGCCATCCTGTCGCGGAGAAGGGGAATAATCGAATTTTTTTATCATGTATTTCTCTACAATTCCAAAATAAATGATCTCCAATATTCGTCTGAGGTGTGGTACGATAGTAATGTTTTGTGCCAATAGTCGACATGAAATTTGATAGAGAACGCGTCATAAAATGGACCTTGCCATTTCTCTTAAAATTGTATATGATTCTATAGCGAACTATATATAGTTATTTGAATGCGATACATACACTATATATTGTGACAGCAATTGGAATCGAGCGGCGCAACGCGCCAGATTCTAAGACATGCCTATTCAGAGATTGAGAGATTAAAGCGACAGCATACACGATAATGGTACGCAACGTGTCGATCGTTTTGATCCTTGTTTTTGAATGAGCATTTTTTGTTCGTTCCATTTGCAAACTAGTCGAACAACGGAGGGATCACGTGCTTATCGCTTACGATTCGAAGACGGGTAACGTGAAACGATTCGTCGATAAATTGGATTTGGAGTGTGTTCGTGTCACGCCTGACACCAAGCTTAATGAACCCTTTATCCTGATTACGTACACGACCGGGTTCGGACAAGTTCCACAGTCCACGCAAGAGTTTCTGGAAGAACACAGTCATTTGCTCCAAGGTGTCGCGGCCAGCGGCAACATGAACTGGGGCACTCGGTATGGGCTTGCAGCTGACCATATTTCCAGAGAATACTCCGTCCCCGTACTGATGAAGTTTGAACTCAGCGGGACAAAACGAGATGTAGACAACTTTATTCGGGAGGTCCATGACTTTGATACCAAAATGGATACAGCTTAACAATGAAATCATGGTTCAGAAGGACGGTAAATTTCAATTTGGCAAGGATCACGAGGCAGCAAAGAGCTATTTCGTCGATTATGTCAATCAAAATACAGTGTTTTTCCATAACCTTGAAGAGAAGATTCATTATTTGATCGAAAATGATTACTATGAGAAAGAGATTTTCGACCAATATGAATTTAAAGATATTAAGAAATTGTACGAGTTCCTGTACTCGAAGAAATTCCGCTTCCCATCCTTCATGAGCGCGTTCAAGTTCTACAATAACTACGCGATGAAGACGAATGATGATACGAAGTTCTTGGAACGTTATGAAGACAGACTGGCGGTTGTATCCTTGTTCTTAGCGAGCGGAGATATGAACAAAGCATTCGAATATGCAGATCTGTTGATTGCACAAGAGTATCAGCCAGCAACGCCAACCTTCCTGAATGCAGGGAAGAAGCGCAGAGGAGAGCTTGTCAGCTGCTTCCTGCTCGAAGTGAACGATTCCATGAACTCGATCGGATTTGCGATCAACTCCGCACTTCAGTTAAGTAAAATTGGCGGCGGTGTGAGCTTGAACTTGAGCAAGATTCGCGGTGCAGGCGAGCAGATCAAAGGGCTAGACGGTAAAGCAAGCGGCGTACTGCCAGTTATGAAATTGTTCGAGGATGCTTTCTCTTACGCGAACCAACTGGGACAGCGTGACGGAAGCGGCGTTGTATACTTGAACGTATTCCATGCTGACATCCATGAATTCCTGGATACGAAGAAAATCAACAGTGATGAGAAAATCCGCATTAAGACTTTGTCGCTCGGCGTCGTTGCTCCGAACAAGTTCTTCGAGCTTGTTGAGCAGGATAAAGACATGTACTTGTTCTATCCGCACACGGTATTCCAAGCATATGGCAAGCATTTGGATGATATGGATCTCTCCGAAATGTATGATGAGCTCGTAGACAATCCGAAAGTACGCAAAAAGAAAATTGTCGCTCGCGACCTAGTTTTGAAAATTGCACAGATTCAGATGGAATCTGGTTACCCATATATCATGTTCGTAGACAATACGAATGAATACCATGCCCTGAAAGAAATCGGTAAGGTTAAATTCTCCAACCTGTGCAGTGAGATCGCACAGCTTAGTGAAGTGTCCACGATTAACGATTACGGCATTGAGGATGAGATTAACCGCGATATTTCCTGTAACTTGGGTTCACTTAACATTGTTAATGTCATGAAGAATAAGCGGATGCGTGATACGGTTCATCGTTCTATGGACGCACTGACAGAAGTATCTGACCGCAGCAATATCAGCATCGTTCCATCCGTAGCGAAGGCGAACCGTGAGCTTCATTCGGTAGGCCTTGGTGCAATGAACTTGCACGGTTACTTGGCGAAGAACAAGATTGCATATGAGTCCATGGAAGCAAGAGACTTCGTGCGTGCGTTCTTCATGATGCTGAACTTCTATTCCTTGGAACGTTCCATGCTGATTGCGAAAGAGCGCGGCGTGACGTTCACGGACTTTGACAAGAGTGAATATGCGAGCGGCGCATATTTCGATAGATACTTGAACACGGACTTCACTCCGAAGACAGATCGCGTGAAGGAATTGTTCGAAGGTCACACGATGCCTACATTGGAAGACTGGGCTCGCTTGAAAGAGCAAGTGATGGAGCATGGCTTGTACCATGCATACCGTCTGGCAATCGCACCTACAGGCTCTATCTCGTACTTGCAGTCGTCTACAGCTTCGATCGCACCGATTACTCAGCGCATCGAGGAGCGTGAGTACGGAGATTCCAAGACGATTTATCCAATGCCTTACATTAACGATGAGAACTACTTCTATTACAAAGAAGCATATGACATGGATATGTTCAACCTGATTGACTTGGTTGCGGATGTTCAAGTTCATATTGACCAAGCGATCTCAACGGTACTGTTTGTTAAGGATGATCTGACGACTCGTGATCTTGCAAAATATTATATTTACGCACAGAAGAAGGGGCTTAAGACGCTCTACTATACACGTACGAAGAAGAAAACAATCGATGAGTGTGTAAGCTGCGTTGTCTAATTGAGCGCAACCTGCATTAAATGAGAGTTCAAAAAGGATGGTTTTCAGCACCGAGCACTGTGTATATTACTTCGTGATAAAAAAGCGGTCTTTTTGAATTACCTCTAGAAGGAGATTCGTAGATGAGAAACTTTGAAGCTGTTAACTGGAACAGACCTGAATCGGATTATATGGAAATGCTGTGGACGCAAAATACGTCCCAATTCTGGCTTGATACGGAGATTCCAATCTCGAAAGACTTGAAGTCTTGGACGAAAATGTCCGATGATGAGAAACTTGCCTATATGCATGTGCTTGGCGGCTTGACCTTGCTGGATACAGAACAAGGGAACGTGGGAATGCCAGTTATTGCGCAGCATGTAGATGGGAAGCAGAAGAAGGCAATTCTGATCTTCCAAGCGGCAATGGAAGAAATTCATGCGAAGAGCTACAGCACCATCTTTACGACGGTTGCTAGCACAGCAATGATTGATGAGACATTCGATTGGGTAAAAGACAATAAGCACCTACAGAAGAAGACAGCAATCATTGACGGCCTATATAAAGGCATTCAAGACAACGATCCAATCAGCTTGTACAAAGCGATGGTGGCATCGGTATTCTTGGAGAGCTTCCTGTTCTATTCCGGCTTCTTCTATCCACTGTACTTGGCTGGACAAGGCAAGATGGTAGCAAGCGGCGAGATCATTAAGCTGATCATCCGCGACGAGAGCGTCCATGGCGTGTTCGTAGGCTTGCTTGCACAGGAAATTTACAATAAGCAAAGTGCGGACGTGCAGCGTGAGTTGTCCCAATTCGTGAACAAGCTGATGCTTGAATTGTACGAGAACGAGCTTGAATACACTGAGCAGCTATATGATGCAATTGGACTTACACATGAAGTTAAGAAGTACATTCGTTACAACGGCAACAAAGCGCTCATGAACTTGGGCTTTGAGCCATACTTCCCAGAAGAAGATGTTAACCCCGTTGTCTTGAACGGTATCCGTACCGAAACAAGTACACATGACTTCTTCTCCACGAAGGGAAGCGGGTATCAAAAGGGCAAGGTAGAGCCTTTGCAAGACAAAGACTTTACAATGCTGAACGATCGTGTCAAACAATCCGATATCTTTGCATAAGATGATAAGGATTGCTAGGAATGATGCAAGAACAACTGAGTGGGAACGCTCAGTTGTTTTTGTATTGTCGTGTCATAAGAGCGGAATACTTAATGTACCGGCTGCATGTATATCCATACTAGGGGAACACCCGTATATTCATGAATCAATTTTCACTGCTTTAGTTTGATGAGATAATTCGGACAGATGATTTTCATACATAAAGGACGGGCTTTCATGAAAAAAAGAATTACGGATATTGCTATCATTATCGCAGGCGCTTTCATTTTTGCATTAGCAGTTAACTTGTTTGTCATCCCCAATGATTTCGGTGAGGGCGGGGTAACAGGGGTTACCATTATTCTCTACTATCTGTTTGAATGGTCACCAGGGTTGATGAACTTGATCTTAAATGCGGTATTGCTTGTCGTTGGCTACAAATTCTTGGATAAGAATACGACGATCTATACCATCATTGCAGTTGTGTTCAACTCATTATTCCTGCATTTGACGGAGAGCTGGAGGATTGCATCCAATGAGCTCATGATCAATGCGATTTTTGGCGGTATTTTCGCAGGTGTCGGGATCGGTCTCATCATCCGAGTTGGGGGCACAACAGCAGGCTCGACGATTTTGGCACGTATTATGAACAAGTATTTGGATTGGAATGTAAGTTACGCATTGTTGTTCTTCGACCTCATCGTGGCATTCGCGTCGTTCTTCATCATTGGTCCGCAAGGCTTGATGCTAACTATCGCGATGCTGTATGTAGGGACGAAGGTGATGGACTTCATTATCGAAGGATTGAATCCGAAGAAGGCGGTTACGATTATCTCCGAGGAGCATGATCGGATCGCGGAGCAAGTGAATGTCGTCATGGATCGTGGAGTGACGGTGCTCGAAGGACATGGTTATTACACGAAGGATCGGAAGCAAGTACTGTACATTGTTATTAGTAAGCAGGAAGTATCAACCTTGAAGAAAATCGTCCGAGCAACAGATAAGGATGCATTTATTACGATTCATGATGTTAGGGATGTATTCGGAGAAGGCTTTATTGATATTACGAAATAATCAGGCTTAAACAACCAAATAAGGCGTGTCTGCCACTTGGATTCCGCGCCACATCTAACTGTGAAAAAGTTAGGTGTGGCGCGGAATGTTTTCGCTAACACTTTTCTGCCAAAGTGTGCGATAATACGAATTGTACAACTAGAATATGGGAGGGCACAACAATGGTACAACCGTGGTTTGAGAAAGCGAAGCTTGGGATTTTCATTCATTATGGCATTTATGCGGTCGATGGGATTTCAGAATCCTGGTCTTTCTATAATGGAAGAGTGTCGTATGAAGACTACATGAAGCAGCTCGATGGGTTTACGGCAAGCAAGTTCGATGCAGACAAGTGGGCAGACCTCTTCGAGAAGTCTGGCGCGAAATATGCAGTTCTGACAACGAAGCATCATGATGGCGTTGCATTGTGGGATACGAAGTACAGCGACTTGAACGTTGTGAAGAAGACGCCTGCCAAGCGTGATCTGATCAAAGAGTATGCCAAGGCGCTTACAGATCGCGGTATTAAGCTTGGTATGTACTATTCCTTGATAGACTGGTCACATCCGGATTATGCAAGTGTGTACGAAGGCGGGAAGGTGCCTGAGGATTTGAGCAAGGTGAACCGCTTCTGCAGTCCGACCGATGGTGTACAGGATGAAGAGGCATGGCAGCGCTTCCTTGAATTCAATAACAATCAATTGCGTGAATTGCTTACTGACTATGGCAAGGTGGATCTGCTGTGGTTCGACGGGGATTGGGAACGCAGCGCAGAACAGTGGAATTTGCCAGCGTTCAAGGATTACCTGCTATCGTTCAACCCTGAGCTTATCATTAACTCCAGGCTTCAAGGGCATGGGGACTACAAGACTCCGGAACAGGGCTTGCCAATTACAAGACCAGTAGGGCCATGGGAGTTCTGCACGACCATTAACAGCTCTTGGGGCTACCAGCACGATGATGATTATTATAAAACATTGAATCAAATTATCCGAATGTTCTGTGACTGCATTACGATGGGCGGGAATATGCTGTTGGATGTAGGGCCAATGGAGGACGGAACAATTCCGCAGCGTCAGGAAGAGACGCTCATTGGTCTGGGCAACTGGATTCGGACGCATGAAGAGGCTATTTATGAGACGGATGAAGGCATTCATGCTCGTTATTACTTGGGCGGCAGTACCGTGTCCAAGGATCGTCAGACGTTATATTTGTTCGTATATGATGATCCGAAAGAAAGCGTTTGCTTAAAAGGTCTCTCGAACAAAATTAAAAAGATTACGGTGCTTCATTCTGGCAAGGAATTAACTTATGAGATTCAAGGCGGTGTGCCGTGGTTCAATATTCCGGGTACAACATGGATACATATGACGCAGGAAGATGCGCATGAGAATGTAACGGTATTGAAGATTGAACTGGAAGGCGAACTGGATATGTACGGCGGTTCCGGTGCCGTGGTTACACACAACTAGGGAGTTGCAATCATAGAGAACACAACGTAGAGAGGAAGACGACAGCATGAGCAGCAACAAGCTGATTTTAGCGGGTTATGCAGGTGATCCTGTACTGCCGAATGTTACAGCAGAAGATGCGAAGAAACTAACTCATTTGAACGTGGCATTTGGTCATGTGAAGAACGACCGCATTACGATTGATCATTTGCAGAATTTGTCTCAATTGCAAGTATTGAAGTCTTACAACCCTGAGCTGCTCATTCTACTGTCTGTGGGCGGATGGAGTGCAGGCGGGTTCTCTGAGGCTGCGTCGACAGCAGAAGGAAGACGGCTGTTCGCAGAGTCTGCAGTGCGAGTCTTAGAGACAGCACCGTTCGATGGCATCGACCTTGACTGGGAGTACCCATGCTATTCGGAGGCAGGAATTGCTTCCAGCCCGAATGATAAGCAGAACTTCACCTTGCTTCTCAAGGAACTGCGCGAGGTGCTTGACGCCAAGGGGCAAGCAGACGGAAAACACTATCTGCTGACGATTGCAGCAGGGGCAGACCAATACTATATCGATGGTACAGAAATGGATGTGATCCATTCGTATTTGGACTTCATTCAGCTCATGACATACGATATGCGCGGCGGCTTCCAAACCTTGACCGGTCATCACACGAACTTGTACACATCGACTGGCGACTTGTTCCGCATTAGCGTAGATGCATCTGTACGTTTATTCGCTGCTGCAGGAGTGCCTAGAGAGAAGATTGTCATCGGTGCTGCCTTCTATTCAAGAATGTGGAAGGATGTGCCGAATACGAATAATGGCTACTTGCAAATGGCGCCTGGATCGGGTGGGTATGGACCTGATTATACGAAGCTGGTTGCGGAGTATATCAACAAGAATGGATTCGTTCGTCATTGGGATGAGGAAGCGAAATCTCCATATTTGTACGACGGACATAACTTTATTACGTATGACGATCCAGAATCCTTAACGCACAAGTGCAAGTATGTGATGGAGCAGGGAATTGCTGGCGTTATGTTCTGGGAATATAGCTGCGACCATACGCATACGTTGCTGGATGCCATGTACCGTGCCTACACAAGCTAATTAGGGATGTAAAATAGAGAATCCCCTGCATACGTCAGCGAAGCGCTGAGACATGCAGGGGATTTGTGATTAGTGGATATCGTTCTTCTGGAAGTTGCCGCCGAGTACATCCGATACACTTTCGATCGCGATGAACGCCTTGCTGTCAATCTCTTGGACAACAGACTTCAGCTTCGCTAGCTCCAGACGGGTAACGACACAATAGATAATTTGGGTATCTTCCTTGCTGTAACCGCCTCTGCCGTAGATGAAGGTCGTGCTTCGACCCAAGCGGCTCTGAATTGCTTCTGATACTTCCTCATATTCCTGCGATATGATGGTTACCGACTTCGACTCATTCAAGCCCTCAACGACGATATCCATCACCTTCGAAGCAATATAGAAAGTAAAGATGGAGTACATGGCTGAATCCCAGCCGAATGCGAATCCAGCTATGATAAAGATGAATACGTTGATAATGAGAATAATTTGACCAACTGGCACCCGAGTCTTCTTGGACACGAGAATGGCTACGATTTCAGTACCATCTAGTGATCCGCCAAAGCGAAGAACGAGACCAACACCGAGACCGAGAATAAAGCCACCGAACAGTACCGCCAAGATTTTCTCATTCGTGAATGCGCTGTAAGGATGCAGCCAAAATGTCGTTCCAGACATGACAATGATTCCGTACAAGGTGGAAAATGCAAATGTTTTCCCGATTTGCTTGTATCCGATGATGAGAAACGGAAGGTTAATAAGGAAGATGAACACGCCTAGCGGAATTCCGGTTAGCTTGGATATTACGATGGAGATACCTGTTATTCCGCCATCGATCACACTGTTAGGGACGAGGAACAATTCCAACGCGACCCCCATTAGAATTGCACCAGACGTGATGAAGATGAATCTCTTCAAGATGTCTAGAACGGACATTTTCTTATGAACTCTAGCCATGCAACAAATCCTCTCTGTCTATAGGTTAGTACTAACTTTACGTATGTATATCATATCATTTTCATGAAACATGAACAATAAAGTGACCAAACTCATGAAAATAACAGTCATAAAATGCAAAACTCAGCGCGAACTGGTAGAGCATGTATATATCGTTTGGAATAAGAAAAGGATAAGGTAGCGGCAATTATTTCATGCAAGTGGAATGGGTTCAGATGTGCCTCAAGGATGAGGAATTGTCATAAAGGAGAATAATATGTATCTGCAACTTCTCTGGTTAGTGCTATTGCTGCTCCCACGGCCAACCGTATCGGAACCAATCCTTATTGGACATCATGGCCAACAAATTGCATCTGCTCACCGTGCGGATTATTTACTTCCTGGTGCTGCTATTGTGAACGAGCAACAATTAGACAAGCTGATGAAAGCGATAGATCGCCAAGTAGCCATTGCTCCGATTAATGCAGCATTGAATGGTTATGGTGGGATTATTCCCGAGAAAAATGGAATGAGGCTGGATCGAGAAGCATTTATCGAGCAGTTTTATAAATACATCGTCAACAGCGGTTCGATGAGGATAGAGGTGCCGATGCAGATTGTCTATCCAAAAGTAGACAGTGAACTCCTATCGCATATTCGTGAGAAGGAAATTGGTCATTACACAACCTTCTATAATACGAACAATAAAAACCGTTCTATGAATATAAAGCTTGCTACAGAGGCGATTAACAATCACGTCCTATTTCCAGGAGAGACGTTCTCCTTTAATGAAGTTGTTGGGCAGCGCACGCAAGAGAGAGGGTATGTGCGTGCGCCTATCATCGTGAAGGGGGAATTGTCAGAAGGAATAGGGGGCGGCATATGTCAGATATCATCCACCCTGTTCAACGCTGTCGACCGCGCAGGGCTACAGATTGTGAAGCGCTACTCTCACTCTAGGAATGTAACCTATGTACCGCCTGGTCGTGATGCAACGGTAAGCTGGAATGGACCCGACTTTACCTTCCATAATATTTACAATCAACCGATATTGATCCGAGCCTTTGCCAACGGGGGAACCGTACATATTGGCGTTTACTCATCGGAAGATATTCGCTACAAGCAACGTGATGTACCTGGTGCTTCGAAGGAACTGCCTGAAGAAGTGAAAGATATCGATGTGGACAAGGAAGAATAATGCAGGTAAGGGTACGATAATCAACAATAAGACGGTTGCTCCTCTTGATGGAAGAGCAACCGTCTTATTGTTGCGAATAATGTGTGTACCGCTTGCCGCGGTAGAATACGGATACCGCGATAAGAATCAGACTGGTGAAGATTAGAGTGAGAAAGGAGGCTTGATAGCTTCCGCCGATGTCGTAAAAGACTCCGGAAACCAAGGGGAGTAATCCGCCTATCAAATATCCGCCGAACTGAATCATGGCCGTCCATAGACTTGCGTCGCGCGAAGTGCTTGTTACATCGAGAGGCAGGATTAACGCAATCGAGAACAGGCCGCCCGCTCCAATCCCCATCACTGCTGCCGACAGAAATGGATTCACCTCGGCAGGAAAATAAGAAAGCGCGCTGCATCCTGCCAGACTGCATATGGAAAAGGCTAACAGCCATGACTTGCGAGAAGTGGTACGATTCAACATAAGAGGCGTCACCAAGCCTGCGATCATCTGCATGATCGAATATACTGTTACTAGCGTCCCTGCAGTTGCCGCATCCATCCCAATCTCCTGAGCACGGGGGGCAAGCCAGGTAGCAGCGGTGTAGTAGATGCCGGATTGCAGTCCAAAAATAATGAGGAATAGCCATGCTTGCTTATTATTCCACGGAAGCTTGCTCGATTGCTTGCGAGACGATGCGTCGTGATGGTCAGTTGACGCATGCTTTCGAATAATCGGCCACCACGCAAGTATCCCGATAACCGCGAAAATGGACCAGATGCCAAGCGCCGTGCTCCATGATCCGTGTGCGGCACGCTCAATCGGTATCGCGAAGGCGGAGCTGATCGAAGCGCCGATGCCCATGCCGGTTAAATAGACGCCGACTATCGATGAGGCGTGAGCAGGGAAATGATGCTTGATGAAACCAGAGATCAGCGGACCGGCAACCGCAATCCCGATACCGGCAAGCAATGCGGTAAGCAAGAGCAGGAAGGAGGTGACGCGAAGAAGCGAGCGGCCGTCGCGATGCCGATTAGTCCGATGCACACGGTGATCGCTCTTTCCATTCCCAATCGATCGCTCAAGCTGGCCGCCATAGGAGCGAATATTCCCATGCAGAACAGTGGAATGGTCGTTAGCAGGCTAGCCGACATCCCGTTCATTCCCAAATCTTTCTGAATGTCTTCCAGCAGCGGGGAAATGGACGTAATAGCGGCTCGCAAATTTGTAGATACGAGAAACAACGATAGAATCAATAAAATGGTATACCCCATACTGCGCTTATTGGGATGCGAATAATCAATCGCTCACAGTTCGGATTTCATAACATTCACCCCAATCAGTCTATTTATCTAATTTGTATTTATCTAATTTGAGTTCTTATCGCGCAATGGACTGTTTCACCTTTATTTTTATGAATTATACCAGATATTTTCTTCACTCATGATTGTTACGTCGAAAAAAGAAAAAGAAGATTGAATTTTTTTTGTTTTCTGTGTTTAATATATATTAAATTAATTAAACATTAGAGGGTGTTGTCATGGGGAATTTCAAGTTGAACGATGCTCAGCAGTCTTTGATCGAGGATTTCGGAACGTATATCGAATCATCAGGGGGTGCGCGCTCACTCGGGAAAATATGGGGCTATCTGCTGCTAGCAGGAGAACCGCGTTCGCTTGATCAAATGGTGCTGGACTTGCAGATTAGTAAAGGCACAGCATCCTTATCTGTCCGTCAAGGGGTTCAAGTATCCTTATTTCGCAAAGTAGGTATCCCTGGAAGCAAACGGGATTACTACGAACTGCATCCGGATGCTTGGACATCGATTTTGCATACGAGCATTGCGCAAGGGGGAATGATGGGGAATTACGTGAGGCGGGCGAAGTCCATCGCATCGGATGAACAAGCAAAAATGAAAATGGATGAAAGCATCGAGTTTTTTGATTTTGTCGTCCACCAAATGAAGCAAATTCTAGTTCAGTGGCAGGAACAACGTCAACATAAGGACAGTCATAACTAGGGGGAGACAACATCATGCCGAAGGCAGCTGTGAATGGGATGCTCATGCATTATGAGAGTAAGGGGAAGGGTTTGCCTGTCTTATTCCTACATGGCAGTGGATCATCATGGCGAATGTGGGAACCGCAATTCGAAGCCTTCTCAGCACGGTACAGCATGATAATGCCGGATTATAGGGGGCATGGCGATTCTACTAAGGAATTTCCAGAAGGCAAATATGATCATTACGTGATTGTTGAAGATTTGAAGTGTTTCTTGGATGAGCTTGGGCTGAACAAAGTACATGTCATCGGTGTCTCGCAGGGCGGACAATTGGCGACCCTGCTTGCGATCCGGTATCCACAATATATAGATAAGCTAGTCATATCGAACAGCTATAGTGAAATGCCGACGGTTGCAGCAGGCTGGGTGCTGTCCATTTCCAATTTTCTTTTCAGCCTGCTTCCTTACCGTACGATCGTGAATCTCATGATGAAGTTTTATAAGGATGATCCATATACACAGCAAATATTACGCAATTCTTTCTCAATTGATAAGAAGATGCTCCTTGCTATGAAGACGGCTCCTTTCCCGACGCATACGAATGAACTGTACCGCATTCAGTCACCAGCTTTAGTCATGGGAGGAGAAAGAAAGATAATGACTGGTATTGACGAGGGGAAAGGGTCTCGTACCATTTATAATCATATTAATCATGCAACTCTTGCCTTGTTCAGAGATGCTTATGATCCGCTGAGCACAATGCGCAGAGATATTTTCAATGAGATGATTATCGATTTCTTCGAGGACAGGCCGTTGAGAGCGTACAACGATGTTGTGATAGAAAGGAAGCAATCCTAATCGGATTTCTATTGTACGCGGTTTATGAATGTGATACGGTGGTGGAACGTGAAAAGTGAAGGAGGCGTTGTGCTATGGCAAAAATGACGAATATGAATTGGGTGTATCAACGAGATGGGGTCAACGCATAAGTAGCCCACGAAACTGCGGCAGCCCCGATAGGATGAGAGGGGAAGCATCGTGACAACACAATCATTCACTTCTGTAACGCTTCAGCTAGGAAATGTATCATTTGAGCTCAAGGAAGCTCATTCTTTCGATTGGATTTACAAGTATGGACATGCATTCTGCGTATTCGACGAGCAGGATTCTGGGAATATTGCGTTTGGCGTTGAGCAAAAAGGACGCAAGCGATTTATTAAATATGCAGGTGCTAGAACGAAGGAGTATATGGGCGAGCCGGAAGCTGCCATCGAGCGGTTAAAGGCGGCGATTCCGTTATATACGGAACTGAAGCATCCGAACTTGATTGAACTCGTGGAACACTTTGATGTTCAGGGTGGTGGATATGCAGGCGTATTTGAGTGGTTCGAAGGGGAATGTCTACATTCTCACTGGTCATTCCCGCCACCAGCAAAGTACCATGATCCAAGATCTCCATTTTATCGCCACCGTCACCTATCCATGCAGCAGAGATTGAACTCTTTGGATGTCATTTTCTCATTTCATGAGCATGTGGAGGCACAGGGATATGTGGCTGTAGACTTTTATGATGGAAGTATCTTATATGATTTCATAACCAATCGAACGAAGATTTGTGATATCGACTTTTATCGGAGATCTCCTGCTATCAATGATATCGGGGAACAATTCTGGGGAGCGATGCGATCCAAATCGCCAGAGGAATACGAATTAGGCGCGCTGATCGATTCCCGAACGAATGTGTATAATTTAGGAGCCATTGCTTTTGGACTGTTAGGTGGGGAACGAAATCACGCTTTGGAACGCTGGGAAGCGGGACAAGTGCTGTATGAGATCGCTCTGCAAGCCGTTCAGCAGGATAGAGAACAACGATTTCCAAGCATTGCAGCTTTCAAATCTGCTTGGGATGAAGCTCGAGGGCAGACGATATCATGATCTCATGGTTGCATGAACCGATAGAGTAGAAACGAAGGAATTTTACTTTTATGATCCCTCTCCAATAATATTGGAGGGGATTATTCATGTTTTATAGACTGGAAGAAATCGCAGGTCAACACGTACTATAACTGTTTATATCCACTAGGGGAGGTAAGCTATTGGAGAGGGGCATAATGGCTGTGATCGCACTCGCGAGAACAATCTGTAAGTAGTTCTGAATATGCAGGTGGTACTATATTCCTATAAATTTGCAATGAAGAAACGAAAGGAATGGGACTAAGAGACCTGTTCTGTGAGCTTATAAATTCGTTATTATGAAGAAGAGATTCGTCGAAGCACTGCTTTCGGCGTTTTTTTTCACAATCAAAGGAAACATATGTTCGCAAATTTTCATCAAAATGACACGAATGCGGTAAATTTGAAGGAGGACGGAGTGGACAAGAAGGCGAAGCAGATACTGATGAAAACGTTTTGGAGCAGTGCGGGATGGAAAGATACTCGTACGATAACGTTCGCTGGGGAGGATTTCGAGTACGCTAAGGGCAAAGGTCTGATGTTCGATCCCGTGACAATGAGTCACGATGAATGTGTGCTGCGTATCGTAGAATTGCATAAATTGATTACGAAGGAGATGGTGGCACAAGCCTTCCTGCACAGCCTGTCTACGCGTAAGGTGCATTTGCGAAGTGCGCTCTCCAGTTGGGCACTAACACATAGTTTGCTACCCCATCCATTTGAGAGCAATATCGGTAGATGCAAGAGCAGCACATACGCGATGTATGGGGATTGCTATGAATGTGACAAGAGCGGGATTGCCGTTCTTGAATCCTATACGAATGAAGATATCAATGTTCTGAATTTCGAGCGGATGAAATGGGGAGGCGTTCGTCTTAACCATATCCTATATTGTCTATTAGATCTGGAACAGCTCCTAGCAGAAGGGACAGTTGACGTTACGGAAGAGGATGTGACCATTCTCAAACATATGCTGACCGCGATAAAAAGCTGCCAGCCTAGCGATGCTGCGCGTCAATTGGAGAAGAACTTAAGCAATGTGCTGCCATCCAATAAACAGGAACGCGATGTGATGATGGAAATTTTGTCTTATGCGGGTGTGCTGCGAGCTGGTTCGGAGAACAGGCCAGGCAGGGGTGGGAAAAACGACTTCTTCGCTGTTGTAAACTGGCGTGGAGTGGATGGGTATTCCGATCATGCGGTTGAACATTACTTTGGCAAGTGGTTGTATGAATAGGAATCGAGTACATAAAAAGGATAGTTGACATTGGACAGATAGGAGGAATCAACATGATCGAAATTACAGAGTCATACGTAGATTCACTTGCCCCGAACGCCTCAGCCATCAAGAATGGACAGGGGCTCGTGAAAAAGCGGAGCTTCGTACAGTTGAACCGCTCAGAGGACGGTTCACTCTTATTTGGGGAATGCTCGGGCAGCGGCAAATCGAATTATCAATGCTCGGCAGACTTCATCCAGCCTGAGAAGCCAATTCTGCGCTGTTCCTGTCCAAGCAGGCAGCTGCCATGCAAGCATGCGCTTGGGCTGCTATATGCTTATGTAGGCGGAGGGGAGTTCGCAACAGCGCCTGTGCCTGAGGATATCCTCTCCAAGCGGGAGAAGGCCGAGAAACGCGAAGAGAAGAAGCAGCAGCAAGCAGCGGATGATGCTGAGCCAAAGCCGAAGAAAGTAAACAAGTCCGCGCTGAAGAAGAAAGTTCAGGCACAGCTGGACGGACTGGAGACGTTAGAGAAGCTGGTGCTGTCGCTCGTGCGTGGGGGCATCGGTACGATTGATACGAAGACGATTAAGATGATTCAGGATCATGCCAAGCAGCTAGGGAATCACTATTTGCCTGGAGCGCAGAATGAACTACGCAGACTGGCCTTATATTTATCGAGTGATGAAGATCGAGAAACCATCTATACCAATGTAATGGAGCAGTTGACTCTCCTACATGCCTTCATTAAGAAGGGGCGGAGCCATCTGACTGCGAAGCTGGATGATCCGGAACTGGCACTGGATCACGAGAGCACCGTAGAAGAGTGGCTGGGTCATGCATGGCAGCTTAACGAATTGAAAGAATGCGGATTGATGAGCGAGAATGTGGAGCTTATTCAACTCTCCTTCCTCAGCTACGATGATCAAGCTCGACAAGAATATGTCGATCAGGGCTATTGGATGGAGAGAGAAACTGGTGATATTCATCGCACGATGCAGTATCGTCCGTATAAGGCGGCTAAGCAAATGCGTGCAGATGATAGCTTCTTCGATGTTGCACAAGTGAAGACGCTCTATCGATATCCGGGAGAGATGAATCGCAGAGTACGCTGGGATGAATTGATTACTAGAGTAGTAGGAGCGGAAGATGTGGAATGCTTGTCCGCACATGCACAGCGTTCGTATGCTGATGTACTCAAGAAAGTGAAAAATCAGCTGAAAAATCCGCTCGGCGATAAAAATCCAGTGATGCTCCTTCATGTGTCAGACATAAAGCAGACAGATCAGAATGAATATGTATTGTTGGATGAAGCGGGCCAGCAGATCGTGCTGGATGATGTGTGCGCTTCTCATCATTCCACAGTGTCTCTGCTCCCGCTGCTCCCTGCTGATTGGACGAAGGATGCTTCGATGCTGGTCATGTTCGAGCACCGACTTGCAAGCGGACGATTGCTTGCACAGCCATTAACAATAATGAAGGATGCGGAAATGATCCGTCTCATGTATTAAGGAGGATTGGCCATGAGTACAGCATTGTTGCAAGAGCTTCATCAAGAAGTACGGCGACTGTATATTGCAGGCAGTGATTTGGCAGTCGGCGACTTCCGTCTAAAACGACTACTTCCGCAGTTCCAGCAGCTAGGTGAGCGGGCCCCCATTTTCAAGCGGCTGGCAGAAGGAATTGCATCATTAATTGAGCCTCCTGCGGGCAAGGAGCAGTCTTCAGCGGAGACGCTGCAGGACATTGGAATGCTCCTTCATTCCGTCTTATATACGCAGGGAAGCTCGGCTCCGGCAGGGCAGTTGACTGACATGGAGAGCTATCCGAGCAATCTGTCTACGAAGCTGTCTTACCGCAAGCTGGCGGCGGTGCAAGAAGCACTAACGACAACAGGCGGAGGACGCTATGAAGTGATCTTACAGGCATTCGAGGACGGTATGTTCGCGGATCTTCGCTTGTTGCAGTACGCGATTGCAGCCCTTGGAGACCCGTATACGGAAATTGCTGATCTAACTACGGATAAGATTCTTCCTTCCTACGGATCGCAAGTCGTACCACATCTGATGAAGACATTCCAAATCGATGGCGGCAAGCTGGAAGCGAGAAAGCTTCGTGTCATCGGTACCGTCGGCGGAGAAGACGTGGCATCGTTTATCTATGAAGCGGCACAGTCCGGCTCGGATGAAGTGAGAGCGACAGCAATCCGATTGTTGTCAGCCTATATCCAATATGAAGAATCAGTTCTTGAATGGACGAAAGAGAAGAAGAAGGCGATTCGGGAATCCGCGTATCATACGCTTGCGATCTATGGATCAGACAGAGCGGTGGAACGGTTGCATGAAGCGTTTGCCGGCAAGGATATTGAACTTGCCTCAGAAGCGGCAGCTGAATGTGATCATCCGCAGCTGACTGCCCTGTTGGTGCAGGATTTGGATCGCGATTTGAGCGCAGCGTTGGAACTAGCAGACGATAAGAAGAAGCTGGAGGCGGCTTGGACGAGGATCCGATATGTAGTTCGTGCATTGCATGAGAAGCGGTGCGCAGAACTCTACGACGTATATGCGAATTTCGTGGGCCGCTATGAAGAATATAGACCTTTCCAATGGCTGGAGCTGATCCACACTGTCGCTTGGTATATGGAGACAGAGAATTCGGAAGAGGCACTTGCTCATTTGCGAAAAATTGAAGATCTTGACGTACGCTTCATGTCTTATGCTGTTCGCGCCTCGTTCAATCTGTTATCACCAGAGGCAATGTACGATCACTATGTAGAATCGATGCGGAACAAGTGGAAGATGCAGACGAACAAAGAGATGCAGAGAAGGAAGAAGGAACTGTGCTCCACAATCGAAGCACTGGTACTGTCCAGAGAATATGTTGAGGTGCCTGCAGAGTGGAGCTATTCCAACGGAATGATGTCACTATACACGATTGTCATTCAACCACTTCCGCTTATTCTTGCTGCATGGGATGAGCGCTGGCTGGATTGGTTCATTGAGCAGAATGAGCTTGAGCTCGTATGTGCTTTTGCACGGCCGGGACACGAAATAAGCGCCAAGTTTATGTTGAGGAAGTTGGAGCAGCATCCTGAATTCCGCAATACGTACGCTGGCTTGATTTTGTCTGGATTGAAACGATCTGACTTGCCTGAAGAAGTAATGTGGGAAGCTTTAGTGGGGGCTATCGAGAACAAAAAAAATTCGAATTGTTACACATTTGATGGAAATGTGTATGCGTGCTTATATGAGCTGCCAGCTTCGTATCACGCCCGCTTGTCAGAGGTTCTTCCTATATACAAGTATTCGGCTGGCGAACAACTGCGCTATGTCGTGGAACAGATGGAGAAGAAGCAAGCAGTGGTTGCGTCAGAATCGGTATAGCGCTGATTCCTTCTAACACGGAAATTGAAGAATTGCGGGCGCATTGTCAGAGTTATAAGACAGGTGCGTGTAACGAGATTAAACGTCAGGGGAGATGATGAGATGGCAACGAGCCAACAGCAAATGCAGGATATCATGCGACTCTCAGCCGAGCGCTTGTATGAGGATGAGATTGCGGCACTACGCAAGGCGGACAAAGGAAAGATTCCAACAGGATGGCAAATGTCTCCGCAAGCGGTGCTCACGTTCATCACGGGAGGCAAGGCAGGAAAGACGACAATTACACCCAAATATATCGGCAACAGACGATTAGTGGAAATGGCGATTGCAACACTTGTGACAGACCGAGCACTCCTTCTGATCGGGGAACCGGGTACAGCCAAGTCATGGCTTTCCGAGAATTTGACTGCCGCCATTTACGGTAATTCCGGTCTTGTCGTACAAGGAACTGCTGGAACGAGCGAAGAACATGTACGGTACTCGTGGAATTACGCGATGCTCCTTGCGAACGGACCTACGCCGGAAGCGCTTGTTCAGAGCCCAATTATGCGGGCGATGGAGGCTGGTGGGATCGCTAGATTTGAGGAAATATCTCGCTGCGCCTCTGAGGTGCAGGATGCACTTATCTCGATACTTTCCGAGAAGACAATATCTGTGCCTGAGCTCGGCAAGGAAGTAAATGCGCGCAAGGGCTTCTCCATCATTGCGACAGCAAATACAAGAGATCGCGGAGTCAATGAGATGTCGGCTGCCCTGAAGCGCCGATTCAATATTATTGTGCTGCCAACGCCATCGGATATGAATACCGAGGTTGAGATCGTGAAGAAGCGCGTTCAGGAGATCGCTTCCGCTTATGATTTGCAGACAGCTGCTCCTTCTGATGAGGCGCTTCACAAGGTTGTGACCATATTCCGTGAGCTGCGCAGCGGCATGACGGTTGACAGAAAGGAGAAGGTGAAGTCTCCGGCGGGTGTCATATCGACGGCAGAAGCGATATCCCTGCTCACGAACAGCATGGCGCTTGCAGCAAGCTTCGGAAGCGGAGAACTGAGCGATGAAGACTTGGCGGCTGGACTCCAGGGAGCCATCGTGAAGGATGATGTTAAGGATAAACTCGTCTGGAAGGAATATCTCGACAACGTGATGAAAAAGCGCGGCGCGGAATGGCGCGGACTATACACGGCTTGTAAGGAGCTGAACGAGTGATGAGCGTGGTTGCGGCTTCTGCCGTGAACATATTCGGGGTTCGGCACTTATCGCCGGGCGGCGCGAAGCATATGTTGGATGAACTGGAGCGGATACAGCCTACAGCTGTGCTTATCGAAGGCCCCTCGGATGCGACGCCGGTCATCTGTCATTTGACGAACGAAGTAACGAAGCCGCCTATCGCCATTTTGGCCTTTACGGATGACTTGCCCGTGCGGACGGTCATGTGGCCATTTTCCGCTTATTCGCCAGAGCTGCAAGCCATGAGATGGGCAGAGCAACATGGCGCACAAGCTGCATTTATCGATCTTCCATCCTCTGTCACGCTTGCTTTGCAGGAAACACGGCATCGCGCAGATTCTGCTGATGAGGAAAGTGACAGCATGGAGACTGAATCATCTGAACAACGGATACAGGAAGGGGAACAGCGCTCGATTTACGGCCGAATTGCCGAGCTGGCAGGGGAGCCTGACTATGATACGTATTGGGAACGAAACTACGAGCACAACTTGAACCCGGGTGCCTATCGTGATTCCATATTGGCTTTTTCCGCTGAGATGCGGCTGTTAACAGAAGAGACAGAACGACTGACCGATCGCACGGAGTATGCCTACAACGCGATTAGAGAAGCATATATGCGGCGGAGCATCCAAGACACGATAAACGCAGGCCATGCTCCTGAAAAAATCGTCGTTATATGCGGTGCGTATCATGCTTCTGCACTGGCGGATCTAACGGCAGCGATGACGGATGAAGAAGTGGCGCAGCTGCCGAAGCGGAGCTCGAAGCTTACCCTGATGCCTTATTCCTATTATCGATTGTCCTCACGCTCAGGTTATGGAGCGGGTAATCATGCGCCTGGCTACTTCCAGTTGATGTGGGAGCACATGCTGGACGGCACGCTTGCTGATCTGCCCATGCATTATTTATCAGCAGTTGCCCGTCAACTGCGTGAATCAGGGACGCATCGCTCAACAGCAGAGGTAATTGAAGCCGTACGTCTGGCGCAATCGCTTGCCTCCTTACACGGAGGGAGTGCGCCGACCTTGCTGGATTTACGTGATGCGGCACTTACACTGCTCGGTCGCGGTGAACTGTCTGTCATCGCTGAAGCATTAGCGCGAATTGATATCGGAACTGCAATTGGATCACTTGCTGATGGTGTTAGCCAGACACCGATTCAGGATGATCTGAACCGTTGGCTGCGCAAGCTGAAGCTGGAGAAGTACAAGACGGCCGTGGCGACCGATCTGGCGCTTGATCTGCGCGAGAATCGTCGTGTCAGCTCGGAAGAAGCTGCATTTCTTGACTTGAATCGCTCATTTCTACTCCATCGGCTAACTCTGCTTGGTATATCGCTTGCGAAGCAGAAGCCGAGCGCGCAAGAGCAAGCAACCTGGGCCGAGCATTGGGTTCTTCAATGGACGCCGGAAGTAGAAATTGAAGTCGTCGAATCGACATTGCTGGGGGAGACAGTTGAGGTAGCTGCTGCTTACGTGCTTCAGCAGAGGCTGGATGGCTGCGTAACGATTGACGAGGCATCCAAGCTAATCCGCGTCGCCTGCGAGTGCGGCATGCTGACGCAGATGGAAGCCGCTCGCCAAGCGCTGCAGCGGCTGGCAGTGGACAGTCGGGATGTCGTTCAGATTGCGGCGGCTGCAAGAGACCTATCTACAATTATCCGTTACGGTGATATAAGACGTATCGATATGACGCCATTGCTGCCGCTGCTGGAGCAGCTGTTCTTCCGCGCTTGTCTGTTCCTGCTCGATGCCAGCAGCTGCAATGATGAGGCTGCCAATGCCATGATCATCGCTATGAACGAGTTGAACAGCATATCACTCGATCATAGCGAACGGGTTGATGAAGCGCTATGGCTGCAAGAATTGCAACACTTGGCAGAGCGGGATGATCGGAATCCACGGTTATGCGGATTTGCCTGTGCCATATTGATGGAACGCAACGTCATCTCTGCACAGCAATGTGCAGAGGAGGTGTCACGCCGCTTGTCCCCAGGTATCCCAGCAGAGCTGGGTGCGGGGTGGTTCGAAGGATTATCAATGCGCAATCGATATGCGCTGTTGTCACGCATGACGCTCTGGGAACAGTTGAATGAATATATTCTATCTCTTGATGATAGCGAGTTTGTAAGAGCACTCGTCTTCCTGCGGCGAGCATTCAGCACATTCGATCCGAGAGAGAAGGCGATGATAGCAGAGCTGCTTGGGGAATTGTGGGGCGTCCAACCCGAACAGGCCGAAGAGCTGCTTATGGGTGAGTTGAAGGAGGAAGAAGCGAGCATGATTGACGAATTGAATGATTTTGATTTTGGGGACATATAACATGAGCACATTCGCTGAATCACAAGCACTTACACGTTGGCGGCTCATCCTCGGCCAGCCAGCGGAGGCGCAGCTGTCCAGCTATTCCATGAATGGTTGTACCCATCTGTCGGAAGAAGAACAGATCATGGATCAAGCATTAGCTGCAATCTATGACGAGACGACTGATTCACAAGGTGGATCCGGCTCATCTGCTGGCGGCAAGGGCGCAGGACTAGGCAAATCAGCACCTCGCTTATCGAAATGGCTTGGAGATGTGCGTTCCTTCTTCCCTGAAGATGTCGTATCGATCATTCAGCATGATGCGATGGAGCGAAAAGGATGGAAGCAGCTGCTGTTTGAACCGGAGGTTCTGGCACAAGTAAAGCCAGATATTCAATTAGTGGGCACGTTGCTATCATTGAAGGGCAAAATCCCTGAGAAGACTAAGGATACGGCACGCATGCTTGTACAGGCGGTTGTGGATGATCTCGTGAAGCTGCTAGAAAATGATATACGTCGAGCGGTTACGGGGGCGCTAAATCGAAGACAGCATTCTCCACTTCCGTCTGTAAGCGGTATCGATTGGAAGAGAACCATTTCGCGCAACCTGAAGCATTATGATATGGAGCGGAAACAGATCATTCCGGAGCGGTTCTATTTCTTCGACCGCGCACAGCGCAATAAAGAATGGACGGTCATCGTAGATATCGATCAGAGCGGATCGATGGCGGACTCCGTAATATGGGCGTCTGTTATTGGGTCAATATTTGCATCGATTCCGTCGTTGGACACACGGGTTGTCGTATTCGATACCGAAGTGGTTGATCTTACAGAACAGTGTGCTAATGATCCGGTTGACATGCTGTTCGGGATTCAATTGGGCGGCGGAACGGATATTAACAAATCGGTGGCGTACTGTGAGCAGTACATATCGGAGCCGAAGAAGACATTGTTCATCATTGTGTCCGACTTGTATGAAGGCGGCAATCGTGGAGCGCTCATTCGCCGGATGAAGGAGCTAAGGGAAGCAGGGGTAAGGACGATGTGCCTGCTCGCGCTATCTGATCAAGGCCAGCCCTTCTATGATGAGAATCTTGCTAAGATTCTAGCGCGGGATGGAACACCATGTTTCGCTTGTACACCAAGCTTGCTGCCAGAATTGGTTGAAGGAGCGTTGAAAGGGCATGATCTGACTGAGCTGGCTAAGCGGGTAGGTACCAAGTGATGTGGTGCTCACAAAGTTATAGATCTAAAAAGGACAGGACGGTATGTTAACCGTCCTTTTTTCATTTTAATTTATGAACTGGAAGGCAAGATCTCTTGCTGAAAATTTGGTGCAGGTGATGCTCCATATGCGCCACGTAGTCTTGAATCAACCATTCCAAGGTCACGATTTGTCCGTCAGGGAGTTTGCAGCGCACATCAAGGCTTGGTTGAGAGAGATGTGTGATCACTCGAAGGACGGCTTGATTCAAGCTGCACCATAATCTGATTACGTCTTCAATAGGCGCGTTGTTGTACTGCTGCGCATCAACCCAATGGTTCTGATTATATGGAGTGATACTTGGTGGATCTGCCGAAACATTGGCGATTCCACTCTGCTGAAGCTGGATAAATCGTGATACATTGTTGATTGCTGAATCACATAGATGTCCGAGAATTTGCAGGCGAGACCATTTTCCTGGTGTACGCGGTTGATAGACTTCCTCTTGCAGCGCTTGAAACTGTTCAGGCACCGTATTCAAGGCAGCTTCGAGTCTGGCAATAGAATTTGCAATCAAAGTATCCTCTCCCATTGCATTGATTTTCCATCTAGACATCTATATTGTACTGCGATCATGGGTTAGCTGCCATAGAGCCGCTAAGAAATCACTTATTAAGAAGTGTTCTCTCGCAGCAGCTCAATGACAGGAACCGTTAGAAGGATGGTTTACGGTGCATTCAGCCTAGCACAGGATGAACCAAAATAAAATGGGAGATATGCGAAAACAGAGGTGAATATTACATACCTTATTGATGGAGACTGATTGGAAGCTTATGTTTTGATGAGGTATAGGTAAATAAGAAATGCTGGATACGATTACAACATCGAGTGTATTTAAAGCGATTAAATAAAGGCGGTTGGGGAGTCACGCTGACAATTGTAATTGTATAGTCAATAAAATAAATACGCTATAACTTGCAGGACTAAAAAAAGAACAATAGTGATCGAGCTATGTTGTTTACCATTGTGAGCGTGTTGATGAGCAGTTGTGTTACTCACGAGGTTACTGAGGTTGAAGTGCTGCTTTGAGGTGAATGGCTGCGAGTCAATTTCAGTCTGCGGAACAACAGTTGGTCCACTCCGAAGCGGCCTGCATTGGTATAGGCGACGAGAATGAACAACGTAAGGATAATCATGATAGGATTGGCGCTGATAGAACCACTTAGTAGAAATGACATATTCATTACAATGCCGAAAAATGCTGCAGTTCTCGTTAACCCGCCTACGATCAGGCCGATACCGACAAGAAGTTCTCCCCATTGAACCACGAGGCTGAATAGTTGGGCATTCGGGATTGCGACATGTTCGAGGAATGACGCCCACCAACTCTGAACAATAGGATTCTCGCCAGAAGCCTTTGCTAGAGCACCTTTCAAAAATCCGCTTGCATCAAAGCCTCCACCAGTCATTTTGTGTAATCCGGCTGAAACCCAGGTGTAGCCTACATAAAGCCGGAGGGCCAACAATAGTGCTGCTGCCCACACATTTTTCCGTAAAAAATCAATCATTAATCAATCCTCCTTAATATTCGTGTGATTCCCATATATAGGATGCATAAACACTTTATAGTGCAGGACGCTATTTTGCAAGCCCCATTAGAGCTATTTTTTGACTAAAAGCTTGCATTTTCTGCATGAATATAACGGATATCACATTATTATGCGTAATCACTAGAAAAATAGTAGGATTAAGAGAATCGTATCGCATCAGCCGTACAGACGGGAATCATCCAATGCTTATGAAGTAGTAAAGCACAGGCTATCTCCTATTGAGAATAGGGGATAGCCTGATAGCGCCACATGGTTAGAAATATTGAATTTGTAGGATAATCGCGCCGATTAACATGCCGCTGCCACAGCCAAGCGCATATGCGCTCAGCTTGCGGCTAACTGTCAACTTCCAGTGCTGAAGTGAAGTGTCGGCTTGAAGATGTCTATCTTCCTCGCGCAGTGCTTTCGATGTCGCTGTGAACATGGAGCCTAGTGAAGAAGCTCCACGTACAATTGGATTCAAAAATCCAGTACGCATAACATAAGCGAATGCACCAATAATCAATAGAATCAGTCCATACAGAAAGCATCTGTTCACACTGCCTACATCAATTCGATCACTCATAAGCCCGAATGGGGGAGCACTAATGATGTACACGATGGCCACGACGATAATCGACGATACCGCGTATCGTGCCAACATGATTATTGCTCAACACGCTTTGCGAAGCGCAGATCTGGATTAGAACGAACATCGAACACGATGCCTGTTACTTTTGGACTTACAAGTGCTGTATCCACGGAGAACAAGATCGGCATGATTGGCAAGTCTTCCATCAATACTTTTTCAGCTTGCTGGAGGATTTCAACCCGTTTGTTAGGATCCAACTCGTACGTAGATTTTGCAATCAGGTCATCATACTGTTTATTGTTCCAATTTGTGAAGTTGTTCGAGTTCGAAGATTGATAGTGAACAAGTACGCCAAGCGGATCAAGGAAGATTCCTTCCCATCCCATACGTGCAACTTGGAAGTTCTTCTGCTTAAACGTATCAATATACGTTTTCCATTCTTGTGCTTTGAGCTTCACTTCAACGCCGAGATTTTCTTTGAACATTGCCTGCAATGCTTCAGCCACTTTTTTGTGCTTATCAGCAGAATTCAATTTGAATGTAACAGGCGGCAGAGCGGACAATCCTTCTTCCTTCAAGCCTGCAGCGAGCAATTCTTTTGCTTTTTGAGGATTGAACTCGTAATACTTAGCTGCATCATCACGGAAGTCATTGCCCGATGGGTTCTTGATGCCGTATGGCACATAGCCGTAAGCAGCCTGTTCGCCTGCCTTCGTTACATTCTTCGTCAGCGTCTCGCGATCGATCGCATAGGAGAATGCTTGACGAATTTTTGGATTCGTAAATGGTTTTTCATTTACATTGAACGAATACGTATAGACACTGAACGTAGGATGAGCCAAGTATTCTTTATTTTCTTTCTCTTGATCCAGTGTGTCGATTGGCAGTGCTGTAATCAAATCAAGGTCGCCGGTTTTGTACATTTGATAATAGGTTGTTGCATCTTGCACCATTTTGAAATGGATGGTATCCATCGAAATGGCGTCTTTGTTCCAGTAATGATCGCTCTTTGCAAGTGTAATCACTTCGTTATGCTTCCATTCCTTCGAAGTGTAAGGGCCGTTGCCGACGATTGTGCTCGCTTCAGCTGCCCATTTCTCGTCTTTGTCTACGACCGTAGATCGAACCGGTAAATACGCATGTCCCATCGAGATAATCGGGAAGATACCGAGCGGTGCCTTCAATTCAACGATCAACGTATGATCATCTTTGGCTTTAACGCCTACGTCATCTGCGCTTCCTTTGCCTGTGTTGTACTCTTCTGCACCTTTAATGTAGTACAGTGAGGAAGGGTCGTACGCTGCTGTCTTCGGATTCAGCACCCGTTTCCAAGCGTATTCAAAATCTTGTGCGGTAACAGGATCACCGTTCGACCACTTCGCATTATCGCGAATCGTGAATGTATACGTCTTGGCGTCAGCAGATACATCGACTTTGCTTGCAGCACCTTCTACGATTTTGCCGGCTTTGTCATATGTGTAGAGGCCTTCATAAAGGTTATCGATAATAAAATAAGATGTTGTATCTGAAGCGAGAGCTGGATCTAGGGTATACGGTTCGCCGCCCGATAGATTCGTTGTGATCACTTGCGGAATCTTGTCGCTGGATTCTGTACCGGCAGCAGATGATTCCTTCGCTGTCCCGCTATTGCTTCCAGAGCATCCGGTTAAGGCAGTTGCGGTTAAAATAAGAATTGCTAACATTAGGTTCCATTTTTTCATGCTCGTTCCTCCAATAAAAAGCTTCATATGTAATAGATCTTCTTAATACAAGTGGCAGGCAACCCAGTGATTGCTGTACACTTGCTTGCCTTCCGGCATTTGAGTTGCGCATAGCTCCGTTGCTGCTGGACATCTGCTATGGAACGGACATCCGGTAGGCGGAGATAGCGGGCTTGGCGGATCGCCATGCAGTACAATACGTTCACGAAGCCTCTTATTTGAAGGGTTCGTTGTTGGAATTGCTGACAATAAGGCCTGCGTATATGGATGAAGCGGATTGGCGAATAATGAGCTTCGATCAGCCAGCTCCATCATTTTCCCTAAATACATCACGCCGATTCGATCACTAATATGTTTGACCATCGCCAGGTCATGGGCAATGAATAAATAACTTAAGCCTTGTTCGATTTGCAAATCCTTCATCAGATTTACAATTTGCGCCTGTATCGATACATCGAGTGCAGAGATCGGTTCATCAGCGACGATAAATTGCGGATTCACGGCCAATGCGCGGGCGATGCCGATACGCTGTCTTTGCCCGCCGCTGAATTCGTGCGGGAAGCGAAGTGCATGATCCGGGTGAAGCCCAACTTTCTCAAGCAGCTCAGCAATGCGCTCTTTGCGGGCCTTGCCCCTTGCCAAGCGATGTGCGTCGATTCCTTCGGCAATAATGTCGCCAACACGCAGTCGAGGGTTAAGTGATGCATGCGGGTCTTGAAAGATCATTTGCATGCTCCGATTCAGCTCACGACGTTCCAGGCCACGTGCGCTAGCCAATTCCTTGCCATTGAACACCACCTTTCCAGCTGTAGGCTCCAGCAGGCCTACAGCGACTCTGCCTAATGTTGACTTGCCGCTGCCGCTCTCACCAACAAGGCCAACCGTCTCGCCGGGAAGGATGGATAAGCTGATTCCGTCAACTGATTTCACGCTGTGATTCGAACCTGTCCGAAAATGCTTATGCAGTTGATGGAGCTCAAGAATAGGCTTCGACATATTCATTCCTCCTTGCAGGGCCTGTCCCGTGTCCGATTGGAGATCGGGGATCATTCAGCCAGCAGCGAGCGCTATGCTGATCTGTGAACGAATGGGTGTCCGGCAGATGCTGCAGGCAGACCTGCATGGTATAAGGACATCTCTTCGCGAAGGGACAGCCAGTGATCGGTTCGGATAACTCTGGAGGAGAACCTTCAATCGGTGTCAGCCGTTCATCCTCGGAGGTATCCAGCTTCGGCGTGGACTGAAGCAAGCCCCATGTATATGGATGCTTCGGACGCTCGAAGATATCTTCGACTGTTCCTGTTTCCACAATCATTCCGGCATACATGACTGCAACGCGATGCGCGACCTCAGCCACGACACCGAGATCATGGGTAATGAGCAGAATTGAGCTTCCCATCTGTTCTTGCAGCGTTGTCAGCATGTCAAGAATTTGGGCTTGAATCGTGACATCCAGTGCGGTCGTAGGCTCATCCGCTATCAGCAGCTTGGGATTGCAGGCGAGTGCAATAGCGATGGATACACGCTGCCGCATTCCTCCACTAAATTCATGCGGGTATTGACTGTATCTTCGTTCCGCATCTGGAATGCCTACGAGCTGCAGCAATTGTATCGTTCTCGTTCGTGCATCGGTTCTGGTAAGCTTCTGATGCTGTCGCAAACCTTCACTGATCTGCGTACCGATCTTCATCGTTGGATTCAAGGATGACATCGGATCTTGAAAGACCATACCAATCTCGGAACCCCTTAGTTTCCTCATCTGAGAGCGAGAGAGTGAAGTGATGTCTTGGCCTTGAAAATGAATGTCTCCACTCTTCAGCTTCGCATGTGGAGCAGGGAGCATTCCCATAATGGTTCGAGCGGTTATGCTTTTGCCGCTGCCGCTCTCGCCGACGATTGCGAGTGTTTCCCGTTCATCAATATGGAAGGACACGTCTCGCACGGCTTGAAGCTCTCTATTTCTTGATTGGAATACAATATGCAATTGTTGAACTTCGAGCAAATGCTTCATGAGTGCACCTCCTTATTGTTGTGATCGTGGATCAAGGGCATCCTGCAATCCATCTCCAAATGCGTTGAAAGCGAACATGGTGAGCGAAATCATCAATCCTGGGAAGAACAGTCGCCACCATTGGCCGCTTAATATGACGCCAAGTGAATCGTTGGCCATTGTGCCCCAGCTGGCATCAGGTGCTTGTACACCTAGACCGAGAAAACTTAGAAATGATTCAGAGAAAATTGCCGCCGGAATTGTAAACGTTAAGTTGACGATAATGATGCCCGCAGCATTCGGGAGCAGATGCTTAAAGATTATGCCAGCATGAGATGTGCCAAGCTTATGCGCTGCAAGTACATACTCTTGCTGCTTAAGCTGTAGAATCTGTCCACGTACAACACGCGCCATTCCAACCCAGCCTGTTATAGATAGGGCGATAATCATGGTGAAAATTCCTGGCTTCATAACGACAAGAAGCAAAATGATCACGAGCAAGTAAGGGATGCTGTATAAAATTTCAACAATGCGCATCAACACATTATCAACGCGATCACCGAGCCTGCCGCGACCTGCCATATATCCTGAAATGCCACCTACTAAAATGCCGACGACAAGATCAATTGCCGCTGCTGCGAATCCGATCGTAAGCGAGATACGTGCTCCTGCCCAAGTTCGCGCCCACACATCGCGTCCCAAATCGTCAGTTCCAAACCAATGTTCTCCGGAAGGGGGGAGGTTCGTAGCTGTTAACGATTGAGCGCTCGAAGAATAGGGAACGAGCGATGGACCAATCGCGGCGAGCAAAATAATGACCAGCAGCAGCACGAGTCCGAGTACGGCGAGCTTGTTGCGCGATAGCTTGCGCAATCTGTCCTGCCACAATGGAACGCTGCGAGTTGCGAGCTGATGCTCTGCTTGGTGGCTGCGTTCGATGGGATGGAACAGATGATCCAATTCGGCTGATGAAGCTTTCATGCTAATCTCCTTTGCTAGCAAGTTTAATTCGCGGATCAACGATCCGGTAAGACATGTCGATTAAAAATAACGTAACGACCAATACGACGCTGTAAAAAATCGTTGTGCCCATAATGACGGGATAGTCCCGATTGAAAATACTATCGACGAAGTATTTTCCGATACCAGGGATCGCAAAGATCTTCTCCACCACAAACGTGCCTGTGAGGACGGATGCGAACAGGGGGCCCATGAAGGAAAGTACAGGAATTAAGGAATTTCGCAATCCATGACGAATCACAATTTTCCAAGTAGGCAGACCCTTGGCTTCTGCTGTATGTATGTATTCCTGTTGCAGTACTTCCAACATGCTCGTTCGAACGAAGCGGGCAATGATCGCGATCGGCGTAACTGCAAGCGCGAGTGAGGGAAGAACCGTATGCTTCCATGTTCCCCATGCAGCGACGGGTAGAAGACCCCATTTCACCGACATGTACTTAATAAGCAATGGTGCCAAGATGAAGCTGGGAATCGAGATACCGAGCATCGCAATCATCATCGCTGCAAAATCCAGCGCGCGGTTATGATGAAGGGCGGCAACCGTGCCTAGACCGATTCCGACCACGATTGCAAGCAGCATCGATTGAATGCCGAGTATCGCTGATGGTAGAAATCCGCGGGCAATCAATGTGTTAACATCCGTAGTCTTGGATTGGATCGATGGCCTTAAGTCCAGGGTGAGCAGGCTCTTCAAATACAATAAGTACTGTGTAGGCAAAGGCTTATCCAGGTTATACCTTGCCCTCATGTTATCCAATACGGACTCTGGCAGCGTCTTCGAATCTGAAGCGAATGGATCACCTGGGATCATGTGCATGATCACGAAGGTCAGCGTAACAATGATCCATAGTGTGACCAGCATGGCGAATAAGCGTTTCAGCACAGCCATTATTCTTTTGTCTCCTGTTCATTTAAAATCACATAATACACATTGAATAAATCGGGATTAAAATTAAATAAAATCTCCTAACGAAATCGTAATCAACCGGTTGTTAAATATTAAATCTGATAGGATTAGTATGAATAATAGGATAGAAGGTTTGAAATGTCAATGTAATACTATGTAAATTTCAAAATTTAAATTTCATTTCATCAGCTCATACACTTTAGAGGTAAGAAAGGGGGAAACGATGCCATTCCATTGATTGTAAAGGGATATACTGGTACAATTGGTTATATTCAAACTTTACTAGATAACGAAATGAGGGGATCGTTTGTTATACATGCGTATCGACTTAGAACTACTCCATGCAAAGTCTATATTATGGACATGAACGGTTGCTTGTGTGGAGTTACATCGCTTAACCGTTCACTTTCATTTTGACTTTCATGGTGAATTTACGTTTATAATGTAGGCTTTGCTCCCTTAAAAGAGACCAATTTTTTAAGGAGCGAAGGGATCATGAAATATATGAAGGCGAATGAATGCTTGCCAGAACATCTGCTATTAGAAATACAGAAATACGTCTGTGGTGAATTCATATACATTCCAGCACCGCAAGGATCTCGTAAAAAATGGGGCGAAAACTCTGGGATTCGAAGAGAGCTCCAAGTTAGAAATGAGAAGATTCGGCACTATTTCCGTGAAGGGGCATCGATTGATCAGTTATCTGAACAATATTGCCTATCTGTAGATAGCATCAAGAAAATTGTATACAAGAAATAAGGAATGGGAAACCCGCCCTGCTTCGAACGCAAGGCGGGTCTATTTGGTGTTAATGCCATAATCCTTGCCGCTGTATAGGATCGTTTGTGGATTAGTAGAGATATCTCCAGAGGTAAAATGTCGCATAAGCTTCCCAGCCGCTCCACTTCTCGGACATCTCTCGCAATTCGCTCCTCGTCGGCTTTCTGTCGGAGCCGAGGCGATGGCGAATAGCATTATGAAGTCCGACATCATCAATCGGAAATGCAGACGGCATTCGCAAGCAGCGCATGAGTACGTAATTGGCCGTCCATGGACCGATTCCACGTATTTGCGTCAACATCTGTTCGGCTTGCTTGAAGTCGCCGGCCGCGAGCAGCATTTCTTTTGACAATCGCTTATCGGCAATTAGCTGTGCAGTATGGATTAGGTACTCGCATTTTCGTTCGGTCATGCGCAATTGCTGCAGATCTTGGACGGCTAGAGAAGCGATATCGTGGGCAGTAGGATAGATCCAGTAGGTGTTCCCATCATATGTAATTCGCTTGCCAAAATGTTCGACTAGTCTCCGCTTCAACGTATACGCAAACGCAAGATTAATCTGCTGGCCAATAATTCCCCAGCTCATCGCTTCAAATAGGTCAGGGATGCCAATGATTCGCAATCCAGAGAATGACTGGACAGCATGTTGAAGCAAGGGATCGTTCTGGGCCAGAGCGTAAAAGGGTGCCAAGTCAGTGTCTAGGTCGAACCAATCTCGAACGTAATGTTCGACAGCACGATGTTCCTCCGGATTACGAGGAACCGTATTTCCAAGATAGACAATGTTCAGAGATTGATCTTCATTGGCGCTAATTTCTACGATTGGCGAACTATGTTCAAGAGGAATTGCCTTACATACCTTGTGTTGTTGTATCTCATATAGACATTCATTGGTCGTACGAGATAAGTAGTTCAGATTCTCGTTGAAATTGAATTCCTTAGGAACCTCCAAACGCGTCCGATTTTCCTTGTGTTCCATCGTCATGTTATCCCTCCCTGCACGAGAAATATCTCCTATTATAGTTGTATCATACTTCCGAATCACATGGATTTCGAAATATTGCGTTTCCATTCCTATTCGCGTACATAGCCCCGTCTATCAGGTTATACTGGAAGAGGAGGTGAAGTTCTATGCCAGAGAGGAACGAACCTATTCGGTTCACAGGCTTGTCTGAAGATGGGGGGAAGCCAACCATCATGCTAGGTATAGCGACAGATGAACAGTGGCAGGCCATCTTAGGGAATGATTCATCCTACGATCACCACTTCATCTATGCAGTGAAGACAACAGGGATCTTCTGCAGACCCTCATGCAAGTCAAGACCTCCAATTAGAGCGAACATATGTATATTTCAGAATGCGGAACATGCACAGAAGGCTGGATTTCGCCCGTGCAAACGGTGCAAACCATCAGGAGAGCGCATGCCGGATCAGGAATGGGTTCTGCAGATCGTTCAATGCATTCACAGTCGTTACGCGGAGTCATTGACGCTTCAAGCACTCGCCGAATTTTGTCACGGTAGTCCTTATCACTTGCAACGTACATTTAAGCGGATAATGGGGGTATCTCCGATGGAATATGTTCAGCGTACGCGCATGCATCATGCCAAGCATCTACTCATTCATTCCAAGTATCCTGTTGCGGACATAGCACAAACAGTAGGGCTTTCGAATACCCCGTATTTTATCACCTTGTTCAAAAAAATGACCGGACATACACCGGCAGCCTATCGGATGCGCGAATGGAATATCGATCAGGATGAGATAAGCGGAGGAGAGAACAATCATGGGAACTGAGAACCTCAATATATATTGGTCATTGTTGCAAAATGATGCATGGCATCTGCATATTGCTGCTTCAGAACGCGGTGTATGTTATATTGGTGGGCAGAATGAATCATTTGAACAGCTTAGACAATGGGCAGAGCGGCACTATCCGGCTGCTGGTCTAGTACGTGCTGATGAACGTATGCGTCCATATGTTACGGAAGTAGCGGAATATTTGGCAGGGCATCGTGCGGAATTCGCTGTGCCGCTGGATATACAGGGAACTCCGTTCCAATGTGAAGTATGGGAAGCACTGTGTGCAATCCCCTACGGTGAAACTCGAACTTATTCTGAAATCGCAGAACAGGTAAAGAAGCCCAAGGCTGCGCGAGCCGTTGGCAGTGCAATCGGGGCGAATCCTATTCTGATTACGGTGCCCTGCCATCGTGTCATTGGGAAGGATGGTTCTATAACGGGCTATCGAGGTGGGCTTGAGATGAAGAGGCGTCTTCTGCACGTTGAACAACGGCCTGCGAACAAGTCATGACGTAGAAGGTTGATAAAGATTGATCGCTGGCGAAGGGAGGAGTGAGGCGAATGATTGACTTGCAATTTACTACACCGAAAACGCTGCTGAACAAAGGTTCCGGATTCCTAGCCGACTATTCCCATACACTGAACCCATATACCGGGTGCTCTTTCGCCTGCTCTTATTGTTATGTGCGACAAATGCCAGTGGCTAAGTTCCGCAAGGCGGAATGGGGCAGCTGGATCGATATTAAACAGCAGGCGGCAGTGGTGCTGCGTAAAGAACTGAGGAGAGCGAAGACGAAGGGCAATGTCACCATCTTCATGTCATCGAGTACTGATCCCTATCAGCCGATCGAATATAAGGAACAGGTAACGCGCTCGCTGCTGGAGGTTATGGCTGATGAGCAGCCTGATTTCCTTTTGGTACAAACACGCAGCCCACTTGTTCAGCGGGATATCGATCTGCTGCAACAGATGAAGGACAAGGTGCGCGTAAGTATGACGATTGAGACCGATAGAGAAGAGATTCGCAAGCATTTCACGCCTGGGGCGCCGCCAATTGCGGCTAGATTGAGAGCTTTGGAACAATTGCGTCAGGCAGGTATTCCGACACAGGCCACGATCGCTCCCATTCTTCCAAGCAGTGAGGCGTTTCCACAGAAGCTGGCAGGTCTGACGAATCGAATTTGTATCGATGATTTCGTAATGGGTGATGGCAGCGGGGGAGCTAGAACAAGACAATTGGGAATATTCAGATTGTACGAGGAGCTCGGTTTAGAAGAATGGTACGAGCCAGATGCATATCAGCTCGTGTATGATCGGTTCAGCCGCGTGTTTGCTCCCGATCAACTTCATATAAGCCAGAAGGGCTTTGCCCCAGCGTAGACATTGATATTATAGACAGCAAAGCCAGTAAAGCCAGTAAAGCCAGTGAGTACAGATAGCAAATGGATGAATTACTGTAGGGATTTTATAGTCTGTACAGACGCACAGAAGGATAGACAGCGTAGGAAGTTGGGCAGTTCGCCGACTCCGATAGCTGTCTATTTTTTTGTCTATATACAAATGGAATAAGATGCGTTATTGTTTATATGACTAAACAAACTAAAATAGTCATATGAATGAAAGTTTATTGGCAGCATACATAGGAGCGTGAAGCAAATGACACAGGTTCATGTACAAGGTTGGGTGGCAGCAGGATTTGAAGAAGTTGAAGAGGAGTTCGTACGGAACTTTACAAAGCGCAAAGAAACGGGTGCAGCATGTGCTGTATATGTACAGGGCAAGAAGGTTGTAGATTTATGGGGCGGGGTATCAGACCCTTATAGCGGAACATTATGGCAAGAACATACGATGGTACCGGTATTTTCAAGCACGAAGGGCTTCGCAGCTCTGGCAGGGGCACTTGCGGTATCACGGGGGCTGCTCGATTATGATGAGCAAGTCAGTGCCTATTGGCCCGAATTCGCCGTTCATGGCAAAGAACGCATCACAGTTAGGCAGTTGTTGTCGCATCAAGCTGGACTGAGCACGGTAGATACATTACAATTGGAGAAGTTTGCAGATTTAGATACGGCTCAAGTTGCCAATAAGCTTGCGAACGCAAGGCCGGAATGGACACCAGGCGTGAAGCATGGCTACCACGCTTGGACAGTTGGTTGGTATATCGGTGAGCTTATACGCCGAGTAGACCCAAGAGGAAGAAGCTTGGGCCGTTTTTTCCACGAGGAGATTGCGAGTTCGCTTGATGCGGAATTCTATATTGGTCTGCCTGCTTCGGTGCCAGATGCAAGACTGGCTCAGGTGAGAGGCATTAACAGCCCAGCTCAAATCTTGAAGCATATTCATGAGATTCCCTTCTCCATGCTGCTGGGGTTCCTCAACCCTCGCTCGTTAACAGCGCGGAGCATGGTTGATCCGAAGCGGCTAGTTGCGAATGAGAACTTCAACCGTCGTGAGATGCTGGCGATCGAATTTCCATCCGGCAATGGAATTGGCGAGGTCCGCGCAATGGCTGCCATATATGGTGAATTTGCTGCGGGTGGCAAGAAGCTGAAGTTGTCCAAATCGGTACTTCGAACACTAGAGGCTCCACCGGAGCTGCCATTATCAGGGGCCTATGACCATGTGAATCGAACCAAGCTGGCTTATTCCGTCGGATTCTGGAAGCCCATTGAAGGGCATACGTTCGGCAGCAGCCACCGGGCATACGGACATCCGGGAGCCGGAGGTTCCTTCTGCTATGCAGACCCAGACTATGAGCTGGGTTATGCCTACGGGTTAAATGAGATAGGCGGGTATATGGACAATAATCCGCGTGAGAATGCGGTGCGCCAGGCGGTATATCGCTGCCTGAAGTAAAGGAGAGAGACATTATTCCGAAGTTTAGTGAGATGGAAAGAGAAGCGGTTCGTACATGCCTAATGTCCACAGGCAAGGAACTGTTCACTCAATATGGACTGAAAAAAACGAGTGTTGATGAAATTGTAAAGGCATGCGGCATCGCGAAGGGATCATTTTATGCCTTTTTCCAGTCGAAGGAAGAACTGTATTATACCATCATGCAAGAAGAAGAATCGTTCAAGGATCAGAAGATTCGAGAAATGCTGAACAGTGAACGATCTCCGAAGGAACTGCTGAAGGGCCTGTTCGACTTGTCATTTGAGATGCTGGAGACAAATCCGTTCCTGAAACGAGTTCAACAACGAGACGAATACGAATTGCTGATTAGAAAATTGCCTAAAGATAAGTTGGAAGAACATATTCAAGCTGACAATCGAGCTGGTGCCGAGCTGATTAAGCAGTGGCAGGAGAAGCAGGTCATTATTGATAAAGACCCAGAAGTCATTATCGGTTTACTGCGCTCGGTTATGCTGCTGTCATTGCACAGAGAGGAAATTGGAGGTAAGTTCGATCAGGTCAAGGAACTGCTGCTTGAATGTGTAACGGAGGGACTGCTTCGCAAATAACAGGAACACAGCTTCATAATCTTACCATCAAAGTTGTACTGCTGATCAGAAGGCGGTGCAACTTTTTTATTAGGCAATGTCCCTTTTGTGTGAGTTTAAGTGTTGTATAGGTGAGGGAAGGAGGGGAAAGTTGGAATGGAGTCTGTTGAAGGGTTTGTTGAACAGGTGCAGGCAGGCCAAATCGAAGAGTATATCCATATCATTAATACCTACCAAAACCCGTTATTTCGATACTGCTCACGTCTGCTAGGAAACAATCATGAAGCAGAAGATGCTGTTCAGGACATATTCGTGAGAGCCTACGAGAAAATTCACTTGTATAAGCCAAATGTATTGTTCTCTTCTTGGCTATATAAGATTGCTTACCATTATTGCCTCAATCTAATTCGCAAGCGCAACATCCAACAAAAATTCAAATGGTGGTTTACACAAGAGTCGACAACGGAGAGTGCTGAAGACACCGTCGGGAAGTCATTATTTGATGAGCCGCTTCATTCCGCATTGAAGCAACTTAGCGTGGAGGAACGGAACTTATTAGTTCTTCGCGTATTTGAGGAAAAGTCCTTTGCAGAGATCGGTGAGATTCTGAACAAAAGCACGGAGACAGTGAAGAAACGGTTTGGACGTACTAAAATCAAATTGCAGCATTTCATGACTGAAGAAGGGGGGCGGGTTCGATGGGGCGAATCAGATCTATTTTCGAAGATGAAGAAATAAGACGATATGAGCGAGAACTTGATACTGAATTGATGATCGATATTCGCGAACCCGTTATGCAGCGCATTGATAGTTTACACATACATAGGAAATCCATGAATCGTTCAAAAGCAAGATTGCGCAGAAAGACGATCATAATTCTTACCTCCATCATTGTTGCGTTAACCTCTATCTCGGGATATGCGGCATCTAAAATTATTCAAATCATCAATTCCAAAGGAGATGTCGTTGTTGAGACAAGAGAAATGAATTACACTCCAGGTGATATTCGCATACATAAGACACTAAAGGAATATGGGGAAATGGTGAAAGCACAATTAAAGCCGGGAGAATGGGCTGCGTATTACGTTGAAGATGAACAGTTTGCTCATTGGACTACAATAAATAGAGTTAATTTTGAATATAATCCGGTCGTGCATACCAATTATGATCGTATGCAGCAGGAGATCAAGGATAAAGCTGGAGTGCCTGCCGTCGATATAGCAAATGCTCCAACAGGGCTAAAGTTTGAGTCAGGATGGGTATTTCCGAGTTTATATCCATTTGACGATATAAAAAGATTAGCAGAACAATTGGAGAAAGAAGCAAAACAGGCAATACAAGAAGGAAAAAATCAAAAGTTGTTTATTAAACCTCTTGCTTGGAAAGAAGTAGGCAGTTCAAGAGCGAACTTCCATTACAATGGAAATCAACTAAAGTTTATCGGGTTTTACCATACTCAGTCGCGAGTGGTCTCGCAAAACACTTCAGAAATTGCCGTTTCCAAATTAAAGTTGAACGGGATGGAAGTTCTGTACAAAGAAAATGTAAAAGGGAAAAATGCCAGCTTCAAGCATCAAGTGGAATGGATGAGGGAGGGGGAAAATTCTTATTATGTTTTGTCCGATGAAGCGGAAAGTAAGCTATCCAAATCCGAGTTTATTGAGATTGCGAAAAGTATGGTAGGGAAATAGGCATGTTTGAAAGCGGCCCTAGGGGCCGTTTAATTTAATTAAAAAACTGATCTTTCCCGTCCCGTTTTACTTGTGCCAAGTGTTATACATAGTGAGGGTCAGGTGAGTCAGTTCATTTGGTTCCATTATAGGCATCAAATACAATGGGAAGAAAGGGATGGACAAATCATGAAATCAAAATCATTTCTAATTACCATGTGCGCCGTTCTTGCGATGTCAATGAGTATAAGCCAAGTGGTGACGGCAAAGGAAGCAAAGGAAACAAAGGAAGCTTCTGCAGCTAACGGAGCGTCCACGAAGAAAAAGGAGTCACAGAAAAAGGAAGATGCCAAGCAAAATGGAGAGCTTATCATCAAGGATGGAGAGCTTTATGCTACGTATTCAAGCAAGGATAACTCCATTAATTTTAGTTTCAGAACGATAACCGGGGAAACTTATGAGGAGCTTCTCAAACAAGCTGTTCAGTATAAAGCTCCGAAGTTTACGAAGCCAGCTTTCTTGCCTGAAGGTTATAAGTTTATCAAAAGCGAAATCACTCCTCCATACCCTGATTTTTCCAGCGAGGCATATCGGGTGCTTCTAGACCAAATGAAAAAGGAAGCTAAAGGAAAAAAAGAGTATCAGAAGAAGCTGAACTGGAAGGAAGCCGGGGAGGCAGGTGTCATGTATACGAAGGATTCGGACTTCATTTTCTTGACAGTGACAAGAATTCAGCCTCTGACTATTGAAAAATCACCTGCTGCTCCTGTCGGCGGAAAACTGGAGAAGGTGAGTGTAAGTGGATTAGATGCGTTTTATACGACAGGGAGCAATGCACTATATTCGAATGTATTGATGTGGCAAGTAAAAGAGAAGAAGCTTGAATATCGGATTTCTACGAATAAGCAAAGCCCATTAACGAAGGAAGAACTTATTCAGATCGCAGAGAGTTGGAATGCTGCAAACTAACGGTTTCCCCTGATTTCAGGGACATATAAGAAAGCCCTAGACGATGTCATAGGGCTTTCTTGCATGCACATGTTACGTCTTGCTTTTACAGCAGTTTGTCTGCGAAAGGAGTAACAAGCTGTAATTTCACGCGTTCTCGAAGCTCCTGCATATGACTAACGAGGGACGCGCGATTTTCTTGAATGTAGCTTGCTGTTTCTATTAATGCTATCTCCATATAATCGGCATGAGTTGGTATGATAATAGATGGGAGACTCATAGAATGTACAAAGTCATATGATTTGAAGCGGTAGCCCAAGCAGATGAATGGGATTCCTGCAGCAGCGGACAATACATTGGCGTGTAGTTTCAGGTTGACAGTGAAATCGAATCTTTGTACTAGTTTTAAATAGGAGTCAAGGGAATGAATCTCTTGATCGAATACGACATGGTCCGGGAATCCGATTTTTTGCTGCAAACGTTTGGCGGCTTCACGGTCTGGTCCCCATACCACATAAATGTAGATCTTGTATCCCTCTCGAATCCAGCGCTGCGCCGCATAGGCAAGTTCATCTTCTACAACGGATTCATTGCGTCCATAGATGCGATTATAAGACGTTCCCCAGTTCAGACCGATCCAGCGTTCACCAGTTTGTCTCACACCTGCATGGTCTGAAGTAGGGAGCGGGGCCAACATGGCGGGATCCCCACTAATGGATACACGATCCATTTGTACACCGTTGTTGGACAAGTATTCGTAAGTCCATGGACCTCGAATGCCGCAATATGATGCGTTGCTGATAACCTCTTGCAGCATTGTGCGATATTCGGCACTATCAGCTGCAGGTTCAGGGCTTAAGGAGCGGTCATCATTGATCATCAGTCGACTGAGTCGATCATGCCCGCTGCCCCAGATAATTGTTGTTTTGTTCTTCTTGGCAGCGTGATACATAATATCAACATACCCTGGTATAAGAAGAGAACCACCGCCTAGCACTACGGTGTCATAAGGGGAGATATCGTTCACATCAACACCTGGCAATGAAGGAATAATTTCGTACTTATCCGGTTCCAAATATGCCTGAGACATGTTCTGGAACATGCTCCACATCCATTCATCCCCGAAATTGTTGTAGCCAATCCACCCCAGATATAGTATTTTCCTCATTTGTGTTGCACCTCCTCTTGGCCGGCTTGCAGGATTACATGTCGATAGAGATCTTCCAACTGATTCACGATTTTGTGAATATCGAAATGCTCTAACGTCCACTTACGGCCCTGTAACCCGGTCTTGCGCAAGGATGCTTTATTAGCCAATGCCTCGCGCAGTTCATTCGCGATTAACTCTTCGGACGGCTTACAGATAGAAGCATGGTCACCGAAATATTGCTTCCATGCCTGTTCATATATTGATGGCGTGACAAGCCCGAAGTAACCATGGTTGCCGATAGCGATTACTGGCTTGCCGCAGGCCATTGCCTCCAAAGCTACTCTCCCTGTGCCGACGACAATATCGGCGAGACTTAGATAATCGCGTACCTTTTTCTGACTTCCTACCATGTGAATGAACGGTTGTCCAATTTCAGATTCGATGCTTTTGGACAATTCGCGAATTTCGTGATATTGATGCCCATCTCCGACGATGACGATATTTAGTTGAGAACGTCCTTCCAAGCGCAGTCTTCTCGCGGCCCAGATGAGCATTGTGCATACATAAGCCTTGTCCCATGACAACCTGCTGGCGTACACGATGGTGTCTGCATGATCCGGTATACTGAGACGGCTTCGTAAAGAGGAGGAATCCACTTCGATGAACTCGTCCGGATTTACTCCATTTGGGATTAGCTCAGATTGAATATTCATGCTCTCCAAGAATTGCTTCACTGGATGGCTTACACTAATGACAGCGTCACTATATTGATTCATACTAGTCAATTGATCCTCAGGATAATAAGTGCCATGAGCGGTAAATACAACGGGAATTCCTAGCTCTTTTGCTGCCATTGCGGCGTATAGGCCAGACGGTGACTGGTGAACGTGAACGACGTTGATTTTCTGGGTTTTCATGATTTGCTTTAATGAGGAGATGATTTTGGGAAGCATGTGGTTCTGCAAATGAAGAAGTGTTCCTGGCGATAAATCAACAGCGTGAATTTGACATCCTGCTCGTGCATAAGCCTCATACATATTGCCGCTGGCGCCGGCGTATATCGAGTGAATTCCACGCTTTTTAAGGGCTTTAACAATGCTAAGCACATGCGTCTCTGTACCCCCGATGGCTAAGCTGTCCATCACCATCATTACACGTATACGATTAGGATTCATTCGATGGATCCTGCTTTTTTGAAAAATATTTTCGAGAGCGTTGTTTTGGGTGACTGCGGTAGTAATAGAGAACGTCAGGGATATTTTCAATATTCAAATGGTTAGGATTCAGAGAACGGGCAATAAAATCATAATCTTCCGCGCCTTTTACACGTCTTGTGTGACCGCCTATACGATCGAACAGAGCGCCGCGCATCATGATTGTGCCATGACATACACAGTGCCCTCCCTTGCGATAGGTTGTACGGATATGCTCTCCATAGCGAAGCCACTTCGGGATTGTAACGACCTCGTTCGGGTCATGTTCGAACACGTGATAGTTTGTGCCTAGCAATTCAATATTATGATGAGCTTCAAGATAATTGATTTGCTTTTCCAGCCGCTGCAAATGGGAGATATCGTCGGAGTCTTGGATTGCAATGTACTCTCCCTTGGCCATATAGAATCCAATTGTCATTGCTCCTGCATACCCGATATTCCGGGGAAGTGCCATTGTAAATATCGAATTATGATTGGGTAAGTTTATGCGATTATCGAGAAGCCAAGCTTGTGTCTGTTGGATGGAATCATCGGTCGAGCCATCATCAATCAGGATGATCTCCCAATTTGTATACGTCTGCTGCAGGATGCCGTTCAGGCAATCCTGCAAATAAGCTGCACGGTTGTAATTGGGAATTACCACACTGACAAGTCCTTTAATTCGAGAATAAGTCATATTTATACCACTCCAAATTCAGAATTCAGTATGAAATTAAATAATTCGAATGTAAGAGATAGATTTTAAAGGGAAAACAGCGTATTGGCCATTCTCATACCCAGATATGCTTGATGTGCGCAGCGTTAGCTTGGTATCATCGACAGAAATGAGCGTACCGGTTGTAGTCTCCAGCGAAGTAGCAACTTGCAGATTAGAACCGATTAGGGGTCTAAGCTTGTCCATCATGGTCATCACCTCCTCTCATGAGATTAACCAGCTTGCAGAGAAATCGCATTGGCCAGCTGCACAATAACGACCAAATCTTCAGATTCCATAATTTCTACATAATCGTTTCCGACTTCTGTGATTATCCCTTCTACGATTCCAGCCGGTGTATTTATGGACACATTCCGATTCACATACCTCTCAATCATTTCCTGAAGTGGAGAGGAGGGAGGATGTGGCGTGTTCAGTTTTTCCATTTCCTGTTTGACTTCAACTTTGAGTCTTTTGATGATGGGATTATCCTCATTTGGATTGCTAAGCAGTGAATCATGCACTGCTTGTTTGACAATATTGCTAATTCCTTCGAGCAGTGCTTGCAGCTCTTTCTCATTTGCTCTGAACCACATAAGCGTCTCACCTGATTTCTTCATTTTTCGATAAAATATGATACATTTTATACGTTTCCTAGCTGATTTGATTGAGCAGATATACGAAATCTATGAAAATGTTTGTTTGTATGGAAGCAATTATCATGTAAAGTTTCAATTTATTAACATTTTCAGAGACAGTTTTGTCTTTTATTTCGAAATAGAGAAGGAAGATAAAATAGGAAGAGTTGACTTTCTTTATGGTTGTAACTATAATAGTTACATCGAACGAATTATTTTTTTGTTATCGGTGTAACTACAGTTGTTACATCATATTGAGATATGGAAGGCGAGGACTTGAATATGACTGTGAAGATTAAAGCCTATTCTGATTTTGTATGTCCGTTTTGTTTTCTGGGCAAAGGCCCGTTGGATGAAATCGTAAAGGAGAAGGACGTTGAAGTGGAATGGATGCCATTCGAGCTTCGTCCCGAACCATATCCGAAGATCGATCCATGGAATGAACCTGATAAGCTTGCATCGTGGGATGCATTTATTAAGCCAACAGCAGAGAAGCTCGGCATCGATATGCGTCTGCCGCATGTATCTCCTCATCCATACACCAACCTAGCATTTGAAGGGTATCAATATGCGAAGGAACAAGGGAAGGGCAACGAATATATTCAGCGCGTGTTTACAGCCTTTTTCCAAGAAGAGCAGAATATTGGGGAGATCGAAGTATTGACGAAGGTCGCAGAGGAACTTGGCTTGGATGCAGCAGCGTTCCGCGAAGCGCTCGAATCCCGCACATATCGGGAAGCTCATCAAGCAGCGATCAAGCATGCTTATGAAGAGGCTCGCATCTCAGCTGTACCGACATTCATTATCGGCGATCAGGTGATTCAAGGTCTGGCCAGCAAGGAGCGTTTGGCTCAAGCCATTGATCGCGCAGCTTCCAAGCAGTCATTTGACTCGATTGAAGGTATGCAGTGCGATCTCGATGGAAATTGCTAAGTTTATCATGTATACCAATCACATTATTTATAAATGGAGGAAACCTCAATGACAACATTCAAAGACGCAATCATCAACCGCCGTTCCGTTCGCAAAGTAACTAAAAATCCCGCGATTACAGAAGAGCGCATCCGTGAAATTTTGAAAACATCCTTGCATGCTCCAACATCATTCAACATGCAAAGCGGCCGTATGGTCGTATTGTTGGACGGTGAACATGAGAAGTTCTGGGACATCGTGAAAGAAACGCTGCGTGCTCGCGTTCCGGCAGAGAACTTTGATGCAACCGTTCAAAGACTGGCAGGCTTCCGCGATGGTGTAGGAACAGTCTTGTTCTTCGAGAACCAAGCAACGATTCAGAGCATGCAAGAAAATGCTCCTAGCTATAAAGAGCAATTCCCGTTCTGGTCCCATCAAGGCAGTGCAATGCTGCAATATGCAGTATGGACAGCGCTGGAAGCAGAGGGTATCGGAGCTTCCCTTCAGCACTACAACCCGATCGTAGATGAAGAAGTGAAACGTACATGGGATATTCCGCAAGAGTGGTCGTTGATCGCACAAATGCCATTCGGTGAGCCGAATGAGCAACCAGGTGAACGCAGCTTCCTGCCGTTTGAAGAAGTTGTAACGTTCCACAAATAAGATTATGTACTAAAATAGTTAGTTTTCGTGGGAGGGCTGGATATGGAAAGTCAGCAAGCAAATGTAGACATCATCCGCCGCACCTATGAAGGGCCTGAATTTCTGTTTGGAGCATTAACTGACAGCACGGTATGGACGGAAGCGGCCGGATATCCGTACGGTGGCACATTCCATGGAGCCGCTAGAATTAAGAGTAATGTTTTTGAACGCTTAGGAACGGACTGGGACGGCTTTGTCGCCACTGTGCACACCTTCCATGAGGTTACGAAGAAAAATATCGTAATTACAGAAGGCGTTTATACCGGAACATACAAGGCTACAGGGAAATCCATTTGTGCAGATTTCGTACATGTATGGAAGCTTGATGATGGAAAAATTACAGCATTCAAGCAATACGTTGACAGTCATGTTGTTGTTCAGGCTATGTCTTAGCATCATGAATAGAAGAAGCATGTCTCTCGTTATAGAGGGCATGCTTCTTTGTGTTTGAAGCGCCGTCACTTGTGCTTCATCCGGTATTACTCGTCAATTAACTCCAGCAAATAATCGGTATACTTTTCCTCGCTCATTCCCGATATGGCATCACGAAGTCTATCCTCAGCTTGCTCAGGAGATAGAGCTTCAAAGTCTGCTTCCTGCATACTTATCATTCGCGCTTGAAATTCAGGCGCACTATGCTGCGTTATATATTGAATCACTTGCTGCAGGGGCATTTTCTTGAGTGCCCATATACTGATACCATCACTCACGGAAGTACCTCCTTCTATTTGTTGAAATGGCATATACCGTTATCGTGTCCGATTTCCGAGGCTCAGATTCTTAGATACTCCATATTTCTAATTAGGGTTGACACTGTTGTTATAGAGGAGTAGGATGGGAATATAGAGTTTTGAACAACTGTTCAAAACGATCGTTCAAAACGAATGTTCAATAAATAGGGCCAGCATATTCGCAGTTCCTATACTCAATTTCAATGTTCAATTTTTTGTTCACTGCTAGTGTCAATATCAACCTAGAACTTATTCATCAATAACAACATGAGAGGAGAACAGACATGGTTCAAGACACAAATGACGTGAAGGCAAAGATTCTTGGCGCGGCGAAGAAGCTGTTTGCACGCAATGGGTTCGAAGGAACATCGGTAAGGCAAATTTGCGAAGAGGCGGGAGTAGCGCTTGCGCTTGTCTCGTACCATTTTGGCGGCAAGGAAAAGGTATTTTATGCACTATTTGAGTCGTCGATTCCCAATTATGCAACGGCAATCTATACGCTGCAGGATCCAGAGGCTGACTTTTCACATTTTATACATGAATTTGTTCGTCTGCGTCAGACAGAGCCTGAGCTCATTAACTTGCTGCAGCAGGAGATCATTATGCAAAGTCCGCGTATGGAGAAATTGCAAGCCTATGTCTACACATTGTGGAAGCAGCTTCGCGACATACTGGAGGCGGGTAGAGCGAAGGGATGCTTCCAATTCACTTCCTTGAAGCAGACGCTGCACTTTATCATAGGAGCACTCATTTTCACTCGAAATGTACCTGCGCTAGATGACTTGTTCGAGACAACAGTCAAAGAAGAGAATGCAGAGAGTGTTGACGAGATTGCTGCATGCACCGTTCATTTTCTCTTGAATGGGTTGAATTAAACATAAGATGTTCCTTGTAAGAATACTTGGTATTGCTTGAATGTTCCAATAAGGAGGAATACAATATGAATAGTTCTATTATTATCTTGTTTTTGTTCGCATTTACGATACATAACTTAGAAGAAGCAGTGTGGCTCACCAGACAATCTTCCGCAGCTGGGAAGGTGAAGATGCATAAAGCCGTTACTCAGGATCAGTTTTTGTTTGGCTTATTTTGGGTAACCGGATTTGCTTATTTGATTACAGCCCTCTATATCATTTATCCAGACGTTGCATTGTTCAAATATGCGTATTTCGGCTATGTGGGTGGAATGATCTTTAACATCATCTTCCCGCATTTGATATCGACGATTATCGAACGCTGCTATTCGCCAGGTTTATTTACGGGCCTATTGGTCATCGTTCCGATTGATAGCCTCATTATGAAGACAGGGCTTGCTGCAAATGTAATTTCAGCAAGTGAGCTTATTATCAGTACGATCATTGCTGGTGTTGTCATTATGGCCAGCATTCCACTTAGTTTCAAGGCAGGCAAGAAACTGATTACATACTAACCTTAGTAACGAACGAATTTTTTGAATTGAATACCGGAGTGGATAAGCAGTATGCGCCAATCGGATAGAACAACTATTCGGTTGGCGCTATCTGTTTTTTTATTTTTGGACACGTGTCACAAATCGGAGATTACGGTTGTTATAGAGGTTGGAGAGCATCAAGGGAGGTGAACCTGTGGAACTATCCAGCCCGGGTGAACGACAACAGAAGCAGCAATTTATTGAGGCAATTGTTGTGAAGGTGCAGGAAGGAGATGATGAAGCTTTTGCAATCCTTATTCATCATTTCGAGAAGCAAATGTACAGCTACTGCTATTATCTATTAACGAATCGAGAAGAAGCAGAAGATGCTTTGCAGGAGATCTTCCTACAGGCCTACCGCAATCTGAATCAATACATACAGAACACGAATTTCTCGGCTTGGCTGTATAAGATTGCATATAACCACAGCATGAATGTACTGAAGAAGAGAAAACGATGGTATCGGCTGCTCTTGCGCAGTAGAGAGATTGCACCTAATCCTGTTCCTATCAATCATGCAGCAATCATTGAGAATATGCTTGAACTATTGACAGTGGAGGAGAGGCATATTCTGCTGCTACGAGCAGTTGAGCAATATAGCTTTACTGATATAGCGGACATTATGAGCAGTAATCCAGCTGCGATTCGCAAGAAATATGAGCGGCTGCGTACCAAGCTTCGGAATAATGATAAGGAGGTCTTTGCGAATGGCGAAATGGTCCAACCGAACTAAGCTGACCGATCAAGAAATCAATCAGCTAGAACAGATCATTCACGATACCGAAATGCCGGTCTATACATATAGCCATCGGATCATGAATCGAATTCGGGAAGAGAAGGCAGCGAAGAAGAAATCAATCTGGAAGCCAGCAGTAATCGCTACCTCCTTAGCAGCCGTTATTGGCGGTGGTGTGATTGGAAGCGGGTTCGTCTCATCAACGATGGCACATGCATTAAGCAAGCTGCCATTCATCGGCGTCGTGTTCCAGCAAACCGGCGATTACGGTCTTTCTTATGCGGTTGATAACAATCTGGTTACGAAAATCAATCAATCCATCACCCATGACGGGGTAACGCTTCGGATTAAAAACATGGTTTATGATGGCATCCGCTTGGCTTTTACGTGGGAGCGTGAAGGCGAAAATCTGTCTTCCTATCTGTTCAGTCCCTCTTTAACGGATGATAGGGGAGTAATTCGTCGAATTCGTTTCTTAGACTCTTCACTTGAGGAGATAACATACGACTTAAGTTTAAGCATGTACCAAATTCCTGGAGACCCAGATTTGGGTATTTCAGTAAGTAGGAGTGAACCTTCAGTAACGAGAAATGGAAATCTCCGCAGCGTGCCGAAACCGCTACCTGATGAGTTCAATATCCGCATGAATGTATCATTATCGGGAGTTCGGGAGGTGTTCATGTTCAATATTCCGGTGAAGAAGAATACGAAAAATATTAAGTTTACAGAGAATATTACGAAATCTTATGACGGTCTTAGCCTGTCGCTTGAGAAATTGGAGTTAACCCCAATCACGACGCGAGTGATGCTGAGAGGAATAGGAGAAATGCAGCATGTTCCCGATAAATTTATAGGTCCGAAAAAAGACTTTGGACTGCGCGATAACCTGCTGTTCAGTGCAGACGTGTTCGATGATCAGGGGAACAAGGCGAAAGGACTGATACATGCGGGACTTGGAGGATTAGCTAATAAGTACGAAGAGTCGAATGATTATGGATTGGACTTGATGTTCGAGCCATTCCGGCAAAAACCGAAGTCGATTACGATCAAGCCTTTTTTGTATGATTATGAGTCTTTAGAAGCCCGGAAAATCGAAAAACATTATATGAAAGAGCTAGAGTTCACCATAGAGCTAGAAAAGGAATAGCGTCTTAGGAGCGAGGAAGGAGAGGCAGCAAGTATGGGGAAATCGAGAGTCACAATCACACTCCTTATGATAATCGCATTGATAAGTGGATGTGCCGGCAAGACGCTAGAGCATGACGAGTCCATACAGACAAGCAAAATCAAGGTGCTGTATCAGGATGAAGCTGCGTACTACGTCGATATCGACAAAATAAAAATGATGAACTATCCAGTGGATCAAATCGAATTTATTGTCCAGACGAACGAATTTGCCAAGTTCAAGAATGGAAAATCTCTCGATGAGTTTTACGAGGGGCAGAAAAAGTTCCTAGACAGACACAAGCCAGATGTCATTGTTGTTGACGAGAACCTGTTCTCGGATATCGCGCGGGAAGGGAAGCTCTATGACATGGAGGCTGATCTGCAAGATGAAAGTTTTCATCTAAATGAATTTATGCCAGGTCTGATCGATCGATTGAAAACCAGAGGGGAAGGGAAGCTGTATGGAATAGCCCCCTACTTCTATAGACAGGTCTTATTTTACAATAAGGACTTGTTCGAGAAGCATCACGTTGCTCCTCCACGAAGCAATATGACATGGGATGAAGTGCTAGAGCTGGCTGGACAAATCTCCGATCCCGGTTCGGGGAAGCGGGATTTTCACGGCATTTATCATACGTACTCCGCCGCTCCGGCGATGATGTACCAGATCGGTTCTTCTTCCGGACTGAGCTTGTTCGACGAGAAGGGGGAGAAGCTGCTGATCGATACAGACGGATGGAAGCATGTCATAAAGAAAATGACAGAAGCAGTGAGAAGCCGCGCGCTGCTTGTTCATCCAAAAGAGCGCAACATGACCCATGATGGGATTTTTTTAGATGGGGATTCTGCCATGTTAATCGGTGATCCATCCTTTATTCATGAAGATGTGATGCAGCCGGACGATAAGAGAAAATTACACAAAAAATGGGGCGTCCTGTCGCCGCCTGGCAATCCGAAGTTGGCAGAGGCGAATATGAAGCTGCCCTATGTGTATGCAGTAGCAGCAGATTCTGATAACAAGCAGGCTGCGATGGAATTCGTCAAATTCATCAATGGCAAGGAAACAATGGGGACATACTTCCAACGCTTTGTTTATGACTACGCGCCGACGCGCATGGGCAATCTGAATGATTTTGATTCAACAGTAACAGAGCCGTTCTATCAATTGAAGCCGCAGATGGAAGACGGCATATGGGACAACCGGAATGTACCTCGTGATTTCTTTCTCGTTTTCGAACCAATCTTGTCGGAAGAACTGCAAGCGGTCATTGACGGGAAGAAAACAGTAGACCAAGCCGCTGCCGAACTAAAGGAGAAGGGGCAAGCTGCATTACGCCAATTACGTGATAAAGAGCACACAAGTAATTTAACTTCCAAGTAAATACATGAGTCCCTTATTGGTAAACGTCGGGGTCTGTTCTTTGCGATAAATATGCGAGAAGGAGAGTAGGAGGATATCTATGAAAAGGGTATGGAGAACGGGGATTTTCATGCTGACGATCTTATCCCTGCTGAGCAGTTGCGGCGAACCAAGAGAAGAACTCGAGCCACTTCAAGCAGGAACAATCAAGGTCGTCTATCTCGATGAGGAATCATTCTATGAGGATTACGGGAAATACTTCAAACTACAATTTCCGCAAATTGATGTGGAAGTGATCAGCAAGTCGAAGCTCATCACCGAATTCAATCATGTTACTGATTATAAGGAAGCGACAAGGAAGTTCCTGAATACATACAGTCCTGATGTATTGCTGTTAGATGAGGAGATGTTCAAAGCCTTCGTTGAGGAGGGTAAGCTATATAACTTGGAGACAGCCATTCATCAAGATAACTTCGATGTGGATGGGTTCATGCCTGGACTTATCGACAAGCTCAAAGCGTTAGGCAAGGATGATCTGTACGGTCTTGTGCCGCGCGTCATCGTACATGCTCTGTACTACAATGCGGATCTGTTCAAGGAATATCAGGTTGAACCGCCGAGAAATAAAATGACCTGGCAAGAGCTAATGGAACTGGCAGCAAGATTTGCGGGTTCAGGAAGTAGCGGCCAGCACGTGTACGGCTTGGAGGAAACTTATTCCGATCCCGGACGCGAGGTACTGAATATCGGCTTCGATTCTGGATTACAGCTATTCGACGAGAAGGCAGAACAAGTGCTCATCAATACGGACGGCTGGAAAAGCGTCATGAAGCTCGTCACGGATGGAGTCCGCAGCGGGTCGGTGATTCTAAATTCGAATGGCAGCAACAAACACTTTATGAACAAAGAAGCGGCCATGATATTTGGTTCGCCAGATCTCATGCTGTCGCTCAAGCAGAACGGTATCCAAATGAATTGGGGCATCGCAACCATGCCCGTCCATTCAAATGATGAGTCCGTGAATATATCTTCACGTGAAATCTTCGCCATATCAGCCGCTTCTTCCAATAAGAGGGCAGCTTGGGAGCTGGTCAAGTTCGTAAACGGTGCAGACATGGCGAAATCCAATTCCAAAACATATAACGGGACATTGCCGTCGCGGACAGGATTTTTGAAGGAATACGACGGAAAAAGCCTAGAAGCCTTCTATATGCTAAAAGTGAAGGAAACAGCGCAAAAGTGGGGGAATGACCATGTTCCGGAATCTTTTTTTCGCCTGTTCGTGGAGCCGCTGCGAGCAGAAATGCAGGCTGTGATTGAGAATCGAAAAACGATTGATGAAGCAGCCGCCGTGTTGGAGGAAAAAGGACAAGGGGTGCTGATGCAGGCACGCAGCGAAACCGGAAAATAAGGAATCGTTGGTAGGAAGCGATGAGGCAGCGTACTCCACATATACATCATGTCACGAACGACAATAAAAAGGGGAAGCGAGCGAATTATGCATAGAAAATATAAACTAGTACTTCTATTGCTGACAATCACGTCACTATTGGGTGGATGCTTTGGCGGAAATTCAGAAATGGCGCCGCTGAAAGACGGCAAAGGGAAGCTTAAGATCGTGTATAAGGATGAGGAATCATTCAATCGGGATTATGGAAATTTATTTTTGATGAAATATCCGGATATTGAAGTTGAAGTCATCGCACAGGATGATTTGTTTGATCAATCCGAGCAGAATTCTTCCTTTGAATTAAATGAAGAAAAGAAGAGAGTAATAGAGAAGTATAAGCCTGATGTATTGCTGTTGAATGAGAGCATGTTCGAAGCCTTTGCCCAGGATGGGAGGCTGTATGACCTCGATATGGTCATCAACCAGGATAAATATGATATTGACGGATTCATGCCTGGGCTTATCGATAGGCTGAAAGAGAAGGGGAACGGGAAGCTGTTCGGATTGGCGCCTTATTTCGAAACACCTGTGTTGTATTACAATCGTGGACTGTTCAAACAATACAATATCGAACCGCCGCGAGATCAAATGAGCTGGAAAGAATTGTTGGACTTGGCCAGCAGATTCGCGAAAGAGGGGGCATATGGCCTGTATCAAACGGAGAAACCCGAGAAGCTTGTGTATGATATTGCGGCTGGATCTGGGCTTCGACTGGTTGATGCCAAAGGAGAGAAACTGCTTATTCAATCCGAGGGCTGGAAGGAAGCTGTAACAATGACCACGGAGGCGATCCGCAATAAGTCCGTATACATCCCGGAGCAAGACGCCAACAATGAGCGTATGGATTGCTATTACGAGCCTTTTCATCAAGAAAAAGCCGCGATGACATTTCAAGAGTCCTGGTTCTCTGTTCGTTTGAAAGAAGTTCCGATGTATGAAAAAACGCCGAATATCGATTGGGGCATTGTTACGACACCGGTCGATCCTGCCAGCCCGAATGAATCAGCCTATGTGCATTTGTCAGAAATTTATGCGATATCCGCAAATTCTGAAAATAAGCGGGCAGCATGGGAATTTATCCAATTCGTAAATGGAACGGACATGGCTCAGGTTGCGACGCTGGGGAATAACGGGAAGCTGCCTACGCGTACAGGCTATTTTAAAGATTTAGAAGGCAGAAGCACGGAACCGTTCTATCTCTTGAAGCCGAAACAAGGAAAAGGACTGTTAGATGACAAGAACATTCCTCACGGGTTTTATGACCTGTTCGACCCGTTATTAGCAGAAGCATTGCAAGCGATCATTGATAAACAGAAAACGATAGATGAAGCCCTCGCAGAGCTGGAGATGAAGGGGCAGCAAGCATTAATAAAAGCGCGTGAAACGGCGGCGAAGAAATCGTAAGGGAATCTCAATTCTGGTTCCCGAATATGAAGAGCCATATACATAACGAAGCAAGGGAGAGAGGGAATTGCGAGTGCGGACTAGCTGGAAAATGGGGATAATGCTTCTCATCATCATGTTATTAGTAAGCGGTTGTTTTGGTAGAGAATCGGAAGTAGAGACCTTCAATAAGGTAAAAGGGACAATTAGAGTCGTCTATCAGGATAAAGAGGCATTTTATCGAGATTATGGGCAATTGTTCAAACTGAAGCAACCTGATATTGATGTTGAAGTAGTGAGTAAATCGGAGTTGTACTCCAAGTTCGGAGATCCTGAATTCGATTTTGAGAAAGAGTCGCAGAAACTGCTGGACAAGTATAAGCCCGATGTATTGCTGCTGGATGAGACATCGTTCAAAGAATTTGCCCAAGGCGGGAAGCTGTATGCAATTGATGGAGTCATTAAGCGAGATCGTTATGATATCGAAGGGTTCATGCCAGGTCTTACCGACAGGCTCAAAGCAATGGGCAAGGGGACATTGTATGGACTCTCCCCCACTATAGATACCACTGTATTATACTATAATCGTGATATATTCAAGGAGCATAATATTGAACCTCCTCGAAATCAAATGAGCTGGAGGGAATTTTTTGAACTGGCGACAAGCATATCGAATGCAGGCGGTACGGATAAGCATCTGTATGCGCTAGCCCAAGAATATGGCGGAGCAGACAGCCTGATGTATGAAATTGCTTCCTCAACAGGCTTGAGGCTGTTCGACACGAAGGGAGAGCAGCTGTTGATCAACTCGGAGGGCTGGAAGGTGGCCATCCAGCAGGCGACGGATGCGGTGCGAAGCAAGGCACTGTATATACCACCAGCTAATAAAGGTCCGCAGCCCATTGAACCGGAGAAAGGGCTCTTCTTCACAGGTAAGGCTGCAATGAAGCTGGGAAGGCCGTGGGATTTGGCGCATTTAAGGAATAAGAAAGCCGAGAAAATCAATTGGGATGTTGTGACAGCTCCGATCGATCCTGCGACACCCGATGAAACCGGAAATATAACCATTCACGAAATTTATGCGATCGCAGCTGATTCCGGCAATAAGGAGGCCGCATGGGAACTCGTCAAATTTATAAACGGCACGGAAATGGCTAAGGTGGCAGCTCGAACGACTGTCGGCATGATCCCTACCATTCCTTCCAGACCGGAATATTTCAAGGAATTGGACGGCAGAAGCACGGAAGCATTCTATGCATTGAAGCTGAAGGAACTGTCCGCATTGGATGCTTTGTGGGGCAACAAGAATGTCCCTGATGACTTTAACAGTTCCTTCTGGCTATTGTTGTCCGAAGCGCTGCAATCCATCATTGACAATAAGAAATCGGTGGATGAGGCGGTGAATGAACTGCAGACGAAGGGCCAAGAAGCGCTTCGGGTCGCGCATGATCTAGCGCAAGAGAAACGATTGCGCGGCAAAGACAACAAATAAATGACGAATTGTGAAAATTCATTTCTGATTTTATTCTTAAATTTTATTCATTGAATGTTAAGTTGAGTATTAGATGCTCAATGTTAGCATAAAAGGGAGGTTTACATATGAAACTAAGGAGAAAATAAGATGAATGTAAACAAAACAATTCTAGCGGCTATGATTGTGTCAAGTATGTTGGTTACAGTGGCAGGCCCAATTCCTGTAGGAGCAGAGGCAGCGCATGAGCAGGAGCAAACGAATAATAAGAAGGTTCAAATTGACAAAACGATGGCAGTCAAATTGCAAAAAGCGGTAAATCAATTTGCTGGAAAAGAGATTAAGCTGCAGAATGTTGCCGAGTCATTGGGCGGTTCAGAGGCGAAGGTTACATCGGTAGATGGTAAGTACACTGTCTACTTTAATGATAAAGGAGGAGTATGGTCGATAGACGGAGCGGTTCCACTTGATAAAATCAGCAAAGAGACTCAGGAGAAGGTTCTGAAAGCACTGAAAAAGGCATACGCAAAGAAAACATACGTCCTTGATAAAGAAGCGATTCTAATGCGGCCTTATGATGGAAAAAAGGAGAAACTAAAAGATCATTTCGCGTATGCTTTGACAGGGAAAGGTTTTCAGGCAGTATGGAGGAGTGGAACAGATTTTGTCAGTGAGGTTACAATTAAGCTTGCCAAGAAAGAACTCGATTCAAAATGGCAGGAAATGGCATCGAAAGCGATGAAAACGGCTTTCGATCATGATTTGAATGTAACAGAGGCGTTGCTTGTTTCTAGCGGGGAAAATTATCATATGTTGTCAATTAAGGATAATGCAGTATCTCTTGAGATGGATGCGATAAAGGGAAAGATTGTGAACGTATTTCATCATACAAGAAAAAAAGAAATGACCGACCAAAGGATTACGGCAAAAGATGCACAGGAAGTGGTCGCTCCGCTTGCCAAGGAATTATTCAATATCGATATTACGGGATATGAAGTGAAATGGGACAACACAAATAAAGATTACGGTTTCGTTAAAGGCAAAGAAACGATAATGAGAGCAGCATTGGATGCCGATAAGAACGCGGTGTATATTTTATCAGATGGCCCAGCATGATTGCTGTGCCAATAGACGTTATTGGTCTAAAAATAGAATTACAATATGAATGCCAAATTTGTACAATAACTAATCTGAATGTCTAAAATCCGTTAAAGTTCACACTTTGACGGATTTTTTTTATTGCGTACCTATTGCGATTAACATCCGAATGACGTGCCGCTGACTTGCGTTAAGTGCACAGATCGCCGATAAGGATACTTTTCTGACTAGTAAATTTCGCAATGTGTCACATTTCACATCATCCAGATTGTTATATATAGGAAAGCCTCATGAGAGGGTGAATCTAAAACGGTTTCCTACCCCGGGGGAAAAAGCAGAGATGGAGAAGGAGAGATATGAACAAAGTTTGGAAAGTTTCAATTCTACTCGTATTGATCATGTCATTCATAGGCGGGTGCTTCGGCAAGAAGGAAGTGCTGCAACCGCTTGAGCCAAGCAAGATCAAAGTGATTTACCAAGATGAAGACGCATTTTACCGTGATTACGGAAAGTACTTCAATATGAAATATCCGCAGATTGAAGTCGAAGTCATTCCACAGGTTCAGGTGCTCAAAAATCTCGGTAAAATGATCCGCGCGGATGAATACGAGGCGGAAGTAAAGAAGCTGCTCGAAAAAACGGACGCAGATGTATATATGCTGGACAGCGGAATGTTCAAGCAGTTCGCCACCGACGGGAAGCTTTATGATCTTGAGGAAGCCATCCGGCAGGACGGCTATAATATCGAGGAGTTTATGCCGGGACTTATCGATTCGATCAAAAACCTGGGCAACGGGAAGCTGTATGGGCTGGCTCCACAAGTAAGCATTGGAGCTCTGTACTATAACACAAAATTGTTCAAGGAAAATCAAATTGATCCGCCGACGAACAAGATGACCTGGGAAGAGGTGCTGCAATTAGCAGCGAGATTTTCTAATGTTAAAAATGGAAACCGTCCTGTGCATGGCTTGTACTTTTCGAATGGCCATGCAGGCAATTTGATGTTCGATATCGCCGATACTTCCGGCTTAAAGTTCTTCGATCCGAAGGGGAAGAAGGTGCTTATCAATTCGGATGGATGGAAAAAAGCAATGAAAATGGCTGTGGATGCTGTACGCAACAATGCGGTTTATTTCCGTTCAGAAGATCAGATGTATTCGTCAAAAAGCGACTTTTTTGATGATGGTGTGGCTGCGATGACTATATTCGGCCCACCTGCTACATATGCCGTTAGATTTAATGAGGACGAGCCGGTAGATTGGGAGGTCGTCACTGTCCCAATTGAGCCTGGGGTGGAATCGACGAATGTTTCCTTTTATCCGCTTTTTGCGGTTTCTGCGAATTCGACCAACAAGCGCGCTGCTTGGGAATTCGTCAAGTTTACAAGCGGATCAGAAATGGCTCATGCCCGATCACGGACGATGACTGGTAATTTACCTTCACGTACCGGTTATTTGAAGGAATTCAAGGGCAAGAGCATGGAACCGTTCTATATGCTGAAGACTCAGCACAACAGCGTCTGGATGAATGACTATGTCCCATTTCCTTTCTTCGGGAAGTTCTATAAGACGCTGGAGGAAGAGCTTCAGGCCGTTATCGATCACAAGAAGTCAGTAGATGAAGCGGCTGCCGCCTTGGAGATAAAGGGACAGGAGCTATTATCCAAATTGCAAGAAGAAGCAAAGCAGAAAACAAAAGGAAAGTCATAAGTAAGGAAACGGGTGAGAAAACGTGCATCACAAATGGAAAATAACGATCCTGCTGCTAACGATCGTTTCCTTAATGAGCGGTTGCTTGGGCAAGAAGGAAGTGCTGGAACCGCTGCAGCCAAGCAAAATCAAGGTGGTCTACCGGGATGAGGACGCCTTCTACCGCGATTACGGGAAGTATTTTCATATGAAATATCCGCAAATTGAGGTCGAGGTTATTCCCGAGATGCAGGTGCTGAAAAAGCTTGGGAAAATCATTAATGCGGATGACTATTTTGTAGAAAAAAAGAAGCTGCTGGAGAACTCGGGCGCGGATGTATTTTTACTGGACGATTATGTATTCAAGATCTTTGCCCAGGATGGCAAGCTGTATGATTTGGAGGACGCGATCCGCCAGGATGACTTTGATGTGGATGGATTTATGCCGGGATTGCTGGACAAGATCAAAAGTTTGGGCAACGGGAAGCTGTACGGACTGGCGCCATCCTTCAACAGGGAGGTTTTATATTATAACAAGGCCTTATTTAAGGAGCATCAAATCGAATCACCGAGGAACAACATGACCTGGCAGGAACTATTTGATTTAGCCGCGAGATTTTCTAATGTCGGTGCTGGCGGCAATAAGGTGTACGGCTTGTATGAATACTTCGGAGATCCTGGCAGGCTGATGTATCAAATCGCTGATACATCCGGCTTAAGACTGTTCGATCCAAAGGGAGAGAAGGTGCTTCTAAATTCAGAGGGCTGGAAAGATGCAATGAAGCTGGCAGTGGGTGCGGTACGCAATAAATCGGTATTTTTCCATCCTGAGAGTCAAACGTATACGCAAAAAAGCTATTTTTTCGAAGGGAAAGCCGCAATGATGGTTGCGAATGCTTTCGTAATGATGGAATTGAAGCAGCGACCTACTTATGTGGAGGGAGAAAAGCCGATAGATTGGGGCGCAGTCACGGTGCCAATTGATCCTGCGGAGCCATCGCAATCAATTTCTCTTTTCGAAATCGCTGCAATTGCAGCCGACTCGCCGAATAAGCGTGCAGCCTGGGAATTCGTCAAGTTCGTGAATGGGGAGGAAATGGCCCAATCTCGTTCAAGAACAATAAACGGTTCACTCCCGTCACGTACTGGCTATGCAAAGGAGATCGACGGCAAGAGCATGGAGGCATTCTATCTGCTGAAGGTCAAGCAGGGGAACACGTTATGGATGAATGAGCATGTTCCAGATATCTTCTTCCGATTGTTCGATAAGCCGCTGCAGGAAGAGATGCAAGCCGTTATTGATAATAAGAAATCAGTGGACGAAGCGTTAGCCGAGCTGGAGATCAAGGGGCAAGAGGTACTCCTAAAAGCGCGCGAAGCAGCGGAGAAGAAGCCTTAAAAAGGCTTCACAAGCTATCTATGCTTACATTTCACAATAGAAGAAGCAAAGGGTTCGCTACTACGTACAGGTTTAATCAAAAAAAGGAGCTAGAAAAATATGCATCATAGATGGAAAGTTGCAATTCTGCTGTTGACGATCGTCTCCTTAATGAGCGGTTGCTTGGGCAAGAAGGAAGTGCTGGAGCCATTGCAGCCTAGCAAAATCAAGGTGCTTTATCAGGATGAGGATGCCTTCTACCGAGATTATGGTAAGTATTTTCATATGAAATATCCGCAAATTGAAGTCGAAGTCATTCCGCAGACTCAGATACTCAAAAATCTCGGCTCTTCGATTAATGGAGAAGATTGGGATGCGGAAATGAAGAAACTGCTAGAAAACTCCGGTGCTGACGTATTAAGGATGGGCACGGATATGTTTCCGTTATTTGCGAAAAATGGCATGTTGTATGAGTTAGAGGATGTAATCCGGCAGGACGACTATGATATGGAGGGCTTTTTGCCGGGGGTCATCGATAGAATGAAAAGCTTAGGCAACGGCAAGTTATATGGGCTTGCTCCTTATATAGATCGACAGGCTTTATACTATAACGCAGCATTGTTCAAAGAGCATCACATCGAACCGCCGAAGAATAATATGACCTGGCAGGAAGTGCTTGATTTGTCTGCAAGATTTGCCAATATCGGAAGCGGCGAGAGTAAGGTGCACGGGTACTACGAATGGATAGGAAGCTTACGCTACTTCTTGTTCAGAATCGCCGATACCTCTGGATTGAGACTGTTCGATCCGAAGGGAGAGAAGGTGATTCTGAACACTGAGGGCTGGAAAAAAGCGATCAAGCAGACAACAGATGCGATGCGTAGCAAAACGGTATTTTTCCATCCGGAAGGCCAGATTTATTCGCAAAAAAGTTATTTTTATAATGATCAAGCTGCGATGATGATAAGCAATGCTTACACATCCCTGGAGCTTATCAATAACAAGAAAGATTGGGGTGTAGTTACGGCGCCAATAGATCCTGCAATGGATTCTTCAAGTATCGACTTTGAATTCATCTATGCAGTTGCAGCCGATTCAGCCAACAAGCGTGCAGCCTGGGAATTCGTCAAGTTCGTAAATGGCCCGGAAATGGCGCAGGCCCGCTCTCGTACACTGAAGGGCCAGCTTCCTTCGCGCAACGGCTATATGAAGGACATAAAGGGCAGAAGTACGGATCCGTACTATACGCCAAAGATCAGGGCGGAGAACAACATTGAGAGAGATGAGCGTATCCCATCCGAGTTCTTCCCATCATTCGATAAGCTGCTGCGTGTGGAGCTGGATGCCGTCGTCGCGAACGAGAAAACAGTTGATGAGGCAGCAGCTGCTCTTGAGGAGAAGGCACAGGAATTGCTAATGAAAGTACGAGAATCTGCAAACAAAGACAAGGCAAAATAGGGAGCGTGTAGTACGTGTTGAAAAATGGAAAGACCGTCATTATGCTGTTGACGATCATATCACTCTTAAGCGGTTGCTTTGGAGAACGATCAGAGCTTGCGCCATTAAAGGACGGCAAGGGGAAAATCAGGGTCGTCTATCAAGATGAAGATCGATTTTATAGTGATTATGGGAACTTCTTTAAAATGATGAACCCTGATATCGACATTGAGGTTATCAGTGAAGCAGAATTATTTGACGAAGCAGAAAAAAACGAGGCATTCAATTTGACAGAGGAAAAGAAAAAGCTGCTCGATAAATACAAGCCGGACGTGCTGTTTTTGAATGAAAGCATGTTTGAGGCCTTCGCTCAAGAAGGAAAGTTGTATGACATTGAACCGGCTATTAGCCAGGATCAATACAAGCTGGACGGATTCATGCCTGGACTTATTGATAGGCTGCGGGCAAAAGGGAACGGAAAGCTATACGGGCTTACTCCATCCTTTGAGACAAACGTCATCTATTATAATCGCAATTTGTTCAAGAAGTATCAAATTGAGCCGCCAAACGGGAAAATGACGTGGAAGGAGCTTCTTGATCTGGCAGAGAGATTTGCGAGCGTTGAATCAGGAAAGAAGCAAGTGTTTGGTTTGTATCAAACGAAAGGGCCAGCAAGTTTGATGTATGATATCGCTGCTGCATCGGCACTTAAGCTAGTTGACGCGAAGTCAGGCAAGCTGTTGATCGATTCGGATGGTTGGAAAGAAGCGATGAAGATGACGGCAGATGCAGTCCGCAATCATGCGGCTTATGCTCCTCCTCCAATGAAGGAAGGCGAACAGCTTGATGGATACGATGACGCCGACTATGAGAAACATAGAGACTACTTGAAGCAGTACAGCCGATCTAACGAGATGTTCTACATGGGTCAAGCTGCAATGACGATTCAAGCGCCGTGGTTTGCTTCCTTCTTGCGGGATATTCCCTACTACTCGAAGACACCGGAGATCGACTGGGGCGTTGCAGCCGCGCCTGTTAATCCTGCTAAGCCCGATGAATCGGCTTACGTGAAATTGTCGGAGATCTATGCCATATCTGTAGATTCTCCCAACAAGCGGGCGGCTTGGGAATTCGTCAAGTTCGTGAACGGGCCGGAAATGGCACAGGTCGCTGGGAAGGCAATGAACGATACGCTCCCCACGCGGTCAGACTATTTCAAGGATTTTAGAGGGCGGGAAACGGATGCGTTCTATCTGTTAAAGCCAATGCAAGTCAGTGGAGTGTCTGATAAAAAGAGTATTCCGGCAGGATTCCATTCCGAATTTGATGCTTTACTGTCGGATGCATTAAATTCTGTGATTGAAAAAGAGAAAACACTGGATGAGGCGGTTGCTGAGCTTCAAATCAAGGGACAAGAGATATTGGATAGGTCGCGGGAAACCAAGCAGCAAAAGTAAATGTTCAGAAGAAGATCGAGAGCAGGGACGAAATGTTCCCGCACTCGGTCTTTTTTTGTGCTACAATTTTTATATAAAAAATTTTTTTGTCAATGTCACATTTTTGGCTTTTCGATTGTTAGATATGGTGAGGAGCACTTTTCGTATGATAAGAAAACTCAAATGAGGAGTTGTAAATACGTGACAAAGAGAGAACGAATACAAGAGCTCGATGCATATCGGGCACTTGCTATCATGGCGGTGCTGGCGATCCATGCGACATCGGAAGCGCTGGCAGCGACAATCGGCAGTCGGGCATACCCGCTTTACTTATTGATAAATACCTTTAGTAAATTTGCCGTACCCGTTTTTATTTTTTTAAGTGGGTTCGTATTGTTTTATAATTATGCGGACAAGCCGTTAAGCGGAGGAACGATACGACAGTTTTACCGGAAACGATTACTGTACATATTAGTACCATACCTTGTTTTTTCCGCCTTCTATTATTTATTGAAGCTCTATCGCAGCGACATGTTATTCGATCTATCGTGGGCGGTGGCATATGACTTTATAAAAGCTCTGTTCGGCGGCAGGGCGTATACGCACCTCTATTACATAATTATTATGGTTCAGTTTTATATATTGTTTCCGTTATTGCTGGCTGTATTCCAAAAGATGCGTCGGACTGTGCCGCTCATGTTCCTGGCAGCTGCACTGCTCCAATGGGGATTTATCATTGTTAATAAGTATGGTTGGCAAATCCCAAGAGGGAATCTGGCAATCTCCTATCTGTCATACTTCATATTCGGGGCATGGATCGCTATGCATTACGAATCGATCCGGAATTGGCTTGTTCACTTGTCGAAGGGATATAAGCAAATCGCAGGCTGGGTCGTCTTATGGAGTGTGTGGATTGGGCTTGGAATCTATCATGCATACATGTTTTATCGCGCGAATGTTGGCAAGATATTCGTCAACACCTTGTGGTATGAGCTCGTTTGGTATATTCATTCCTTATTGTCGTGCATCATTTTGATTCAAATCTCATTTGTTCTATTTTACCGTTGTGGAAGAAAAGTATCTTCCTGGGTGACTTCCATCGGAGCATGCTCATTCGGCATATATTTGCTGCATCCGTTCCTGCTCTTTATTTATCGGAAAATAGGGATTAAGGGAAATATGCTCGAGTATGCACTGTATATTGCAGGCGGCTGGATATTTGCCTTCATTGGTTCTTGGTTCATCGTATATATGATTTCGCGTGTTACTTCGTGGTCATGGATTGCATTCGGCATTGTTCCGGTTCAGGACAAGGACAGCAAAAGCCGTATTGTGGACAAACCGCATCACGAAGCGAATGTACGCAATTTATCGGAATGATAGAAAGAAGGATGGGCTTCATTATGAAGTCCATCCTTTTTTTGTAGTAAGCGCCTTATGTTGATGTGCGGATTCTACTGGTACGTGCCTTGTGCATGAAGAAGCATTGAAGCAAGAATCCAGCGACGAGAACCATTCCTGCGAGATAGGGGAGATTGGCAGGATCTGCATTCCGCTCAAGCAAGGCACCGAAGGTCATTGTACCGACAGATCCCGCCAAATAGTTCATCGAGCTAAGCAGTGCGATAGAGATTGTCGCGTGGCTTGGGCTGATTTCAACAAGTGTTTTCTGCTGGGCAGCTATGGATGCCCAACCCGCTGCACCCCACAGTATGAGCAAGAATGCGAGACTTGCTGCGTTTTGATGAACACTACCCATGAGCATCATGGACATCATTAGCAGGATGATCAGAATAAGCATAATCGTTCGCGGACGCTTATATCGATCCATAATTGAGCCAATCAAGAAGCTTCCGGCGATTCCGCCCAGCCCCCACATCCAAATGAACCAAATCGATTGCTCATATTCGAATGCGGCGATGATTCGATCCAAATACGTATATAATCCTAGGCTGCAAAAGCTTAAAATCGCCGTAACAAGCATTACGAGCGTGATTTGCTTATTTTGGAACAGCGACAATCTATCGCTCAACGTCGGCAAGCTATTGCTCTGAATTGTAGGAAACTGACTCGCTAGTGCCATTATGCCCAAGAGACCGACAATTACAATAAACCACATTGTCAATCGCCAATTATACAAGGAAGAAATATAAATCCCTAACGGCACGCCGATTACCGTTCCAGCACTCATGCCAAACAAGATCAAACTTAAGGCTCGACCTCGCTGCCCTTCAGGAGCAAGATGAACGGCCGCAGAGGATGCCAATGGCGAATATAACCCCGCTCCGATTCCAGCTATTCCCCTAGATATTAGCAATACGCCAAAATGATGCGTAATCGCAGTCATGATATTGGCCAATGTAAAGAGCGATAATGCAGCAAGTAAAATATGTTTCGTATTTGCTCGACTTAAGATAGCTGCAAAGAATGGAGCTGCGATGGCATAGCATAGGGTGAACGTACTGACTGATTGTCCAGCTGCACCAATAGAAATGTTGAAGTCTCCTGCGATAAGGGGGAGTATTCCGGCCATCACATAGGCATCAGCACCTAAGGCGAACATGCCGAATAGTAGAAGTGTAATGTTTCTCAAGATGATCACCAACCTTATGATAATATGCATGAAACACATGGATCGCTGTAAGAGCAAGCATCTGTTCTGAATGTATTGTATCGAGTATACTTATATTAGTGAAATTAATGTTTGGCATGAAAGGTATGAGGATAACTCATGACATTGGCGCGCTATGAAGTGTTCATGAAGGTAGTGGAGCAGGGGAATTTCACGAAGGCTGCTGAGCAGTTGAATATGACTCAGTCTGCGGTTAGCCATGCGATTGCGAGTTTGGAGAAGGAGCTTGGTCATGCGCTGCTGAATCGAGGCAAGCAAGCTAAGATTAGTACGACGGTGTTAGCAGATCGTCTTATTCCGCATATGATGCAAATTCTGCGCAGCGAAGCAATTATTCGCGAGGAAGTATCGCTAGAGAACAACCAGCTTGAAGGTTTGCTTAGAATTGGTGCTTTTACAAGTGCAGCGTCACAATTGCTGCCACCGATGATTGCACAAATCAAAAAACATCATCCGCGTGTGAAAGTGATTTTATTTGAGGGAACGTATGAAGAAGTTCAAGAATGGATTCGAAAGGGAACTGTGGATATTGGATTTATGATGAATGCGGGACAGAACCAAGATCTGCATCAAGTATTCATTCTTGAAGATGAGCTTGTCATCGGTATGTCGCCGAAGCACCCACTTGCACAGCTGGACACAATCGATATCTCGCAGCTTGAGGGTGTCGATTTCATCATGCCTCTGGCGTCCTATCATTCACAGGTGATGGAGTGTCTGTCCAATCATGGGGTGACGCCAAATGTGCTGATGGAAGTCCTGCATTGTAACACGATTATGAATATGGTATCCCAAGAGATCGGTGTTACCATTGGGCCAAAGCTGTTGTTTCAGTCCAATGAGCAGATCGCGATCAGACCATTGAAGCAGGCGACAAGTCGTCCCATCAGTCTGGTCTATCGAACGGTGAGTCCTACGATTGAAGCCTTTCTAACAAGTAATCAGCTGTGTTCATTAGAAGGTACCACTCAATCTACTAAGTGAATGGAATACGAACAATCCTTGCGTCTATATATCGGATCTCATCTTGTACCGGCGGGATAGTTAAGGGTTAAGTAAACAAAAAACTCCCGTGAATGGCTGCATTCACGGGAGTTCCTTTCATATTTACACACATGACTGTCCACTGCTAATTGAGATGTCCGTCATGCAAGCATTTGTGTTAGCTAATGGAGGCTTCGTAGATGGAATGAATAGAGCGGGACAGAGTCTCATCGAATTCCTCAGCTGTCTGCTGCGCTGTTAATCCTACCGACAAGGCGCGTGAGAAGCTGGCAATGAGTCCATGATTGCGAGCCAGTCTTTCATTCGCCTCATCTTGATCGTATCCGCCTGACAAGGCTACAACGCGGAGCACATGCGGATCTTCAATCAATTCACGATAGAAATTATCGACAGTAGGGATGGACAGCTTCAGCATGACTCTTACGTCTTCGCCAAGCGCATTCAATTGCTTCAGAAGCTCATCCTTCAATAGTTGTTCTGATTGCTGCTTGTCCTTGCTATAGATGTCGACTTCAGGTTCAATAATTGGGACAAGACCCATAGACCAAATCTGCATGCCGACTTCGAATTGCTGTTCGACTACTTTACGTATTCCTTCTGCGTTCGCTTCCTTAATGACTGAGCGCATCTTCGTGCCGAAAATATGCTTCTTGACTGCACGCTTCAGTAGGTCGTTCAGATCAGGCATAGGCTTCATCAGTTGAACACCCTGTTCAAGATCAGCCAATCCTTTGTCCACCTTCAAAAAAGGTACGATGCCTTTCTTTTCCCACAAATAATCTGCGGTAAACTGTCCATCGATCGTCCGATCCATCGTATTCTCAAATAAGATGGCCCCCAATATGTACTTCGAATCAAATGCTGTGCTCGTAATTATGCGTGTGCGCATCTCGTGAACCTGCTCGAACATTTCCTCGTCATTGGAGTAACGATCTTCTGTAACCCCATATTGCAGCAGAGCCTTCGGCGTGCTACCGCCACTCTGATCCAATGCTGCAATAAAACCCTCTCCCGTATGAATTCGTTCCACTTGTTCCTTGTTCATTGATGTTTCTCCTTCCTATGTGTGGGATGGATGACCTCGACACTTCGTATACGCAACGTATCTAAGAATGAGGTCATAATAGAAACAGAACTTGACGCGTTCACATGAGCCTAGGCGTTCAAACCGTATTGAACCAATCTAGAAGCATTCGTTCATCGGTTAGGTTTGCCCATACGTCAGGTAGAGTTTCTTATATTGTACAATAAATAATCGTTCTATGCACCGACATATCACCACTAGTTCATAAGCGCTGCTGCTGCAGTGTGATCCGATCGGATATAACATATATCGAACCGATAATGAGGAGTGGAAACTGCAGTAAATAGGTCAGGGGGAGAAGTTGGAGAGGACAATATATTCTTCGTTATCCTTATTCATTCCTCGGAAGGGTAAAAAGAAGAAGAGCTCATATCCGAATGATACGGGCTCCTCTATTTATTCTGCTTCAATAATTTCTTTTACTTAACAACTGAATGTTAGGAAGTGCTCGTCCAATTCACGCTTATTTAATCACACGACGTGCTGTTTTAAAGGTCTTGTCCCACGCGCTGCCTTTAAAGTTGGAAATCGTCACTCCTACACCTTTCTTATACGTGTGGATGACCTTGTTATTGCCCATATATACCGATACGTGATTGATGATGCCATCACGATTCGTGTCAGAGAAGATAAGGTCTCCCGCCTTCAATTGACTCTTAGAGACTTTCGTACCCACTCGCGATTGCTCTCTGGAAGAGCGTGGTAGTTTAATCCCATGCTTTTTGAAGATATATTGTGTAAAGGAAGAGCAATCGAAAGCACTCGTTCTTCCTGATTTTGCACCAAATACATAAGGGATTCCCATATATTTCTTGCCTGTTTGAATCACTTTATTTGCTACGGAAGTAGAGGATGCTGCTTCCACCTTCATGACTGCAGCGTCACTAACAATGCTACCCGACAAGGCGAGCGTTGCGCATATTCCGATGCTGAGTAGAGTTTTTCCCATTCGTGTTGCCATGATGTTGTTCATGTTGTAATCCTCCTTATGGATAAACAAATGTGATAGCCGACTAGTTGACTCGCAATCAGCATAGCATATCTTTTTGCGTCCATAATCTTCCTTCGATCCGTGAATCCCGCACCACTACAGCAAATATCGAGCTTTATGATAATCAAATGAGAATCAGATTAAAAATATCATTGATAATGAGAATCAATATCTATATAATGAGAATCGTTATCATAATATTGATAATCATTCTCATACATAAGGTAATAAGGAGGCTTACATAATCAATGAAAGTAATTAAATATGGGGTCATCGCACTCATGATCGTCGTGCTTGCCGCTTGCGGGAATGCGAAGGGGGAGTCGAAGGAGGCAGGTTCGATACCTATGGCTGCGTCGACAACAAATTCAGGTCAAGACTCGCCAAATCATGTTGATAAGAAGCCGGAAGAAGTCCCAGAAGTAGAGAAGCTCTTGAAGCAATTCGGGACGAAGCAGCCAGAGAAGATAGTGACATTATCAGTCTCCATTACAGAGATTTTGAACGAAATCGGGGTAACGCCAGCTGGTGTCCCTAAGTCAAGCAATAAACTGCCAGAAGCATTTGATAACGTCCCCCGTGTAGGTTCTTCACACCAGCCTGATCTCGAGCAAATCGCTAAACTGCAGCCAGATGTAATCGTAAGCCCAATGTCTATTAAAGACAGCATTGAGAAGAAGTTGAAGCCAGCGTCATTGCCTACGGCTTATTTGCCGGCAGATTCGTTAGAACAGTTGAAATTATCAACGACTGTACTAGGACGTGTGTTCGGCCGAGAAGACAGGGCAAATGCTTATCTGGAGAAGATTCAGCATGAGGAGCAGGCAGTACTCAATTCCGTGAAGGGCAAGTCTGCACCTAAGGTTATGATTCTGTTCGGTTCAGCAGAAGCCTTAATGCTAATGAATGACAATACATTCGCCGGAAGTATTGCTCGCAATTTAGGAGCTACAAATGTATTGTCTGACGTCATGAAGAAGTCAGAGGACTATGTACCGCTCAATATGGAGAGTGTAATTGCTGCAAATCCTGATGCCATCTTGCTGGTCGCGCACGGCGATCCGAATGCGGTTGCCAAGAAATTTGAGGATGACGTGAAGAAGAATGGCGCATGGGAGAAAATGAATGCCTTTAAAAAAGGAAAATTGAAGGCTCTTGATTCCAAATTGTACGGTATTGCGTCCATAGTCAAGGCGCCTGCAGCCTATAAAGATATGGCACACATCCTATTTGGTGAATAAGGGGTTCTTACGGAGTGAAGAAGAGTACGTCACGACATAAATATATCCTGCTGCTTCTAGCAGTTGCTCTGCTTGCCATTCTGACGCTGCTCTCCATTGGGATTGGGAGCGTGCAGTTCAGTATGAAGGAAACACTAGATGCTGTACTTGGATACGGGAATGATGTCGCCAATACGATATTGTGGGATATTCGCATTCCGAGGGTGCTGATGGCGTTATGTATTGGTGCTAATCTGGCCGCCTCAGGCGCACTCATGCAGGCAGTGGTGCTTAATCCGCTTGCAGATCCAGGACTCACCGGAGTATCAAGTGGTGCAGCAGTAACGGTGCTGTTCATTATGCTTGTTATTCCTGGGTATTATTCGATGGTTCCGCTCGCGGCAATTGTTGGGGGCAGTATTGCAGCGCTTATGGTTTATGGACTCGCATGGAAAAAGCACTTCGGTTTAACACCTGTGCGCATCATTTTGTCTGGGGTAGCTGTTAATGCAGTATTTGGAGGAATGATTGGACTGCTCTCCATCTTGTATAGCGACAGGCTTCCTGCTGCTCTGCAATGGTTGAACGGGAGTTTATCCAGTACCAGCATGGCGGATGTACTCGTCATCCTTCCGTATTCGTTGATAGGATGGGCAGCAGCACTGCTATGTATACGACATGCGAATATTTTGCGATTGGGCGAGCAGGTGGCACACAATTTAGGCCTTAATCTGACACATATTCGAATCCTGCTTTCTTTTATTGCGGTCTATCTAGCAGCGATATCCGTGTCCACGGTCGGACTTGTTGGGTTTGTAGGCCTGCTTGTGCCGCACATTGCGAGAATACTAATCGGCTCTGACTATCGTTATCGTCTTCCTCTTAGTCTTGTTCTTGGTTCAATGGTGCTCCTCATCGCTGATACCATCGGTCGGACAATCTTCAGTCCTGTAGAGATTCCCGCAGGAATTGTCATGGCCATGGTAGGAGGGCCGTACTTCTTATATTTGATGCGGAAAGGGGATGCCTAACCGATGCTGCATCTGTCATCACTGAATATTCGTTATGGGAACAGGCAGATTGTGCACGATTTCTCACTTGATGTGAATGAAGGCGAGGTGCTTACGATCATCGGCCCTAACGGGTCGGGCAAGTCTACTGTTCTGAAGGCAATTACTCGATTAATTCCCTGTGATAGTGGGCGAATTTGTATTGCGAATAAGGAGTTGCAGCAGTTCAGCTCGAAACAGTTGTCGCAGATCATGTGCATGTTGTGCCAATCCAATTCAAGCCCTTCGGATATGACTGTAGAAGAACTGGTTGGATATGGGCGAATGCCCCATAAGAAATGGTATGAACGGATGAATGATGAGGACAAGGAGATTATCTGCTGGGCAATGGAGCTAACGGGGATGACCTCCTATAAGGAGAGAACGGTTGTATCCTTGTCAGGCGGAGAGGCTCAGCGCACATGGATTGCAATGGCGCTGGCCCAGCGGCCAAAAGTGCTGTTGTTGGATGAACCAACGACTTTTCTCGATATCGCGCATCAGCTTGAGGTTTTGGAATTGGTTCGCAAACTAAATCGTGATCTGAATCTAACCGTCATTATGGTGCTGCATGACTTGAACCATGCCAGTGCCTACAGTGACCGAGTATGTGTCATCCTGAGCGGGGGAATCCGCATATGTGGGACCCCGGGTACGGTATTTACATCAGAGCTGATTCGCAGTGTATATGGAGTAGATGCAGATATTCAGTATTTACCGGATCGAGAACATCCACGAATACATGTGTTGAATAAATGGAATAAGGAAGCGAGGAATGGGAATGAAGCAACAGGATAATGACAAAATGAAACAAAAATATATGAATTTTATTGATAGTGTTCAATCTGTAGTGCTCAGCACAATTGCCGAAGATGGCTCTCCGTTTGGCTCATACGCTCCCTATGTGCGGAAGGATGGCAAGCTGTATATTTATTTGAGTAAAATTGCCCAGCATTATCGGTATCTTGAGCATAATCCGTGTGTAGATGTTCTCATGATTGAAGATGAGTCCAAGACCGGAAATATGTTCGCTAGACAACGTGCTCGCTTCGCATGTCAAGCGGCGAAGCTGGACAATGAGGCGAATGAGGACATATTTGCTGCGTTTGAAGCGTCGTTTGGATCAAGTCTAATTCAGATGCTAAGAGGACTTGATTTCTCATTGTTTGAACTGACACCTACAGAAGGACGGTATGTTGCTGGGTTTGGCCAAGCCTATGATATCGATTTGGAAGCATTGCGCTTCGATCATGTTGCCAGAGATGGACATCAACAGTCTGAATCAACAACGTAGGAGGGAGATGAAGGAATGACGTATGATACGGTATCGGTCATATGGGATACGATCCAAGAACGGTTCTATCAGATGGTGCAGGAACTGACTGATGATGAATTGAGTTATGGAGTGGGCAGTGCCACAATTGGCTACATGATTAGACACAATGCAGAGGTGGAATATTTATTCACAGAGTGGTACTTTGGCCAAGAGTTGCCTGCGGATGTGGAAATTCGAACGAGTCGAGGGCCGTCAGGAGACCCGAATCGATATACAAGCATTCTTGACATGCTGCAATTGATTCAACATTCGCAACATCATATTCGTCAAGCGATGTGTACGCTGCCCGAACAAGCATGGCATGTTCCGGTGAAGTCGCCAATGGGAACGATCACACCGCTACAAGCGGTTGGACGCCTGTTGTATCATACCAGTCTTCATGCAGGGCAAATTGCCTTCATACTTAAGCATACCAATCCCGCCTCCATCTCTGCGAGGCAGCAGAGGTCTGCCCCTGCAACTTTACATTGAGCTAAGTTAGATTGAGCTACCTTGAAATCAACCTTTTGGTTGATTTCTTTTCTTTGTGTGGAGTAAGATATGTCCCGAGAGGAATGAACTGGAGGATGATGGCAAATGGTAAAGTATCTTGCATGTTCAGAAGTAGATATTTCAAACATTTATGAAGCGTTTACAGTTGGCTTTTCTGATTATATCGTGAATATGGAAATCTCCGAGGAGATGTTCAAGACTCGTTTCTTTGGCGTTGAAGGCAACCAGTTGGAGAATTCCTATATTGCGATGGATGGGGAACGCACAGTCGGACTGATACTAGGCGGATTGAAGAGATATGAAGGCATACTAACGATGCGCTGTGGAGCACTTGCAATCCATCCTGATTATCGTGGAATCGGAGTGAGCTCAAAATTGTTCGAGCTACACAAGGCTAGAGCAGTGGAGTGCGGTTGTGGGCAGCTGTTCCTTGAAGTCATTGTTGGGAATGACAGAGCGATTCAATTCTATAAAAAGAAAGGCTACTCCAAAGTATACGATCTTAGCTATTTTACCTTGAATCATCCAGCTAGTATGCTGGGCAGAAATGTTGAGGGGCATGAAATTAAGCCAATTCCGTTCGAATGTTTTGAGCGGCATGTGCATAATTGGCGCATCCCGCATATCAATTGGCAGAATGATTTGGATTACATGAGGTTGTCTGACACCAATAACTATGTCACAGCTTATAAAGACGATAAGGTCATTGCAAGTTTATGTATGAATGATAGTGGCAAGGTTAGTTTTCTCTATGTTGATGTTGAATATCGAAATCAGGGGATTGCTGCCGATATGCTTATGACCATGATAAGAGAGAAGCAGCCAGAGCGAGTATCGGTTTCTTTTGCGAATAATCATTATCTAGAAGGTTTTGTATCTAAGCATGGATTCAATCGAAATGAGCTCGAGCAATATGAAATGTATTTGCATTTGTAAATAATTTTTCAGTTGTAATCAATGATTGCCCCTCATTTAGGGACTTGGACGGGTGGATAAGCCTACATCGGGTCAATGAACTATCAGCGCACGTACAGAATATAATGATCACACGATCACGTATGCTGTAAGGATGTGTAGACAATGCCATTTATATTGCGCTTCAGTACGATAACAAGAGGTGCGATTACGTTCACTGGGAATTCTCTAGGGATCAGCCGCGCCTCTAGATTTTCTCCTGCTTGTACACCGGGTACGGCTGATGCGATCGGCTCCTTTATTATCAATGATCCGAACTCGGTGTGCGGAACGGTTCCGTCCAGTCCTGCGACTGGCGGGGGAACGACGAATATGTATATGATAAATTTCTCAACAAATTCGCTCGTCCTCCCTCCTGGAAGTACAGTTGTATACGCTGAATTGGTATGGGGCGGGACATATTTGATCAATACACCAGGCGGCGAGGATTTATCGGCCCGTTTGAATGACCCGGTCAGATTCAGTACACCAGCAGGAATGTTCAATATTCAGCCAGAGACGTTCTTCAATTACGCGGTTAATACTGAAGGCGATTTAGGTTATGTGCGATCTGCGAACGTAACGGCGCTTGTAGCCGCAGGAGGTGCGGGCACATACGGGGCTGGCAAAATCGTTGGAACACTGGTTCCGGATCCGCGTACGACTAGCTTTGCCGGGTGGTCACTCGGGGTCGTATACGTGAATCCTTCATTACCTTTCCGCAGCATGAATTTATATGTCGGAAATGTGCCGATTCAAGCTATATCTCCGCCAGTGAATGAAATGATTGGGAACTTCCAAACCCCTTCATTCGGGCCTATTAATGGGCGACTGCTGGTTAGCGCGCAAGAAGGAGACGCTTCTATTACAGGCGACTTTGTACGATTCGGTCCCAATCTGGCCAGCCTTACTACAATCCCGCAGCCAGCAGGGTTTACGAATAACTTTTTCCAATCGCTAATCTATGATGATAATGGAAATATCAACCCGACTGCCACATTCGGTGATCGCAATCCGATACCTGGTCAGCCGGGGACAAATATCATTGAAGGAAATCGCCAAGGATGGGATATTTCCAACGTAAGTATTTCCAATAGTCTCGTGAATGGGCAAACTTCTGCGGCCCTTCAATTCGGAACGAATGGCGACGGATATACTGTCAATCTGCTGGCGATTCAAATTGACAATATTCCACCGACGCTGCTGCTGGAGAAGACCTCTTTTCCTGATACAGTCACCGTTGGAGAAGAGATCGTATATACCATTGTCGTCAGCAACGATGGAGACTCCCCGCTTGTGAACACTGTACTTACTGACCCGCTACCAGCTGGTGTTTCGTTTCAATCGGTTCAAACTACGCAAGGTTCGGCATCGTTTGCTGCTGGAACGGTTACCGTAGATATCGGGACGATCCCGGTTGGTCAGAGTGTTACCGTCAATATTACCGTACTGGCAACAGCGGCTGGACTCATATCCAATACAGCTTCAGCCCAAGCCAATCAGACCGGCATCATCTCCTCAACCGCAGTCAACACCGTAAATCCTCTGCCACCTCCAATTCTAGAAATTGAGAAGCTGGACTTTCCCCCAATCGTCGCCGTAAATTCAGAACTCGTTTATATTATCTTTGTCTCCAATATTGGAGGAAGCACAGCGACCAATGTTGTTATGAATGATCCGCTTCCAGTAGGAACCACCTTTGTATCCGCTGAATCGGATCAAGGGACGATTTCGTTCGATGGCACGACAATTACGAATGAGATTGGTTCACTTGCTCCGGGAGAGACTGTGGTCATTTTTATCGTCGTCATCCCAACGGTCACAGGTACAGTCTTGAACACGGCAACGACGTTTTCAGATGAGACTGCGCCACAATCCTCTACTACCGAAACTCTAGTTATCGAAGAGCCGATACTTGAGTTAATGATATCGAAGTTTGCAGGGCCGGATCCTGCAACTGTTGGAGAAGAACTCATCTATACGATCGTTGTCTCCAACGAGACGACGGAATTATTAACCGGCGTGGAAGTGGTGGATGTGCTGCCACCTGGTCTCGTCTTCGTATCTGCAGAAACTACGCAAGGAACCGTAACTGAAGCGGCTGGCACCGTGACAGCATTGATTGGCGATCTTGTTCCTGGTCAGTCTGAAATCATCACGATTACCGTTATTCCTACAGCTCCAGGCATCGTAACGAACACAGCTACAGCGACATCTAATCAAACGGCACCTGTATCATCCACGATTAATACAACCGTCAATGCGCTTCCTCCTGCTTTTTTAACCATTGAGAAGCTTGCCGAGCCGAATCTCGTAACCCTTGGGAATGAAGTCATCTTTCAAGTGACGGTGTGCAACATGGGTGAAACGGCGGCCACAAATGTGGTTGCAGTGGACACATTACCTGCAGGCGTTGAAGTCACTGGTATTCAAGTATCTGAAGGCACATTCACGCAGGTCGGGCACACGATCACAGCATCTTTCGGTGTCATTGCCCCTGGAACGTGCGCTATGATTACGATCGAAGCAATTACGACTGTAACAGGGACATTAACGAACACAGCAGTGGTGACCGCTGATAATGTTGAAGACTCTGAAACAGCAACCGCAAGCATTACGGTATTACAGCCGCTCGCCATTTCAAAGCAAGCTTCAAGCAACCCGGTGCTTGTCGGCAGCCTGTTGCAATATACGATCAGTGTTGCGAATCTCGGAGAACTTCCTCTGACGAATGTAATCGTACGTGATGTCATTCCTCCTACGGTTGAATTTGTCAGTGTTCAATCTGAAGGAGGCACTTGCTCTGTATCCGGGCAGACCGTTACTTGTCTCTTGGGCACATTGGAGGGTCAACAAGAACAGACGATTATCATTACTGTCATTCCATTGTTAGAAGGGGTGGTTACCAACACGGCTACCGCTCAGGCGGATAATACGCCTCCTGTTACAGCTACGATTACGACGCTAGTTGTACGTCCTTTAGAGTGCATTTCTGTCAGCAAACTGTTCGATTGGGTTGTAACTCGGAGTGATTTCATCGTGGAAGAGTCTATTCCCGAAACCTGCAGGGCTTTCGTAGAACAAGCAATTGCTGGCGGTCGGCAAGTGCTGGTGAGCTGCAATGCAGTGCCAGCTATGGGAGAATGCAGCATCACGGTTGTAAAGCGGCAGCCGCTGCCCATTATCGGATCGCAAGCAGCTATTGTACTGACCACGTGCTCTGCAGAGGTAACGATTACGTTAACAGATAGTGGAACAGGAGAAACATGCACGTTTACACTACTAGTCAAGAATAACGAGAAAGTATCACTCTGCTTACCGCTCCCATTAGATGAATCCAACATTACTTCTCAAATATTCGATATCCATTGTGCTGCACGAATTACTGACAGCTTAACGATTGAGTTGCAATTGGATTGGTGTTTGGAGCTTATCGCGAAATTTACAATACCGCTGATGGTTGAAGCGACATTCTGTCAACCTAGGGCATTAATCCCGATACCGGAGTCATGCAGCATCAGCCTTCCATTGCAATGTCCGACGATTTTTCCATTCGTATAAATGTCTTGTAATCCATAGAGATTCTGGATTCTTTATTGTTGTTAAGAACTCATGCTTGCATGAGTTTTTCTTTTTGTGCGCGGAAGTGGAATCATAAGGCAGACACATATTTGATCGGATTCAGATCAAGGGGATAGCTTGTGATATAATTACTGCTAAATAAGGAAAGCAAGGAGTTGATCGTCATGCAATATCGTCGTCTTGGCAATAGTGGATTGAAGGTGTCTGTGCTTGGATTAGGAACAAATGCTTTCGGCAAGCGGGCTGACAAGCTGGCTTCGACTCGAATTATTCATCAAGCACTGGAATATGGCATTAACTTTATTGATACGGCTAATATTTATGCTGGTTCAGAATCAGAACGCATCATCGGTGAGGCACTGACAGGCAAACGACACAATGTCGTGCTGACAACGAAGGCTGGATTAATTCGAGGACAGGGGCCGAACGAGCGCGGCTCATCTCGCATTCATTTGCAGCAGGAATTAGACAATAGCTTGAAGCGGCTGAATACCGATTATATTGACCTGTATCAAATACATACATTTGATCCGTATACTCCACTTGAGGAGACGCTGCGGACGCTTGATGATATGATACGTTCAGGCAAAGTGCGGTATATCGGAGCGTCTAATTACGCTGCTTGGGAGCTGATGAAGGCGATTGGCATCAGTGAACGGCTTGGTCTAAATCGTTATGTGTCCATGCAAACCAGCTATTCACTGGCTGATCGAACGCCAGAACTGGAACTGGTTCCGTTATGTCAGGATCAAGGGGTGGGAATCATTCCATATTATCCGCTTGCGGGAGGAATTCTGACAGGGAAATATCGAGTAGAAGATCAGAAGCCAGCTGGCTCACGAGCAGATACGGATCCGAATTTCTACAAGTTCTTCAATGAAGAACGGTTTGCGTTAAGTGAACAGGTGAGCGAATTGGCAACGGATATCGGCTGCAGCCCAAGCTCGTTGTCATTAGCTTGGCTTATGCACCAGCCTTGTGTATCGACAGTCATTGTAGGAGCGACGAAGGTGGAGCAGTTAGAGGACAATATAACGAGTGTCAATGTCGAACTTAATGAAGAACAGTTGAACCGATTGGATGAAATAAGCCGTCGATATCGGTATGGTGAACCTTTTGCTGTATACCGATTGCCATAAATGAGAAAGTAAGGAAGCAATAGACACCGTCTCTAGGAAATAGGGGCGGTTTTTTTGAGTTGAGATTTCGAAATCTTGCGCTCATATTCAAAATACGATGTAAATGGTAGGACGGTATGTATAATAGGGGGATAAATGGCCTGACCTCATAGCGGGCTAATAAACTGTACCTGTTCAATTATCGTCTTGGTCGGTAAGCTATTATTCAATTGGAACATCTTTCTTGAATTGAACAGTGGAAGGGAGTTGCTGGAATCCGTATGCTTAGACAGAATCCGATCTTGGATCTATCAACTGAGGAACAGCACATGCTAGGCTCATATACGTTAGAGAAGATCTGTCAGTATCTATCATACACCGACGAGGTAGTAGTTACTCCAGAATTAATCCCGTTAGAAATCGTACAGTATGCGGAGCAAATTGACTTTGCTGCTCCTGTCAAGCCTCAAACTGCGGTTCAGCATGTTATAGAAGGACTGCGTCGATATCAAGTGCACACAGCACATCCAGGATATTATGGCTTATACAATCCACGCCCGAACTTTATGGGAATTATGGCAGACACGATAACAGCGGCGTTTAACCCCCAGCTTGCTGCATGGAGTCATGCACCGTTTGCCGTAGAAATTGAGAATTACGTACTGCGTGAACTCGCCGTTCAATTTGGTTACCCGCGTGATGTTGCTGATGGAACTTTCACGACTGGGGGAGCGGAAGCTAATTTGACTGCAGTCTTAACGGCTCTATCTTATCATTTTCCAAAGTATGCAACAGACGGATTAGCAGCTCTGGAGAAGCCACCCATTCTGTATGCTTCTGAAGAGAGTCATCATTCATTGGTGAAAGCGGCTCGTTCCTGCGGGCTTGGAACGAATTCAATTCGCTCCATTCGTACGAACGATTCCTTGCAAATGGATATAGACGCGTTATCAGAACAAATACGTACAGACCGCGCGCAAGGTTTAGCCCCATTTCTTATTATTGCTACAGCGGGAACGACGGGAGCCGGTGCAATTGATCCGTTAATGGACATCGCAGCAATAGCGGAGCATGAACAGATGTGGCTTCATGTGGATGCTGCTTATGGCGGTGCAATCGTATTGGATTCCGAGCTGTCCTCCCATATAGATGGTATCCAGCAAGCAGATTCAATCGCGTTTGATGCACATAAGTGGCTGTCCGTTCCGATGGGGGCGGGCATGTACTTCACACGGCATTCACGTATATTGAATGAAACCTTCCGTATAACGGCAGATTATATGCCGAAGGAGGGTGAGGAGTTGCCCACGATTGATCCATATACGCATTCCATTCAATGGTCACGGAGATTTATAGGATTGAAGCTGTATTTATCCCTGGCTACAGCGGGTTGGGAAGGATATCGGGCTGTCTTGCGACATCAAGTTGAAATGGGCAAGCTATTCCGAGAAGAATTAATGCGATCTGGCTGGACAGTTGCCAATGATACCGTGCTGCCTGTCATTTGCTTTCTTGATCAAAAAGCATGGACACGAAACGACCAGGACTTCGCTCTATTTGTGAATCAACACGTATTGAGCACAGGGAAAGTGTGGCTATCCGTATTTACCATTCATGGTGTACCAACGCTGCGTGCATGCTTTACCAATTACGATACGAATGTGCAGAATGTGAGTGAACTCATTCATTTATTAAATGAGGCCAGATCCCTATATTACAGTCAACGAGCACATGTGTGATAGATGGTATGGGATAAATTACAATGCAGTGGATCATTGCACAATGATAGTGTGTCTACTATAATGTTACCTACAACTTTATAACTGGATGAAGTTTGCGGGAGATAGACGAATCGTCTAGCCGAAGGGGTAAGCTCTCAGGCGCTTAGGCATATCGAACCTTGAGCTCGAATACGTATAAGCAGGACCGTAAATGGACAGGACTCTGGAGAGACTCCATGATTGGGGCACCGAAGGGGCAAGACGAATTTGATTCTCGTGGATTCGTTAAAACTCTCAGGTAAAAGGACAGGGATGCAGAAGCGTAGAAAAATCGTAAGTCATTGGTATGATGATCTTATTTAGGTATGTCACTTACGTCAGGTTATTTATTCTGCACACATGTCCCCAGGGTCAAATCATTCGATTTGACTCTTTTTATTATTCACAAAGAGGGGAACTGATTTGACAATGATGGAACAATGGTTAGACAAATTGAACAACATGGTATGGGGAGCACCGCTTCTTATTTTATTAGTAGGAACGGGAATTTTATTAACGATCCGCTTGGGAGGGCTGCAGTTGTTCCGCCTGCCGCTCGCCTTGAAGTTAATATTCAAGTCGAAGAATGAGGGAGAAGGGGATGTATCCAGCTTCGGTGCATTGGCTACTGCGTTGGCGGCGACAATTGGAACTGGTAATATCGTGGGGGTTGCTACTGCAATTAAGGTGGGTGGACCCGGTGCATTGTTCTGGATGTGGGTTGCTGCATTCTTCGGAATGGCTACCAAATATGCGGAGGGATTGCTTGCTGTCAAGTATCGCAACATTGATGACAATGGACAAGTGCTAGGTGGCCCAATGTATTATATTGAGAAGGGGCTTGGCATGAAATTCAAGCCGCTTGCTGTATTCTTCGCGATTAGCGGGGTGTTGGTTGCCTTACTTGGAATAGGTACATTTCCGCAAATTAATGCGATCGTCACATCTACAGAAGCAAGCCTTGGAGTGCCTGCAGTAGTCACTGCGGCAATCGTCACTATCGTGACCGCACTTGTTACAATTGGCGGGATTCAGAGTATATCGCATGTGACGACGACAATTGTTCCTGTCATGGCTATTATCTATTTTATCGCGAGTTTTGTGGTGCTTATTGCATTTGCGGATCAGATACCGCACGCACTGTCGTTGATTTTCCATGGCGCGTTCAATGTAACAGCAGCAGGAGGCGGCTTCTTGGGAGCAACGGTTATGATGGCGATCCGCAACGGGATTGCAAGAGGTGTATTCTCCAATGAATCAGGTCTCGGAAGCGCACCGATTGCGGCCGCGGCTGCGAAGGTGAAATGGCCGGCTGAGCAAGGACTCATATCAATGACTGGAACATTCATCGATACGATCATCGTCTGCTCGCTTACAGGATTAACATTGATTGTAACGGGTGTATGGAATGGCCCAATGGAAGGAGCGGCCATGACACAGGCAGCATTTGATGCTGCGCTGCCATACGGTTCCCTCATTCTTATGTTTTGCTTGATTTTATTTGCATTCACGACGATTCTTGGCTGGAACTATTACGGCGAACGGTGCATGGTTTATTTGTTCGGTGTCAAATCGATTCTGCCGTACCGCCTTGTGTTCATTGCGATCATTGGCTTTGGGGCATTTATCAAGCTGGATATGATATGGAAGCTTGCTGATATTGTAAATGGATTAATGGCGCTGCCGAACTTAGTTGCACTGCTCGGTTTGTCTGGAGTCGTCGTGTCTGAGACGCGTCTATATTGGAAGCATAGGGAATCCGAAAAATAAATAGAAGCAGGAAGCGATTCCTGTTCTTAAGTAAACTGCCAAATGCATGAAAGTGAACATTTGGCAGTTTTTTTGCGTTTAATGAAACCTTTTGCCTATCTTGTGCATCTAATTGACAGTTTGATTCGCGTGTATGGGGTAAAGAAGGGAGTAGAAACGGCTTGCATAGCGATATAGAGACAGAAGTGAGATTGGCTAAGGAAGGTAACAAAGAAGCGTTTATTCGACTCATCAAGCAGCATGAAGCCCAAATGTTCAACATGGCCAGGTCGATCGTCAGAAGGGATGAGGATTGTGCAGATGCGATGCAGGAGACTGTGCTCAAGGCTTATCGCGCACTGACCAACCTAAATCATCATGCCTATTTTAAGACTTGGCTCTTTCGGATATTGATCAATGAATGCAATATGATATTGCGGAAGCAGGCTCGCATCATCATGCTGGCTGAACTCCCAGAAGTTGGTGTTGCCACGGCTGAATACAGTGATCATCTTGATTTGCGTCAGGCGATCTATCGGCTTGAGGAAGTATCTCGCAATATTGTTATTTTGTTTTATTTTCAGGATTTGCCAATGCATCAGATCGCCGAGATGATGGATATGTCCGTGGGCGCGGTGAAGACACGGCTGCATCGGGCACGTCACACGCTCGCAGAATGGCTGGATGATACTGAAGAAAGGAAGATGAACGGATGAAAGACATACAACTGCCTATCGATCAGCGACTGGAACAGCTTAGGGAACCATATATTAGCGAGCTGCCAGAATCCGTTCGCAACCGAATGGATCGGACATACCAGATCATCGACGAGATGCTTCCTGGACGGAAGAGAAGAAGTCGGAAGAACCGCTGGCTGCGCAGAGTGTTGATTTCAACAGCGGGTGTAGCGAGCCTCGGGATTGTCATGATCTTCTCGGGTCTTGCCTCTCCAGCGATCGCACAGACGTTGAAGCAGATTCCGTTCATGAATAGCGTATTCAAACTGGTGGGGGATCTTGGCTTGCAAACCGCTGGAGAGAAGGGGATGGTCACCTCAGTCAATCAGCGCGTATCCCATAAGGGAGTAACGCTCTCGATTTCTGAAATGATGTATGATGGCAGCAGGCTATCTCTAGTGCTCAGCAGAGAAGATTCGAAAGCGGAGAAGGATTCTTTTTTTCAGTTATGGAACAAGCAGCGCATGCTTAGCAAGCGAGCCAATAATATCGATTTTTATATGGGAGACAAGCAGATAAATACCGGGATGGGGCTGCAGCCGGGTGGGGAGCATGCTCCGCAATCGATAATCGTTACCGCTTTAGATTCTGCTGATCTTGAGCTTCCAGACTCGTTCGAAATGAAGATGGTCGTGTATTTGGCTGATGTGGATGAGAATTACGAGTTCCTCTTCCCGATCAAGAAGGATACGGAGCGAACGATTATCCTGAAGACATCAGAGACCAAATCACATGATTCGATAAATATGTCGATCGATCGAGTAGAAATTACCCCCATCACAACCCGCTTGCTCGTCGGTGTCCACGGGGCAAGCGGAGAAGAAGATTATCGTAAAATGCTGGATGCAATACCGGATAGCTATAAAGTTGATGGGTTCCTCAATCTGGAGTTCGATATCGAGGATGAGCAGGGAAATGAACAGAATGCAATTGCTGGGAATGGTTCAGGAGAAGGAAAAGGAATGGTGTTCTCAACCTCTTACGAGCCGTTCAAGGTGAAGCCTAGCTTAATCGTCATTAAGCCGTTTGTTAGAAAAGGCCCGGATAAGAATTATATTCCACAACTGGAGTTCAAGCTGCCCGTTCGATGAAAGGATTGCATTCCTCGATCATTCACGTGTAACATGAATATTGGTGGAATTATGCCATTACATCATGTATTTCAATCGGAGGAGAGTTCACATCATGGAGCGCTTGAATGATTTGGAACCAGGCATTCGAAGCATCGTTAAGGAATTTATTGAATCAGGACGTCCTTCTGCGAGACAGCAGAGCTATCAGGAGCGCCGTCAAGGTTATGTTCAATCGGTTGTGTTGGCAGGAGAAGCGGAGCCTATATGGGAAATCACTGATCATACGATCGATTCCATCCCTTTACGCATTTACCGACCGTCGTATGCGTCTAATCTTCCTGTTATGATCTATTATCATGGCGGATGCTTTATAAGCGGGGATTTCACAACGCATGACCGCCAGTTAAGAGCATTAGCTAACAAGGGGAACTCGATTGTGGTAGCGGTTGATTACCGCTTGGCACCAGAACATGCCTATCCAGCTGCTCATGATGATGCCTATAAGACCGCACAAATTGTGCGTGAACATGCCGTATCTTGGGGAGGAAATCCGAATGATATTACACTGGCAGGTGATAGTGCGGGCGGACATATTGCGCTAGTAACGTCCTTGCGGCTCAAGGCACAGAAGGAATGGATGCCAACAAGACAAATCTTGATTTATCCGATGTTGGACGCTAGTGGTTCAAGCGAGAGTTATCAACGGTACGGAGATGATTACGTGATCACTCGCGACGCACTGCTCAGCGGTTTTGAAGCTTATTTCGGAGACATTCCGGCAAAACATCCAGAGGCAAGTCCTATTCAGCGCAGCGACTTGGAAGGATTGCCATACACACATATTCTTCTTGCCGAATTCGATCCTCTTGCAGACGAGGGAGAAATGTTGTATCGGCGGCTGCTTGATGCAGGAGTTGGTGCAGAGTGCAGGAAGTACTTCGGTGTCAATCACGGATTTTTCCAACTCGCGGGCATAAGCGGCGCTGCACGGACGGCCATTCAGGACGTTGCCTCTATTATGACGAGGTAACAATAGATACAATCATTTGCTTGAACTAGATATAGAAGAGTTGAAATAGATTACAGATAGATATAGATATAGATATAGATATAAAAGAAGAGATAAAAAGGTGAATAGATAAATTCCTAGTTGAATCAGCGGCAGACGGTTCATATCCGGTTACGAGCGTACTGATCTGTCGCTGTACAACTAGGATAATAGAGTTAAGACATACTCAGAAAACCTTTTTTCCATTTTCTGATTTTCGTACGGAATGATGTAAATGGAGCAACCGAATTAATATGTATCCATCGAGCCATCGGCCAATTCTGCTTGTCCCCTGTCCAATTGCGAACCCCTTGTATGAACAACGCCTCATCGTTATAGCTATCAATCCACTTCACCCACAGCTGTACGGCATCCTTAAGTTGATTCCTCAATTCAGTTAACGAGTAAGATGAATAATGCTCGTAGAAAGATTGATATAATGCACCGAGTTGATTCCACTTATACTCTGGAGAAGGCATATGTACGATTTCGCCTTCCTGTTCCTGCTTGTCCCACCCCATAACGAGATGCAGCCAGCCTAATTGATAGGCGATGATCTCGGCTGGAGTTCGATCTACCCCAGTGATCCGCACATCCCTTGCACTGTCCTCGATATCGTTGAATTCTTCATCAAACCGCCTGTAGGTATATTGGATTGCATCAATTAAGGCAGCCTTATTGTTGTAATAATATGCTGTCATCGTGTTATCCCTCCTATTCAGTTCCTGTATATAGTATGACATTGGTAACCTGACAACTGGTTGTCAACAATAATTGAACTTTGGAAATTTTGATTTCGCTGCAGAGTTGGAAAAGTCCTTTTGCAATCGGTGATATTCATAGGCTTTAATGGGATTGTTCCAAGATCCATGTCTGTCTATTGAGCTTGTTTTTAAAGGTCTGATAGAGTAATGATAGCAATAATGGCAATAAAAGGATTTTGGTCTATATCATAGTACATTACAGGAAGGTGCTTGCTAGGGATGAATAAGATGTTTGCCACGCTAAGTGCAGTCATCGTATTAGCATGTTCATTACTAATATACCATTTTGTAATGGATGATTCGCATGTTGAACGTACTAATTCTCACAGTCAATTATCGCTTATCGATGCACTGCATGTTGGAATGGTAGCGGCAAAAAAGTGGAATCCCGAAGCTGTCCTACTCTATGTGACAAGCGTGGATGACGGGTTAGGGAAGACAAGTGGACAAGAAGGTACAAGGAGTCGATGGAATTTACAAGTGGGTGCCCCGGCGAACAAGCGCGCTGTTATTGCGATTCGGGATGGAAAAGTGGATAAGGTCATACCTGGAATAGGTAATTACAATTCCGAATGGATGGTATCTACCGACAAGGTCAAGATTGACAGTAATGTGGCAGTGCTCAAAAGCATACGGTCAAGACATTTACTGCCTGGAGATGGATGGGCTAACGGCTATCACTTTATTCTTCAGGCAGGAGAAGGATTGACTACAATTACGGTGATTGGCCGAGATGATCAAGATCAACTGCAGCAGATCGAGTTCGATGCTGTAACGGGGAGGATATTGTCTGGACAAGGGGAGTGATTAAGATGAGAAAGTGGTTTGCAGCCATAATCATGTCAGCAGCACTTCTAGTTACCGGAGTATCTACAGCGAAGGCGGATATCACGTATATGAATGAAGATTTTACTGCTTATACAGGGGCAGCAGGAGACAATAACCCGGTGTTTGCTGGTGGAAAAGCTGCCTACATCGGTGGTGTTGCTGTGCATCCGACAATCTGGGGGGCGGGAAACTGGAACAAGCCTGTTTTTCCGTTTGGTACAATGATTGTATTAAATAATAATGAGAGCATATCGATTCCAGGCGGTTACGTGATAAACACGTTTGTTGTGGAAGATACAGGGGATCTCAAGAATACAGCTAAACTCTCATATCGTTGGATTGATGTCTATTTCGGGAAATATAGCACTGCCAATCATCAAGCGGCTATTAACTTTGGCAAAAAGAAGCTCAGTTATACGGTAATATCATAATAACTATTGGAATAGGGTACTACTGGAATCAGCATTTCTCCATATCTAAGGTGAGATGCTGATTCTTTCTGTTTTCAAGCCTTGCCTATGACGTTACGTCATAGTGTACATTGAAGGTAATATGACGAGAGGAGATGTTCTATTGAATGAACACATGTATACCGTTAAAGCTTTTGCAACACTAACTGGTGTTACAGAACGCACGCTTCATTTTTATGATCGGAAAGGGTTGATGGCTCCTTCTAGTTACAATGAACATGGACATCGTCTGTACAGTAAGGATGACATTTCAACCATGCAGAAAATTATTACTCTCAAATATTTGGGGTTTTCTTTACAGGAAATCGCGGATTACCTTGCGAACCATGATTCACCTCAAATGCGCGATACACTGCAAAAGCAGAAAGCTATGCTCGCGAAAAAAAGAGAAGAGCTTGATTATGTAATCAATACGATTACGCGGGTGGAGCAGATCATGCAAGATGAAGATTTAGACAGTGACCTGTTACTAGCGATCATCCACTCGATCCAGCGTGAAAAGGAACAAGAAGAGTGGCTATCAGACCGATTGTCACAATCAGTTATCGAACATGCGCTTCTAAAGCATCTTTCCCCACAGGAACGACTAAAATTTGAGAGGGAAATGCTCGCTATTGTGAATCAATTGCAGCATTATTGCAAATTAGGAGTATCGCGCCATCCGAAGTAGTGGTCCAGCGCACCATCGAGCACATGATTACGACTATGAATGAACACATTGCACCACATTATCAGGAGAAAATAGCGGAGTTAGATCTCGATGATCATTCGCAGCTTTACGTGTCCATATTCTCCAAGGAAGTAGAGGATTACATCAAAGAGGCCGTAAATCGATTTGAGGAAAATCAGTTAAGGAGGAGCTGAAGATGTCAAGCATCGTATCAGATGTACGTCATCTGATCTATTTTTCGATTATGATTTGGATGAAGAAACCAGGTAAGGAGCGGGGAGAGGCATTCTCCTATCATCAACATTCTCAGTTCAAAACTATGGCCATCTTTTTATCCATTTTACTTATAATCGAAGGTGTATTGTTTCATTTTCTCGTACAAATGTGGAGTGAACTTGCTGCATGGATCCTTTCAGCTATTAATATCTATGGACTGTTCTATCTGATGGCACTATATAAATCTGCGAAATACTTGCCACATCTAGTTGTGGACAATCGAATCTTTATTCGTTGTGGTTATCAAAACAGGATTGAAGTGCCCCTGAACAATGTTGTCGTCATACAGAAGGCCAAAGAAATCAGCATGGGGGAGAAAATTCCGAAAGATATGCATTATGCTGTCATTATCTGTGATTCCCCACAATACGAAATTGTTCTAAAAGAACCAATCGAGACAAAAGGGTTGTTCGGGAGGACGATCCCGAAACGTTCCGTGGTATTCAGGTGTGATAACCCGGAAGCTTTGCTGCTGAAGCTAAATCAAGGGATCCAACATGCTAATGGGGGGTGATTCGTCGAGATAAATCAGATGTTACTGGAAATAAACTGAACTTTCTTAGCGTTCAAACGTACTATCCAATAAGTACATAATTGGGGAGGCATAAGAATGAAGAAAAGCTTGTCTTTGGTATTGGCAATAAGTATGGTTGTTGCAATGCTTGTTCCGACGAGCGCAATGGCCGCAGCTTCAAATGGGGGCTTGAATTACTCCGCTACTAAAAAAGTTGCTACTGAAAAAGCTTCACTGTTGACGGACACTTTCGGTACGACAAGTGTTCAATATGCACTCATTGATCATGGTAACATCGTAGTATCTGGGCAAGCCGGTAAGAATGATGCTCAAGGAAAAGTACCACTGTCGAAAAACACGATGTATGGAATCGGATCAACCAGCAAGGTATTTACCACGGTAGCCGTTATGAAACTGGTTGAAGAAGGAAAGGTAGATCTAGATACTCCTGTTGTGCAATACATCCCTGAATTCACAATGAAGGATGAGCGGTACAAGAAGATTACACCGCGGATGCTGTTGAATCACTCTTCGGGGCTCCGGGGATCAACGTTAGGAAATAGCTTCTTGCTTGGGGACAATGACACGATTAACCATGATACGATGCTGGAGCAATTGAAGAAGCAGACGCTGAAGGCTGATCCAGGTGCATTCTCTGTTTATTGCAATGATGGATTTACATTAGCTGAGATTCTGGTAGAACGGGTGAGTGGAATGGGCTTTACTAAATTCCTTCATCAATATATTACTGAACCAGCAGCTATGTCTCATACGAAAACACCGTTGGACAATGCAGATAAAACAAAGTTTGCAGGCACGTATCACCCTGCATATGAAGGGCAGCTCCCTACGGAAAACGGCAATGTCATCGGTGCGGGGGGAATATACTCGACGGCTGAGGATTTAGTTCGTTTCGCGCAAATCTTTACAGGGGAGAATGACAAAATCTTGTCATCTACATCTGTTAAAGCAATGCGTCAAGAGGAATATAAGCGCGGATTCTGGCCAGAAGGAGAAGTCGACACGGTTGTGAACTATGGACTTGGATGGGACAGTGTAAAGCTCTATCCATTCAATAGATACGGTATCCAAGCTGAGAATAAGGGCGGCGACACGATCATGTATCATGCTTCGCTCGTTGTACTTCCAGAGCACAATATGGCAGCGGCCGTCTTGTCTTCAGGTGGTTCCAGCTCGACGAATGCGATGTTGGCGAACGAGATGGTGTTGCAGGCATTGAAAGAGAAAGGTACGATTAAGGAGTTACAACCTGATAAGTCATTCGGCAAGCCGAAGAAAGCGGCAATGCCTGCTGATGTTGCCAAGTATGCAGGTTACTATGCGTCAACCAATGTTGTCATGAAAGTGGCCATTGCCAAGAATGGCGAACTGTCTATCACTTATAATCAAGCGCCTGATATGCCCGCAGCGAAATATGTGTATACAGCAGACGGCACATTTATGAATGAAGAAGGAACGACGAAGATACGGTTCGATGCGAAAGACAATGGACGTACTTATTTATGGCAAAGTATGTACCTAGATGTACCAGGACTTTCTCAACTTGCTCTGACTCAGTATACTGGCGAGAAGCTTGAGAAAAATGATATCTCCAAAGAAGTTGAATCCGCATGGACGAAGCGCATAGGCAAAAAGTATTTTCCAGTGAATGAAAAATATAGTTCCCTCACTTATTTGCTTATGGATGGGGGTAAAATCAATAAACACGCCGATCTGCCTGGTTACGTGGACGATAAGACCATTACAGGCCCGGATTCGGCAAGTAATCAGGTGCAAATCCCAGCAATGGGCGGAAGGGATACAATGGAATATCAGTTCTTCACAAAGGACGGAGTGGAGTACTTAGATAGTTCAGGGTATATTATGGTATCAGAGGATACAATTAAACCATTGTATCAAGGTTCGAAATCTACAGTAACGATTCAAGAGGATGGTTATGCAAAATGGTTTAAGCTTCCTAAAGCTGTTGCTGGGAAGAAGCTGACCGTTACGACAATGCCTAAGCAATCTTCATTTGCAGTGTACAATGAGCAGGGGCATGTCGTACATTTCTCCTTATCATCAACAGGGAAACAAGGAATTGAATTGCCAAGCGGTGGTACCATTGTATTTGCTGGTGGAGCGGGAGCTAAGTTCGAAGTCTCGATTAAATAAGCAGAAGCAAGAGCAATCATTTCTTAATATGAAATCATGAGTCACTAGGTAATGATATAGCTGATAAGCCGCTGGATATATATCCGGCGGCTTTGTTTGTAGATATGCTAAGCAATTGTTGTTCTGCGGATCATGATGAAGGTAAGTAAAGAATGGATAACCGCCAAAGCGAAAAAGTAAGAAGCAAGCTGCGCAGCTGAATGGCTGCCGAACCACGAGAATATGTTGCCCCACCAGCTGTAGTACGTGCAGAGATAACTGAAGATGGAGGAGATGGCAAGGGTGACTGGAAATAAGATAAACATTCCCGTGCGGCCAAAACGACGGAAAAACATAGCGAACATGAATCCTAAAGTAGACAAATGAGCAGCTGTTGCGAAGTAAACCCACCATTGTTCGAGCAAACTCCCATCCGTAATATAAGGCAGGGTAAAGAAATGAAAATTTGCATCTAGCATTTGGGTAATACTTCGTTCACCAATAGACAATAATATCACAATTGTGGCTACAGTTACGCTGGCTATCAGGAACATTAATATAGTCCCGAAATAATAGTCTTTTCTGCGGATGCTTATTCCAAAAGCGAATGAAAAGTTCTGGGTCACGGCTACAATGCCGAGAATCAGTAAATAGATAAAAATGGAGACCACACCGCCGCTGTAGTAGCCTTGTTCCGGTTGAAGCAAGTAACCGATCAACACGTTGATCAGAAAACTAGGAAGCAGTACAAAGCACCACGGAGCGAAAAACCACATGATGTGATCCTTGCTGTACATTTTCATAACGGTTGTTACTCGATTCATCGCGTCTCCACCGCCTTGCGATCAGATTTTCTTTTTGTGAGGTGAACAATAAGCTGCTGCAGGGATACTGTTGAGAGATCAAGGCCTAACGATGCGGCTTGTTCTCGGATATGAGAAGTTAGATTGCCCAGCACGGTTGCAGACAATAGTCCGCCTAATGGCTGCCGATTGATGATGGTATGGCCTGAGATGAATGACTCGACCATTTCTCGCTGACCAACGACAGAGTAAGCACGGCCACGCAAAGCATCGCTTTCCTCATTCAAAATGATCCTTCCTCCATCGATCACAATTACATGCTCTAAAAATTGACTGACTTCATCGATTAAATGTGTGGACAGTACGATCGTTCGCGGATGTTCCGCATAATCTTCAATCAAGCGGTCGTAGAACAAGTTGCGAGCTACTGCATCAAGTCCAAGATAGGGTTCATCGAAAATGGTCAGCGGAGCTCGACTTGCCAATCCAATAACAATGCCAACGGAAGAAAGCATACCGCGTGACAGCTTCTTGATACGTCTTGTTAAAGGAAGATTGAAATCATTCAGCAGTTTGCTCGCCAACTCCTGATTCCAATTCGGGAAAATGGAGGGGCAGAGCTCAATGACGTCAATTACTCGAAAGCTGTCCGGATACTTCTGGCTTTCCTTAATGAAGCAAATCTTGCTCAGAACGCGATTATTCTCATAAGGCGCTTCTCCGAAGACAAGAAGTTCACCGCTTGTTGGAAACAACTGCGCCGTCAGCATATGCATTATCGTTGTTTTTCCTGCGCCATTGCGCCCAAGCAGGCCATAAATTTTGTTAGCTTCGAGTGTAAAGCTAACATCGTGTACGACAGTAACATCACCGAATGACTTGGTTAATCCCTGAACTTCAGCAATGGTTCTCAATTCGTTCGATCTCCTCTCTGAATCATGTCTGTTAATTGTTCCTTAGAAATGCCAAGCTTCTCTGCTTCGCGAATCATGGATACCACATACTGTTCGTAAAATAGTTCTTTTCGCTTTTCCATAAGTTTCGCTCGCGCTCCTGTCGATACAAACATACCTATCCCACGCTTTTTGTACAAAATGTTCTCATCAACCAGCACATTGACGCCCTTAGCCGCAGTAGCGGGATTGATCTGAAAAAAGGAAGCAAATTGATTCGTTGAAGGGACTTGCGATTCTTCAGGCAATCGACCTTCGATGATGTCATCCTCAATCCGTTCGGCAATTTGCACAAAAATGGGGCGGCTGTCGTCCATTGTGACTGTCATATCTACACCACCAAATTGGTTAATTACTCATGTAACTAACTATATAACCGATGGTTTTTTCTGTCAACCCACAATTACCCAATTTTCTAATGTGGTTCGATGCTGCAATCCAGTTTGTTAAATGGGCATAAGGGTTGTTGCAACGCTGAAGGAAATACAAAGACTCGCTCCCGGAAGGGGAAGCGAGTCTTTTATTCGCAGTGTGCTGTATGCAGAAGGAATCATGGTTTTATTGCTGCGTTCCACCAAAGAAAATAGATAGTAGAAATGCAAACGATAAGAAAGTACATAGAGGCACATACAGCCAGGTATCCATTTTTGCAAATTTCGTTTTGCTGATTCGCTTGAACAACCCGACATAATTGAAGTCGCCTATGACTCGCAAGGCGAATACGACAGCGCATATCCATGCGCCTGCTTGCAGGAGAACAGCATTGAAATGAAATGAAATGTAGGATGCACGCATAAGTAAAATGACGGCTGCAAGGGCGAGAAGACCAGCAATGACCAGGGTCAGTCCGGGTCGTGGAGAGAATGTGCGCTTGCCATTTCGTTCAGGGATTACAGCTGATGTGCCCCATGTACCGCGGCATGCCCAATATACATGGAGCAGGCTGATGAGAAATAGGATGCAGGCCGCAACAAGACTGATTACTGGTACCATCAACGATTCCTCCTTTTTTACTGAATGTAGGTTTGAGCGATGATATTTGCTGAAAGGCAATGTTGATTGACAAAGAGGACGGTAAGAGCATTTTAGATTGATAACAAAAGTTCTTACGTGATAAGATGGTTGCGATTATTTCTGGTAGATGAAGAAATGATTGCTAATTTCATTATAGATCCATTTATCAATTGGTCAATAAAGGAGAAGAACGGTAGAAATGGAAAGCACATATGAAGAAGCAGTTCAATTGAGGGCTCAAGGGCAAGCCGGGCAGGCGATAACAATCTTTGCACAATTGCTGGAGAAGGACCCGAATAATGCCGAGCTGCTGTATCAAATGGCATGCGCACACGATAACTTAGGATTAGAGAAGCAGGCGGTGCCCTATTATGTAGCAGCTCTTCGCAATCAATTAGATGAATCTCATCGACCTGGAGCTTTATTAGGCCTAGGAAGCACCTATCGGACACTGGGCCAATACGAAAGTGCGAAGGAGATATTGGCGCAGGGTGTGAGTGAATTCCCGAATCATAGAGAGCTTAAGGTGTTCTATGCAATGGCACTGTACAATGTTGGTGAGCATGCAGAAGCGATGAAATTGCTGCTGACAGAGTTAGCAGATACGACGAAAGATGCAGGAATCGCTAGTTTCGAGAAAGCAATTCGTTTCTACGCAGATAAGCTGGATCACATATGGGATGAGTAGACAAAATGAGTTTTCATTTATGTCTAGAATGGCATACCTGAAGAAGCAGGATTTAGTCATGCTTTAAAACGTTCACGAAGAAGCAGACTTGTGGTATGTTGTGCAGATACCCGAAGAAACATGATTCTGTCATGTCTCTTCGGGAAATACGTTTGTGGACTTTTTTCGAGTACAGATTTCGTTTTCTACGTTTACTCTGATCGTATCCTTTCTTCAATTCCTCTTATCAGCAATCATATGTTTTGTTGCTCGGCACATTCATTGAATGATCTGAACTTGGATCAGAACTTGCTACTGCAAAGTTGTATGCTGAGCGAAGGGTTTTATAACCGCCCATCATAATGCCAAGCGCAAGCACACCAGCTGCAATTGCCACCGTGAACCCCATATGTACACCAAAATGATCCACCATCCATCCAGCAAGCGCAGAGCCAAGCGCAACCCCGATACCAAGTCCTGTTGTTGCCCATGTCATTCCTTCGGTTAACTGATGTGAAGGAACGATCTTCTCCACCAATCCCATCGTGATAATCATCGTAGGTGCGACGGACATACCCGCAAAGAAGACAGTAATCGCCAATGTAGTTAGATTGTTGACGAAGAATAGAGGAAGCAAGGTTACCAATGCAAGACTAACCGCAATTGCAAATTGACGATACAACGGCATGTTGATTGTAAGTGTGCCGAAGATAAGACCTGCCAAGCATGATCCGATTGCGTAGACAGACAGAACGTAGCTGGCTGCGATGGTGTTCCCCTGCTGTTCGGCAAAGGCAACACTTACAACATCCACGGTTCCAAATATCGTGCCGATTGCAGCAAGCGTAAGAGCAAGCAAGCGCAATGCCCCGATTTTGAACACAGATCCCTGACTCGTGTTATGCTGCGGCTGTACTGCCGGTTCACTGCTCTTGTGCATCGTAAATAGTACAATGCCAAATGCCATAAATAAGCATGCGGCGAGAGGGCCAGCTTCTGGGAAAACGGACACGCATAATCCAACGGAAATGACAGGGCCGATAATGAAGCAAATTTCATCGACGACGGATTCAAAGGAATAAGCAGTATGCAGTTTGGGCGATCCCCGATACAGCTCCGTCCAACGTGCACGCACCATTGCGGGCATGCTGGGCATGCAGCCAGCCATGATTGCGAACAGAAAGAGCGTCCAATCGGGCGCGCCTAATCGTGCACATAGCAGCAGAGCCGATATGGAGATAATGCTTAACGCTGCTGCGGGACGAAGAACTCGTGATTGCCCCAACCGATCAACCAATCGGGATATTTGCGGGGCAAGCAGCGCCGAAGCGAAGGCAAAAGTAGCAGCGATGGCTCCAGCGAGACCGTATTCTCCGCGCATTTGAGCAATCATGGTAACCAAGCCGATTCCAGTCATAGAGATCGGCATTCTAGCGATAAATCCAGCGGCAGAAAAAATAAGAGAACCCGGAGCAGCAAATAATTCTCGATAAGCACGTAACATATTACAATGTTCCTCCTAGCTGAAATAGGGTAGTTTCCATTTACATACGAAGCGTATGCAAATATAATATTAACATACGTAGCGTATGTCAATAACAATCGAGGAAAAATGCGGTATGAAATGATTCGCTCCTGTATGTTATAAATCTTGTTAATTTCAAATTTTATTGTAGAATAGAACGAAATATAAAACTGAGCTAGCATCGTGCAAACAGCATAACGGTGCAGGAGGGAACATGGTTCGAAAAGCAAGAAAAGAAATGATCGAGGAGACAAAGGGAAAGCTGCTTGAAGCGGCAAGAGAAGCGTTCGGAACAATCGGCTATGCCAATACGTCGATGGATGAGTTAACTGCTTCCGTAGGATTGACGCGAGGTGCGCTGTACCATCATTTTGGCGATAAGAAGGGTCTGCTTGCGGCAGTTGTTGATGAGATTGATCAAGAGATGGATAATCGCCTTCACGATATTTCGAATGCGGCAGCAACGGCATGGGAAGGCTTTGTTGGTCGATGCCGTGCGTATATTGAAATGGCAATTGAGCCGGAAATACAGCGCATCGTACTTAGAGACGCGCCTTCCGTGCTTGGGAATGGATTTACTCATCCTTCTCAGTCTCAATGCTTAGCGACAATGGCAACAATGCTTCAGCAATTTATGGATGAAGGAATCATTGCGGTTACGGATAGTCATGCATTAGCACGGATGTTGAACGGCGGGCTTATGAACGCAGCCTTCTGGTTAGCTAATGCTCAGGATGCGGAGAAGGAGCTGGCCGTTGCGTTGCACAGCTTGGGAGTTGTATTAGACGGTTTGCGGATGAAATCAAAGTAGCTGCATCGATCATGTAAATCAATGAAATCTGTAAAAGATGATGAACAAGTAATCTCAGGAGGGAACGATGATGAAGCAAATTATTGCAATGGGAGGCGGAGGATTCTCGATGGAGCCGGAGAACCCTCTTCTGGATCTGTATGTCTTGCAGCAAGCTAGTTCGGAAAATCCGAAAGTATGCTTTGTGCCAACAGCAAGCGGAGATGCGGATGGGTATATACAGCGGTTTTATAAGGCATTTGGAGAACATGCATGTGAGCCTTCCCATCTGTCATTATTCAACCCTCCGACGACGGATTTGGAAGACTATGTGCTGAGCAAAGACATCATGTATGTTGGCGGCGGCAATACACGCAATATGCTAGTGTTGTGGAAGGAATGGGGATTGGATGCCATTCTGAAGAAAGCATGGGAGCAAGGCATTATTTTGGCTGGGTTAAGTGCTGGCTCCATCTGCTGGTTCGAAGAAGGAGTAACAGATTCGATACCCGGGGAGCTAACCGGATTAACTTGCTTAGGTTTTTTGTCGGGAAGCAATTGTCCGCATTATGATGGGGAACAAGAGCGGAGACCCAGCTATCATCGGTTAATGCAGGAAGGCAAGGTTGGACATGGCATAGCTGTTGACGATGGTGTAGGTATTCACTATTTGGATCGGAACATACATCGAGTGATCAGCTCCAGACCGCATGCAAGAGCCTACTGCGTAGAATCTAGAGACGGAATCATTACGGAAAACGAGCTAGTTCCCGCGTTCTTAGGTGAATCATAGGTGACGAATGACATAGGAAAACAAAGGGAAACAAAAAGTAGAAGTGAGTAGCACATAGAATCTAGAGAGAGCTAAAAAAGTAAAAACTATAAAAAGAAGAGAAAGAAATAGAGAAATATAGAGAGAGATATCTCAGCGAAAACCATGCAGGCCCAATTGAGAACGCAAGGGATACTCGTACGCCATTTTATGATGCCTCCAACAGAACATTTCCTAAGAGTGTCTATCGGAACAGACGAAGAGATGGAGCGATTTGTTGAAGCCTATGAAGTTATTTTGAAGCAGATGATTGGTTCAACCTCGTAAAATTCCATGCATCATGCAAATAGAAGAGCAGATCGTTAGATAAATAAACGATCTGCTCTTCTTCAATTCTATTTGGAATGATGCTTATACGCAATATGGAACGGGATAGCTGCCAATGCCACACGTAATGCTTATGATATCTCCGTTACGCCATGCGGTTAGGCTAACTTGCTCATCAATCGCCAGTTCACAGATGGCTGCTTCCAAGTCAGAGTAGCTAGAAATGGTCTTGTTGTTGATGTTCACTATGATGTCATCAGGTTGGAGTCCAGCAACAGCGGCTGGGGAAGAATCCTTAACCGACAATACCTTGGAGCCAGCCGGCTGCCCGTCTTGCGGATGAACAGTCATATGCTGAATGCCGATCCATGTTCTCCACATTTTTTCTCGTGAATCCTGACCGGTCTCGTATACGCTCTTCAAGTTGTGAAGGAAGAGAAGGGTTCCATACGCCATATTGTCGGCAATCGCTTGTCCCGCATCTCCAAAAGGAAGTTCAAGGCGGTACTCGATTGAAACCCGAACGCCAGCAGCCTCTTGGGTAAGTGTGGTAATGGTCAACGACATATCCTCGCCTTGCAGAATGAAATGCTTGCCGTGTTCAATTTCAGTAATGACGCCTGAAGTGCTCGCTCCCCATCCATGATCGAGTTCCATTCGACCGCCAACACGGAAATCAACACTTGCTTCCCTGGCATACCACCGAGTTAATTGCTCTGCTTCTGTTAATGCGCTCCATACCTTCTCAAGGGGTGCTTCGATCAGCATATCTCTCTTCACAGTTTGTAAGCTATTCATTAGTTTTCCTCACCTTCCAAAAATGTTTTGAGTCGAGTTAAGCGATCTCCTAATATGTAACCCATATCTTGCAAAAGGGATTGATAGGCAGATTGCAGCAAGGCTTGCTCCAAACGGTAAATTCGATATTTCCCTTGCTTCTGCTCGCTGATCACTCCTTCTTCTAATAAAATTTGCAAGTGTTTTTTAACGGCGGGTTGAGAGATGTCGAAAAACTGAACGAAATCCGATTGCGTTCGATCTCCTTGGGCAAGCATATGAAGAATCGTTCTGCGTGTCGGGTCACTTAGAACACGATAAATATCCGTAATATTCACCTCACACATAACCGTATGGTTATATGTTATTCAATGAAAAGGCCATTGTCAACAAAGTTGTTAACAAAATTTATATTTAATTTGGTAATATATCACTTGTGTGTGACTGTACATGTGAAAGAGTTGTTTAATAATTTGATATTTTCAAGGCAGATAGGCAGATTTATAGGATTCTATGTCGTTAGAAAATAATTAGGAAATATTTCTTGCGAGGGTGGCCAGATTATGATTACGAAAATGCATGTGGAGAACATGTTGCAGGAGTATATGGATGATACAGTTGATTCCTATCGATTAATTGATAATAGTTGGGAAGATGAACACAGGTATGTCGCGATCGTCAGCATGACGAGTGGGGAAAACATCGTTTTAAAGTGCTATAGCAATTCGTATACGGACAGCAGCAAGGTCGATGGGTGGGCCCATTTAGCATCTGTGTACCGCCGAAATGGCATTGCAACTCCACAATTTTATTGTTCGAAGAATGGCGCTTATGGGTCTGTCATGACAATCGACAATAAACAGTTCCATTACTGGGCAGAAGAATTCATGACTGCTAAGACAATAGATGATTTGGAGATCGACTTAGAGGATTTGGGCTCTGAATTTCTGTATCAACTGGGAGCCTGCATAGGGAGCATGCATTCTGCTGCCAAGCGAGAGAGGATCGAATATGCATGGAGCAGCCCGTATGTTCTGCTAGATTCAGACGAGGAAAACTACAGTGATGCACTGTCTTGGTATGAGCAGCTGAGGCATTCGCCAGCAGATGTTCGATTGGTAGAAGAAATATGGGAGATCTACAATCGCAAGCGCAAGCAATTAGAGGCGATATATCCATCTTTGCCTGCAGGCGGTGTGCAAGGTGATTTCTCGACAAATAATATTTTAGTAGATGAAGAGAAGGGATTTGCAGGAATAATTGATTATAATTTGGCTGGCAATGACAAATTCGTGACGTATCTGATGCAGGAAGGCATTTTTCTTAGCTTTGAATGTTACCGGAAAGAGTGGTTGCATCGAGAAAAATGCGCGTATATGGAGCAGCGCTTTAAGCAATTTTACAGCGGTTATACCCAGCAATACTCGTTAACAGATACGGAACGGGGTGCCGTTAATATGCTGTATAACATCATTCGGCCATTCCGTATGGATAAAGTGGACACGACGCTTCGTATTGCAGAAGAGGGGTTATGGCAAGAAGTCAACGAGCGGCTGCGCTGGATGCATTACGAGCTGACTCGCGACGATATATTGGAATTCTTGGAAAGCTAGCAGGAGGCGAGGGAGATCACAATGGAGTGCTCTATTGTTCTCCCTCATAAGTTGAAAGCATTTTTCGTATTTCACTTATGACTTTGTCTCGAAGTTCTGCTGGTTTAAGAGCTTCCATAGCAGCACCAAATCCTAGGATTATCTCTGCTGCTGAATCAAGTGTATGGAACTCGACGTCTGCACATGACCAACCGTTATGATCGGGTTCGATATGCAACCATTTTACGTATCGTTCATGCTTAAGGCGCTGGAGTAATTCATCTCTTACACGAATTCGTGCGGAGTACCGAGGCAGGGTAGACGTAAATTGTTTCGTGGATTCCTCCCAATAGCGAGCCAGATCGAATCCGTCAGGACGAGCAAAGGCTTCATTCAAAATTTCTGCGTTGCGTATCCGTGAAATGCGATAGCTGCGGAACCCGTCCTCTACCTGAGCCACGATATACCAAACCCCTCGTTTGGCAACTAAGCCAAGTGGCATGATGTCTCGAACCACAATACTGTCATGACGTTCATAGGTGATGCGCAGATTATGCTGCATCCATACAGCCTCCTGAACGATTGATAAGCATTGAGTACCCTCTTCCGTTTGGCGCCATCCCGCTCCATCGATGTGTATACGTTCTCTAGCGATGTCGGCGTCTCTCCTCATTTCAATCGGACTTGCGGCAAGCAATTTATGATAAGCATTGTCGAGTTCTTGTCGAAGACCGAGATCGTCAACTAATGACGAGGATTTCATTAGGAGCAATGACATCAATTCTTGCGGTTTCATTCCCGTCAATTGCGTTCGATACCCTTCTGACAAGGACCACCCTCCGTAGGAACCACGCTCAGCGTAGACGGGGATACCGGCGATACTGAGTGATTCCATATCCCGCATAATGGTTCGTTCGGAGACCTCTAATCGGTCGGCGAGGTCTCGGGTTGTCATCTTCCCGTAGCTTTGCAGCATGAGCAGAATCGACAGTAAACGATCAGCTCTCAAGCGGACTCATCCTTTCTTAGTTGCAAGGTGATCTTAGTGTATCATATCCAATATGACAGTTGCTGTCATATATGTCCCGATATAATGAGATCGAAGACATGTCGATTGAGGAGGACAATTCATGAAGCCATTACAAGACCAAGTTGCAGTAGTAGCAGGAGCAACCCGCGGGGCAGGCCGTGGGATTGCGGCGATGCTTGGAGAAGCTGGAGCAACCGTATATTGTACGGGGCGGAGCACACGATCCCTCCATTCCGATATGCAGCGCAGTGAAACCATTGAAGATACGGCAGACATCGTGACGGCTTACGGGGGAGTCGGAGTTCCAGTGCGCGTGGATCATACGAAGGAAGAAGAAGTGAAGGCTCTCTTCGAACGAGTTCGCAGGGAACAGAATGGCCGTCTTGATATATTGGTCAATGATGTATGGGGAGGAGACCCATTAACCGAATGGGGAACGCCGTTCTGGGAACATTCGCTTGCGGGCGGTCTACTCATGCAGGAGCGTGCGGTTCACTCGCATATGATCACAAGTTATTATGGATCTCCGCTAATGGTAGCGCGTAAGCAAGGGCTCCTTATTGAGATTACAGACGGCGTTGACTATCGTTATCGCGGCAATCTGTATTACAGCTTAGCTAAGGTGTCCGCTATTCACTTAGCAGCAGCGATGGCGGAAGAATTGCGCCCACACGGAGTAACTGCTGTAGCGGTTACGCCTGGATTTTTGCGTTCGGAAGCGATGCTTGAACTCTTCGGTGTGACGAAGGAGAATTGGAAGAAATGCGGTGAAGCAAGATCCGCATTTCATCATGTCGGAAACACCGATGTATGTCGGAAGAGCAATTGCGGCGCTTGCGGCAGATCCGAACAAAATGGAAAAGACAGGGCAATCCCTTAGCTCGTGGGGGTTGTCTGACGAGTATGATTTCGTAGATGAGGATGGGAACCGACCTCACTGGGGCAACTATGCTGCAGAACTTGGACTATAATCTGTCATACGGCAAGGGGAGCCTACCATTTCAAATTTAAGGCATTCATTTTGATTGACGGTCTTGGTTCATATAGCGCATAGTAGGACAGAGATATGAAAATGTGAAGCTACTAACGAAATTTGCACTTTCTATCAACAAGAATATCATGTCGGAAAAGGGGATGAAATATTGAGCAGTGATGTGAATGGTGACGTGAACGTGAATGAGCAGACATGGAACGAGATACTCCGTATTTTTGACGAAGGAACTAACCGCATTAACGTCTTGTTCGTTGATCCTGCACGAGCACAGAATACAGTATCGAGTCTGCAAGTAAGCGAACGCAGTTACCTAGGTGCAATTGCGCGTCATTCGGGAGGTGTCCTAGTAGATGGCGGTTGGATTAAGCTGCTTGGCTCCGGAAATGATGCTGTATTTGGCGATTTACTGAGCTGGAATGGCTTTGGTAATGACATTGGCATCACTCTGCTACATGGTGCATGCATAATTGCCTATGACTTGGCAGGTGGTTTCTTTGCCTTGAATGGCGGCTGCTTCGCTAGCGAAGGACATAATGTCTATTATTTTGCCCCGGATACATTAGAGTGGGAGGATACGGAATTGTCTTACTCCGATTTTTGTGAGTGGCTGGCCAATGGGGACTTGGAGCTTTTTTACCGTACATTCAGATGGGATGGCTGGGAAAACGATATAGCAGCGCTGAAAGGAAATGAAGCAATCAGTTACTATCCACCGTTATGGACGGATGAAGGCTCGGCGGAGCGCAGCAGCAGAAAAGCTGTCCCTGTTGCCGAATTGTGGAACTTATACATACAACAACATGCGAATGGAATGGAGAACGAACAATGACGAGGAACAAAATCAAATTAGCAGTTGTAGGTTTAGGAAATATGGGGAATTACATGATTCGAACCATTTCCAATCCAGGGTTGGCAGAACAAGTGGAACTGGTTGCGATATGTGAGGCGAATGCGGCTGCACGTGAACAATATCAGAAGGATTACCCGCATGTGCAGTACTATACAGACTATTCCAAAATGATTGAAGAATTGGATATCAATCTTCTATACGTATCTGTCCCTCCTACCTATCATTATGATATCGTATGCGCGGCATTACGCAAAAAAATTCATGTCTTCTGTGAGAAGCCGCTTGCTAACAATTTACAAGAAGCTGCTGAATTGCTCAAGCTGGCAGAAGAAGCGAACGTAGTTCATGCTATTCATTTCTCAATGCCACACGAGCCATCAGTGAAACGAATGGAGCAGATGATTAAGGAGCAGGCCATTGGAACGATCCGCAGTATGGAGCTTATCCTGCATTTTCCGACGTGGCCGCGCAGTTGGCAGCATAATAGCTGGATTTCGACACGAGCACAGGGTGGATTCGTGTTAGAAGTAGGCGTTCACTGGATTAACGTTATACAGAAACTGTTCGGCACGATTACGCATGTACAGAGCGAGTTGGAACTGCCAGCGGATGAAGAACGCTGTGAAACAGGGATACGTGCAAAAATGCTGCTGAACAGTGAGGTTCCGATCTATGTGAATGGCTTATCGGGCATGGCAGGCGCGGAACGTGTTTCTCTCGTTGTTTATGGCAGTAAAGGCACAATTGCCCTTGAAAATTGGAGTGAGCTGCATGTTGGAGCAATTGGACAGCCACTGGAGAAAGTTGCCGTTGAAGAAATCGAGCAAACTCCGATAGTCGCTCAGGTCATTCGGGCCATTCACGGAGAGCATGCCGATTATTTCGATTTTCGTGATGGGTATGAAGCTCAGGTTGTCCTGGAGGCGTTGCGACATCCGGCGTCGCCACAGCTTGCGGACATTCGGAAGGCAGCAGAATGAAGATGAACGAGGAGCAGCGAGGATGGATTGAACGAGCAGAGCAATATGTCCACGATGAGCTGTGCCGCGACAGCAGCGGGCATGATTGGTGGCATATTGTTCGGGTAAGGCGCCTGGCAGTCCGCATTGCAGGTGAAGAAAGAGCGGACGTGCTCATATGTGAAATGGCGGCGCTGCTTCACGATGTGGCAGATGCCAAGCTTAATCCGGATCATGACAGCGGCTTGCAGAAAGTTGCACAGTGGCTGGAGTCAAATGGCGTCGAATCAAAGATTCGCGACAAAGTCCTTTCGATCATTGCGAATATGTCTTACAATGGCGGTCATAATCCGCCGATGGACTCGATTGAGGGACAAGTCGTGCAGGATGCAGACCGATTGGACGCAATGGGGGCAATCGGAATCGGACGCACATTCGCATATGCTGGATGGAAGGGTCACCTTATGCATGATCCCTATCTTGCTCCTAGGGAAGCGATGACCGAAAGCGAGTATAGGCAGCAGCCTTCCACGGCCATTAATCATTTCTCCGAGAAGCTGTTAAAGCTGAAGACGCTCATGAATACAAACAGCGGCAAACAATTGGCTCATAAGCGTCATCTTGTTATGGAAGAGTTCTTGGAGCAATTTCATAAGGAATGGAATGCAGAAGATGATAAGTGAGCCGTTATGGAGCAGTTGGATCAGTACGCTGGAGAGAGCCTATTCAATTGGACAGATCATACGTATTGAACCGTTAGCGAAGGGAACGAGTTCAGATGCCAAGCTAGTTGTGGCAAGCGATGGGAAATACGTGCTGCGCAAGCTGAAAAACGAGCTTCAAGGAGAGACAGAGTATAAGCTTGCGAATCGACTTCAATCCTATAACATTACACCTCCAATCCTTCTTGCAGCGGAAGATGTTTGTATCAAGTTGGATGAAACTTACTACAACCTTCAACCATATATGGATTCGATAGCGCGCGAGGAGATCGACTATTTTGAATTGGGACAAACGGTGGGACAAATGCATCTTGTCATGCAGCATGAGGATAACATCCCAGAACAGCCAGATCGGTTCGACTTGGACTTGACATGGAATCGAGTGCAAAAGCGATACCGTGATGAGGAAGCAGAATGGCTGTGTGAACTTCAGGCTCCAGTCACGCAAGCAATATCCTACCAGCATGAGAAGAATGGTATGATTCATGCCGACCTTGGCATGTGGAATGTCATATATACGCATTCAGGATGCCGCATCATTGATTTTGGTGAAGCGCGTTACGGCAATATTCATTTTGATCTTGCTGCCCTGCTGGATTCTAGTGTGAAGTGGACTGGCGAACAAGAAGATCGTATTAGGTCATTGCACAGTTTCATAGAGGGATATATGCTATACGGGAAGGTAGACGCTGACTTACTGCTAGAAAATATCCACCTCTGGATCATGAGAGGGGTGGTTGTGATCATAGATCGTTACGGACTAGAGCAGCGTACCCATCAATATTGCAGCAGGAGTATGCAGAAGTTGACGCATATGAAAGAGATTGTAGAACGTCTCTATCTAAGCAGGTAAGAGTATATGAGTCAATAGGAGGCAAGGACATGAATCAACAAGATACATGGACAGCAGTTGATCATTACTTTAATCAGCAACTCATTCCTTCCGATCCTGTGCTGGAAGCAGTACTGGCTGAAAATGCCGCTGCAGGCTTGCCGGCTCATGATGTATCGCCCAATCAAGGCAAACTGCTGCATCTTCTGGCCAAACTCCAAGATGCTCGAACGATATTAGAAATCGGCACATTAGGCGGCTACAGTACGATATGGTTTGCCCGTGCACTGCCGCAGGACGGCCGGCTATACACGCTGGAAGCCAGTCTCAAGCACGCCGAAGTCGCACAATCGAACCTGCTGAACGCAGGCGTAGCGGAAAAAGTGGAGATTCGAACAGGACTTGCCGCTGATTCGCTTGCTCAGCTTGACGAAGAAGCGCGCGGCCCATTCGATCTTATTTTTATTGATGCAGACAAGCAGGGCAATCCAGAATATTTGAAATGGGCTTTAAAGCTGTCCCGTCCGGGAACGCTCATTATCGGGGACAATGTCGTCCGCGGCGGCGCTGTCGTAGACGAGTATAGCGATGATCCAAGCGTATTAGGCGTGCGCAGCTTCTTCGAACTGATTGCTGCTGAGCCACGCTTAAATGCTACAGCGATTCAAACCGTTGGAAGCAAAGGCTATGATGGATTCGTAATGGCTTTAGTAGTCGAAGAGTGAATAAAATGAAGAACAGCCCTGTTCTCAATTGAGGCAGGGCTGTTTGTGCTAGAAGCAAAATTGGAAGCATATAGAGCCTTGATGGAATCAGAACAGAATCTGATTATCAAGGCTCTTCTTTATGACAAAATAACTCCTGTGCTGTTCGTATGAACAATTGGACGGCAAGTGAACATTCCGTAAGGGAAGGGGCAGCTAATAAAATCTCTCTTCGTACCATCGGATCGAGCTCGCGTGTCACAATATGAGGAGGTGTAGTAATCAGCGATAATTCTGATAAAATGGCCACCCCCAGCCCTTCCTGGATCATATTGAGCAGAGCCCCCGTGTTATGAACGACAAACTTGATATTCATGCTGGTTTCCGTCTTCTCAAAAATGTTAATTATGGGGATTTCATTACCTCCCTTGCAAATGATGAGCGGTTCATCATTCAAATCTTGAATGCAAATAATGGGCTTGTGACATAAGGGATGATCTTCCCGCAAGAGTGCAACCATCTTGTCATTGTACAGTGGTATGGTCTCAAATTCGAAACTAGGCTCTGTAATAATGCCAATGTCTATTTCACGTGAAGCCAACCATTTTTTAACCTCGTTTATTGTCCCTTCATGCAATTCGATTTCCAACTGAGGGAATCTGTGCTCGATACGGCTAATAATCTTAGGTAAGAAAAAGGCAGATGCGGTTGGAAATGAGCCAATGCGGATCGTGCCTATCTCCAATCCCTTTTCAGCAGCAGCCTCTTGTTCCAGCTTCTCAATTCCAATCATAATGTCGCGAATATGGATGAGCATGCGCCTTCCTATATCTGTTAGAAGTATGCCGTTCTTTCGATCACGAATCAGAAGAGTAACGCCTAGATCGGCTTCCAAGCTTGAAATGGCACGGCTAACTGCAGGCTGCGTCATATGAAGAATATCTCCGGCTTTTGTAAAGCTGGAGGTTTCAGCTACGGTCAAAAAAGTACGCAATTGGGTAATGGTCATAACGATTTTGATATGCTCCTTATAACAATGATTCATTTTATTTATGCACATAAACAATATAACATGATACATGGAGGTGTAAGTAAACTTTTACAGATAGAATGGTAGGGAAGGAATGGATGAATATGATGAACCAGCTGTCCAAACATAAAACGATTTTGCTGCTTGTCTTTCTTGTGATTATGTGGGGTGTGAACTGGCCTTTGACGAAAATAGGTCTTCAGTATGCGCCTCCATTGTTATTTGCGGGGCTGCGTACCTTTATCGGGGGGATCATTTTGCTCCTGCTTGCGCTGCCGCGATACAAAAGCCTGCGGCTCAAGGAAACGTGGCCCATTTATTTAGTGTCTGCCTTTTTGAATATTGTGCTGTACTATGGCCTAATGACATTCGGCTTGCTCTATACGCCTGCAGGGCTTTTTTCAGCAGTTGTATTTCTTCAGCCTGTCTTACTAGGCGTGTTTTCATGGCTATGGCTGGGCGAATCGATGCATCCGAGAAAAATGTTCGGCTTAGTGCTTGGTTTCCTGGGTGTTGCCGTCATTTGTGCGTTTGGCATTATTGGGCATGCATCGGTGATTGGAATCGGTCTCGCACTTGGTACGGCACTTAGCTGGGCATTCGGAACCGTCTATATGAAGCGAATTAGCGAGCGTGTCGACTCCCTGTGGGTCGTATCGCTGCAGCAAACGATCGGAGGCTTGCTGCTAACGGGTTCGGGGGCATTCATTGAGAACTGGTCAGATATTGTATGGGACTTGTCGTTTATCTTGAATTTATTGTTAATATCTATTTTCGTCATCGCATTAGGCTGGCTGACTTACTTTGTGCTGATCGGGTCTGGGGAGGCCAGCAAGGTGGGGGCCTTTACTTTTTTAATTCCACTCATCTCGAATATCGCAAGTGTCATATTTTTGCATGAACAATTTACGTTCAATTTGGTAGTAGGACTTGTCTTCATTTTGTTCAGCATATACCTTGTTAATGTGAACTCGAGACGAGATAGGTCATTAATTGCAAGCTAAAGCAGGGTTACGGTAGGATGCGGGTTGTTTGCGCGAATAGGTACGTAAGCTATAACTTTATATGATACAATGAGAACTGAAATTCATATCATAAAGTCAGCGGTTAATTGATCCATGGAGGAACGAATCATGCAACTTATACAACCAGATCGCGTTCAACAGCAGCTGCAAAGCTTACAGGATAAGTTGTTATATGCGCATCTTGAGATGACTACTGGTGCTTATGCGGCACATCGGGATAAATCAAAAATGACAGCATCCGTATTTTTTAAAAATGCCCCCGTCCGCTATTCACATGGCACATTGGCAGGAACAGGCCCTTATCGTATCGGCCTAAAGACAGAGCAAGGGTGGATTTATGCGGAAGGGCTGACACATTGGGAAGAGAGCGACGAGAAACGCCTGATTATGGCTGGCCATGATTCGGAGGGACGTTTGCTTGTCAGCTTCATGCTTAGTGAGCAGCCATTCTAAGGAACAAGCCTTCTCACTGCTGATTGCGAATGATCATTATTAGGAGACAACTGAAGAGGGGACATCAAATGGAATCACAACAGCGCATTGTCGTCGTGCTGCCTCATCCCGATGATGAAGGGATTATGGCAGGTACATTAGCGAGACATATTCATCAAGGCATGACCGTTACTTATGCATGCTTGACATTGGGAGAGATGGGGCGGAACATGGGCAACCCTCTCTTTGCCAATCGGGTGACATTGCCGCTCATCCGCAAGCAAGAATTGCTGGAGGCGTGCAAGCGGATCGGAATCGAAGATGTCCGCATGTGGGGCTATCATGATAAAACGATTGAGTTCGAACAACAGGAGAAGCTGGCGGGAAGAATTGCTGACTTGCTGCTAGAGCTTAAGCCGGAAATTGTATACACGTTCTATCCGGGTCATAGTGTGCATCCGGATCACGATGCAACCGGAGCTGCGGTCGTGCAAGCGGTGAAGCTGCTACCTGAGAGCGAGCGCCCTAGGGTATTGTGCATCGCATTCTCTTCGAATCGCAAGGCTGTGTTAGGGGAGCCAAGCGTTGTGAATGATGTTAGTGACTTTGTCGAGCAGAAAATACACGCTATTCATGCACACCAATCGCAAGTGAGGTTCTTATTAGACAATGGAACGTTGGAAGATCCGGCATTTCGAGCTAAATATAGCAAGGAAGTATTCTGGGAATATCGGTTTGTCAATTAGTGCTTAACGCTAATTGTAAGAGTAATAGACACTCGATTTATGAAGCTGACGGCAGCTTTATAATCGAGTGTTTTTAATTGTTAGGGAATTCGCGGTTGATTCACGCCATTGACAATGACGGTTGCGGAGCATATGGAGTAATTTACTTACTTGTCCTCTCGTAACGACACTCGCAGAATTGTGTGCTGCGACTTGATAAGATCCAGAAGGTTTATGTAAATGTATCCATGCATGATCCGGCCAACACATATGCTGTTCGCTTCAGTGGCACACTAAGGAAAATGATAAGTAGGTGTGTCATGAGAAAGTGCATACAAGCCATAGTTGTATTCGTGCTGCTGTTCGTATGGTCGACACCCTCTAGTGGATGGCCGACTAATTCGTCCTATACAGCTGCGTTTATTCGCAACAATGATTTATGGATAACTAGCGGCACACAAGAGACACAGATCACAACAGGGGAGTACATCCGGAATCCCAAATGGTCGCATGACGGGATGTGGGTCGCTTTTACAAAAGGCAAGGAAGAGAATGAGGTTTGGGTATACCATATGACTACGAAATCGCTTCGAAAAGTAGGAAAGGGTCAGAATATACAGTGGTCGCCCAAGCACAGCATAGTCGCATTTCAAACCGATTACACGCTTCGAATGGCCAATGTGGATACACCTAGCACCCCAATTGTGACAACGATAGAAGACAACATCGGGAACTATGCTTGGAATCCGAGCGGAAATGGATTCTTGGTATCCACACTCTCTAAGCTGCTGCCAACTGGGAAATGGGAGGATATATTGTTATATCGTATTGGCTTAGACACCGAAACAGGTACACCCAATAAAGTACTGCTGTATCGGATTCCCAATCAAACTGATGATTTCTTCGCCGTGTTAACCAGCACATTCAAATGGTCTCCTGATAGGAAATGGATCGCCTTTATCGCTGTTCCCACTGCGTCATTATCTGCAGATAGCAATACACTCTGCCTGCTGTCCTCAGATGGGACAATCTTTCTGAAAGTGGGAACCATGCTCCATGATGAAGAATGGTTCAACTGGGCACCAAGTGCAAATCAACTTGCTTATATTGCGGGTGAGGGAAGAGAAGCAACAAGCAATAAAAAATTGACCTTATTAAGCAGCTTGACACCAATGAAACAGCAAATCTATACTCCTGCGGACAAAGTAGAGACTGGCTTCACTTGGTACAATGATCGTACAATTGTCGCGTCGAGAGCTGACGAAGCGTTGTGGTCAATCGATGCGGAGAAGAGGCCGTTGCCTAAGCTTGTGAAGGTTGACCTTGATTCAGGGCAACAAGCGATGCTGTCGGCTCCCGCCATGGGATTCGGCGATTATGCGCCTGTGTTCGTGGAAGATGGAAGGAAGGTAGCGTGGATTCGAAGCAATCGTTCGACAGCAGATGTTATGTTGTCAAGACCTGATGGCAAGAATGCGCATGTGTGGATTCCAAATCTGACACTCGGGATCAATTACTATGAGCGATGGAATTGGAGCGAGGTATTTCAACCTTATGGGACGAGTGATTAGGGGGTTCCATCGGCACATCCAGCTCATGCATCGAGGGTTCTAGTCGAACGATGTAAAAAAGACGGGGAGTTCGCTGAGGCCACTGAAAAAGTCCATCTCATGTTAAAGGTACAGCCCCTCAAGAAAATTGAGGAAGCTGTACCTTTTTTCGCTTATAATGAAAGCATCATGGAGAGCGGGTGAGCGAGATGATTCGTCAACAACAAACCTTGGTTCTGAGTCCTTATGCGGCATTGTATGACATCGTCGTGCCGAAGGACAACATGCTCCGTCAAATTAATGAACTGGTGGACTTCACCTTCATATACGAGGAATTGGAAGCAAAATATTGTTTGGATAATGGACGCAACGCCATCGACCCCATTCGCATGTTTAAATACTTACTGCTGAAAGCTATCTTTGAACTGTCTGACGTAGATATTGTCGAGCGTT
>NZ_FNAZ01000014.1:0-93366 GCF_900102125.1 Paenibacillus sp. cl6col
GTGAAGCCCCCCTCAAGATGAGATTTCCCAATTAGTAAGACCCCTTGAAGACGACGAGGTAGATAGGTTGGAGGTGGAAGCACAGCAATGTGTGGAGCTGACCAATACTAATCGGTCGAGGGCTTATCCTATTTGATTCAGAGCACGACACTTTCGCATTCAGTGTTCAGGGTATATACCTTGAACTTTATATTGGCTTTAGCCAATGCTGTTTGGTGGCGATGGCGGAGGGGTTCCACGCGTACCCATCCCGAACACGACCGTTAAGCCCTCCAGCGCCGATGGTACTTGGACCGCAGGGTCCCGGGAGAGTAGGACGTCGCCAAGCAATTAAAGACCACTGTTGAGACATCTCGACGGTGGTCTTTTTTTATATTTCTTGCTGATTAGGTGATGAATGGAGAATAACAAACAATCTCATACTATCCATAATAGTAATAAAATTGTTCGCCTGGAGTGGACATTTATTTGTTTGTACATGAATAGGATTCAAATGAATTACGAATTACCAAAACAAGACGCTTATCCTTGACAGCCTCATACCGCTTTGCTAAGATTGCAATAATATATTTTTAGAGACGACGTTAATCAGAGGACAAGCCCTGTATGATAAGGAGTTTGGACAATGAATGCGCCAATACAATCAAGGGAGGAACTTTCTGGTGTGGGAATCTAAGTTTGTGAAGGAAGGCTTAACTTTTGACGATGTGCTGTTAGTACCTCGTAAATCGAGTGTACTGCCACGGGAAACAGACGTATCGACAATTTTGAGCGATAAGGTTAAATTGAACATTCCATTTATGAGTGCAGGTATGGACACAGTTACCGAGGCTCCATTGGCAATTGCAATTGCTCGCGAAGGCGGTATCGGTGTTATTCATAAAAATATGTCGGCTGAGCAACAAGCCGAAGAAGTGGATCGCGTAAAGCGTTCAGAGAGCGGCGTTATTACTAATCCATTTTCGCTTTCTCCAGATCATACTGTTGAAGACGCGGATCGTGTAATGGCGAAGTATCGCATTTCTGGTGTCCCTATTGTGGATGCAGAAAATAAGCTTATAGGTATTTTGACGAACCGGGATCTTCGTTTTGTTCATGACTACAGCATTCAGATTAAAGAAGTGATGACACATGAGAACTTGGTAACAGCTCCTGTCGGCACTACGCTTCAAGAAGCAGAAGTGATTTTGCAGCAGCACAAGATCGAGAAGCTTCCATTGGTTGACGAAAGCAACACGTTGAAGGGACTTATCACGATTAAGGATATTGAGAAGGCAATCCAATATCCGAAAGCTGCGAAGGATGCTCAAGGACGTCTTCTGTGTGGTGCAGCAATCGGTATTTCCCAGGATTCATTCGAACGTGCTGAACTGCTTGTACAAGCTGGTGTTGACCTAATCGTTGTTGACTCCGCTCATGGCCATCATATCAATATTATTGAAGCAGTACGCAAGCTACGCGGCTTGTACCCTGAGTTGACTATCGTAGCAGGGAATGTAGCTACTGGTGAAGCAACTCGTGATTTGATTGAGGCAGGCGCTTCTGTAGTTAAGGTTGGTATTGGACCAGGTTCCATCTGTACGACTCGGGTTATTGCTGGTATCGGCGTACCACAAATTACAGCTGTATACGACTGTGCGAGCGTAGCTCGTGAGTACGGCATCCCTGTTATTGCGGATGGCGGTATTAAATACTCTGGTGATATTACAAAAGCAATCGCTGCAGGTGCAAGTGCGGTTATGCTCGGAAGCTTGTTTGCAGGTACAGAAGAAAGCCCTGGTGAATCTGAAATTTATCAAGGCCGCAGCTTCAAAGTATACCGCGGTATGGGCTCGCTAGGCGCAATGAAGCAAGGCAGTAAGGATCGTTACTTCCAAGACAGCAGCAATGAGAAGAAGCTGGTTCCAGAAGGCATTGAAGGCCGTGTAGCTTACAAGGGGCCTTTGGCTGATACGATCCATCAATTGCTTGGCGGATTGAGAGCAGGTATGGGTTACTGTGGTACGAACACTCTAAAAGAGCTTCAAAATGATACTCATTTTGTGAAGATATCTGGCGCAGGATTGCGTGAAAGTCATCCGCATGATGTACAAATTACAAAGGAAGCTCCTAACTATTCCATGTAATTGTGTTGCATTTACGGAAAATGTCGACAAGGAAAGACAGGGTATTACAACCCTGTCTTTTTTTTGCGTGTCTGGCTATGTTAGAATAGCTATGGGACTCAACAGGAGAGGAGTTGTACGTAGTGTCTAAGCAACATACAACAGTGAAACATAACAAATGGAAACGAGCGGTCGCTTTGGTTACCGCATGTCAAATATTAAGCTTCGCCTTATTGCCATCAGCAGGAATGGTGGCAGCTGAGGCAGCTGCTCAAACTCAAACGCAAACGAAGCAAGTAGCGGCAACGAAGGGGAACAACAATCAAGTTATTACGGATAAGTCTAAGCTTGATTTGAAGCTTCGCTCCGCGGTTCTTATGGAAGCTTCAACGGGAAAAATATTAGTCGATATTGACTCGGAGATCTCTTATCCTCCAGCAAGCATGACGAAAATGATGACAGAGTACATTGTCATGGAGAAAGTGAAGAAAGGCGAGTTGAGCTTCGACGACGAGGTTGTAGCGAAGAAAAATGCATCCGTAACAGAAGGATCCCGCATCTTCTTGGCAGAAGGGGATACGCATAAGGTTCGCGATTTGTATATTGCGATGGCAATCGGTTCTGCCAACGATGCAACGGTAGCTCTAGCGGAGCATATTGCTGGCTCTGAGGCTGAGTTTGTAAAAATCATGAACGAGACAGCAAAGCGTCTTGGCATGACGAAGACACACTATATCAACTCTACTGGATTGGATTGGGCAAGCATGCCGGAAGGCTTCCGCCCCGCTGAAAAAGCAGAGACGATGATGTCCGCAATGGATGTGGCCAAGCTGGTGCGTGCAATCGTTAATGATCACCCTGAATTCAGCGAGTATACAAAGATTCAATCCTATAAGTTCAGAGAACGTGATAAAACGCCAATCTCCAACTTGAACTGGATGCTTGAAGCCAATAAAGATGTCGTGAACTTCAAGCGTTATGCTTATCAAGGCTTGGATGGAATGAAAACAGGATTTACTGATATTGCTCAATATTGCTTCGCAGGTACAGCAGTACGCGATAATATGCGACTGATCTCAGTTGTAATGGGCGCGAAAGATAAAGGAGCACGGTTCGAAGAAACAGCGAAGCTGCTTAATCACGGGTTCGAGCATTTTGAAATAAAGAATGAGATTGCACCGAAGAAGACTGTAACAGGCGTAGAGACAGCTCCAATCAAAAAAGGTGTAGATACGGAAGTGCCGATCGTTGCGGAAACTGGTGTATCGTTCGTCATTCCTAAGGGAGCGAGCACAGAAGGCAAAATTACAAAAGAAGTGAATCTGAAGCCGGCAAATGAGCTTGTTGCCCCTATTAAGAAGGGACAACAAGTGGGTACGGTGACGTTCACATACAAGGACAATGGTGCCGAGCAGAAGAAGACCGTGAACATGATTGCAACAGAAGAAGTGGAGAAGGGCAGCTGGTGGCGTCTATTCTTCCGAGCAATCGGGGAATTCTTTGCAGATTTGTTCAAGTCTATCAAGAATTTGTTCTAGTTTCTCAGTATTGGTCATAAGAATTGGCTTTCGTCTGTGACAAAATCAATTGTCTATTCGAATGACGATCATGTAAAATAGAGGGATGAAACTGTAACAATCGAAAATGACTGACTAGTGGCGGGGGGCAATCGAAAATGGAAACAGGTACAGCTCGAGTAAAACGTGGTATGGCAGAAATGCAAAAGGGCGGCGTCATTATGGACGTCATGAATGCAGAGCAAGCGAAAATTGCTGAAGCAGCAGGCGCAACAGCAGTTATGGCGCTTGAACGTGTCCCATCTGATATTCGTGCAGCTGGTGGCGTAGCTCGTATGGCAGATCCAACAATCGTAGAAGAGGTTATGAAGGTTGTATCGATTCCAGTTATGGCGAAGGCACGCATTGGTCATTACGTAGAAGCCAAAGTATTGGAATCCCTTGGCGTAGATTACATCGATGAATCGGAAGTACTGACTCCAGCAGACGAAGTATTCCATATTGACAAAAATACATTTACCATCCCATTCGTATGCGGCGCTAAAGACTTGGGTGAGGCACTTCGCCGTATTAGCGAAGGAGCAGCAATGCTTCGTACGAAGGGTGAACCGGGAACAGGCAATATTGTTGAGGCTGTTCGCCACATGCGCTTGATCACTAGCCAAGTTCGCAAAGTTCAGAGCTTGTCGAAGGACGAGCTGTATGCAGAAGCGAAAAACTTGGGTGTAGCGTATGACTTGCTGTTACATGTTCATGAGACAGGTAAGTTGCCAGTCGTGAACTTCGCTGCAGGCGGCGTTGCAACACCAGCAGATGCAGCATTGATGATGCATCTGGGCGCTGACGGCGTATTCGTTGGTTCTGGTATTTTCAAATCCGACAGTCCTGAGAAGTTCGCTCGTGCGATTGTGGAAGCGACAACTCATTATGAAGATTATGCTCTAATTGCGAACGTATCCAAGAACCTGGGTACACCGATGAAGGGGATTGAAATCTCCAAGCTTGCGCCATCTGAGCGTATGCAGGATCGCGGCTGGTAATTATAGAAGCAGGGCAGCTGAGGAAGCACCGTGACGGTGCTTCCTAGTCGGCGTTAAGCGCCCTGTATCCTATCTATAGGTGTATTAGTATAGCCTCAGGGGAAAGAAGGGACTTCACGGATGAACATCGGAGTATTGGCGCTGCAAGGCGCGGTAGCAGAACATATGCGCAGCTTGGAGGCGGCAGGAGCCCATGCGGTAGCCGTGAAGCGGCCAGAACAGCTTGATGAGCTTCAGGGGCTTGTCATTCCCGGTGGAGAGAGTACAACCATTGGCAAGTTGATGCGGAAGTACGGCTTTATCGAGGCGATTCAGGCATTTGCAGCAGCTGGCAAGCCGATCTTCGGCACATGTGCGGGACTGATTTGCTTGGCGGAACGAGTGGAAGGCCATCAAGGCTCAGAGGAGCCGCATTTGCAGCTGATGGATATGACGGTAATGCGCAACGCATTTGGACGGCAGCGTGAAAGCTTCGAGGCAGATTTAGATGTGAAAGGGATCGAGCAGCCTGTACGTGCGGTTTTCATTCGCGCACCGCTTATCCAATCGGTCGGTGAGTGTGTTGATGTACTCTGCGAGGTGAACGGCGAGATTGTAACAGCAAGACAAGGCTCGCTTCTAGCTTGCTCGTTCCATCCGGAGCTGACATCAGATATTAGCCTGCACAGCTATTTCGTTGATATGGTTAAACAGGCTGCAAATGTAGCAGGATAAAGAATAACAAACACTTTGACTCTCCTGATGCTAGGAGAGTTAAGGTGTTTTTCTCGGATATACGGTATAATAGTGAAATAGTATGATACGGATCGAATCAAATAAGCCCAGCGTATATCGTTAGGGGTGTTCATCCGTTTCTGGCAGGAGGGTCAATCGGTGCTAGATATCAAATTGTTAAGAAGTGATTATGGACGTGTAGTAACAGCACTCCAAAATCGGGGCAAATCGGAAGAGATGATCGCGGACTTCCCGGAGCTTGACGCACGTCGCCGCGAAATGCTGCAAGAGACCGAGCAGTTGAAAAATCAACGCAATGTCGTGTCTCAAGATGTAGCGAAGAAGAAAAAAGCAGGCGAGTCAGCCGACGAACTTATTGCGCAAATGCGTGAAGTAGGCGATCGGATTAAGGAGCTCGATGAAGAGATTCGTGGTATTGAAGTACAAATGGAGCAGATTACATTATCCATTCCAAATGTACCTCATGAAAGTACACCAGTAGGTAAATCAGAGGAGGATAACGTAGAAGTTCGCCGTTGGAGCGAGCCTACCGCATTCTCCTTCGAAGCAAAGGCGCATTGGGATATCGCGCAGGATCTCGGCATCTTGGACTTCGAATCAGCTGCCAAGGTAACAGGCTCTCGCTTCGTATTCTACAAGGGGGCAGGAGCTCGCTTGGAGCGTGCCCTAATCAGCTTTATGCTGGACGTGCATACGATGCAGCATGGATATGAAGAAGTGCTCCCTCCGCTTATCGTGAACCGTGACAGCTTGATCGGTACAGGTCAGCTGCCGAAGTTCGAGGAAGATCTATTCAAGCTGGAAGGTACGGAGTATTACCTCATCCCGACGGCAGAAGTTCCTGTAACGAACCTCCACCGCGATGAGATTCTGACGGACGAGCAAGTTCCTCGTTATTATACAGCTTACAGCTCTTGCTTCCGTTCTGAAGCAGGCGCATCTGGCCGTGATACACGCGGACTTATCCGTCAGCATCAATTCAATAAGGTTGAGCTGGTGAAGATGGTTAAGCCAGAGGATTCTTATGCTGAACTGGAATCACTGACGAACCAAGCAGAGAAGATTCTGCAGCTGCTTGGCTTGCCGTATCGTGTGATGACATTGTGCACAGGAGACATTGGATTCAGCTCTGCGAAGACGTATGATTTGGAAGTATGGCTGCCGAGCAGCGGTACGTACCGTGAGATTTCGTCCTGCTCGAACTTCGAGGACTTCCAGGCGCGTCGTGCGAACATCCGCTTCCGCCGCGATACGAAATCCAAGCCTGAGTTCGTGCATACGCTGAATGGCTCTGGCCTTGCTATTGGACGTACTGTCGCTGCGATTATGGAGAATTACCAACAAGAAGACGGTTCCATTGTGATTCCAGAAGCATTGCGTCCTTATATGGGTGGATTGGAATCCATTCGCCGCAAATAATTGAAAGATCATAGTTGCATTGTTGTAATGCCTATGATATAATAAAGACTGTCCGACTCGACTCGGGCAGTCGAATATGGAGAGGTACCGAAGTGGTCATAACGGGGCGGTCTTGAAAACCGTTAGGGTGCAAGCTCACGTGGGTTCGAATCCCACCCTCTCCGCCATAACTTTTACATGTAGAACCCACATCCTTGGTGATGTGGGTTTTTTGCTGTATAAAATGCCTCTGCTGGCCGCAAACTGTAATTGAATAGTGGAGGTGTAGCTCTTATGAATCAGGAAGAACAACCGCAAGTCGATCAATCGAGGCTTGTGGATGCATGGCAGCAAACGTTGCCGGCGAAGCTTGAGCCTGGCGATAAAGCCACAGTACTGCCTGACGGCGCCAATCCACAGGCACTCGTTATTCATATCGATACAGCCGGCCGCCAAATGTACTCATTCGATTTCCATTGCGCTTATGTGGATTCGCGCGAGGTAGAGCTCAATCTCATCGATGTCGAGAAGAGTGGGGTTCATATCGATGAGCGGACTGAGGTTGTGCAGGAGCTTGTACAGAATTATGTGCGTCATATTCATGAATGCGCGCAAGCGCTGCATGATGTAACCCATCACGGCTTACAGTAGGAGGGATGAAGGTGACGAAAGCAAAGGATGGTCTGGACAAAAATTTGAGCAATGTCGTCAAGGACTTGGAGCAGGCACCGGTCAATAGTCATCATGCCCAGCAGTTACAGCAGGATCACAATGATCGACGCCATCAGGATGCACTGAATCATGATAAGCCGACGGACTTAGAACACTTATAATGACGGAGGAGTGTGCGTGCAATGAGCAAGCCAAGAGCAGTCCCTGTACCTAACCAGGAGCAATCCAGCCGGCATCAAGCAGGTAATGAACGGAATGCGATGCAAGAGCCATTGTCAGGGTCTAAGAAGACGAAGATGGCGAATCATGTCAGCCACAACAATCCCGAGGGATAAGATAACAGGGTACAAGCAACACGGATTTTCCTTGCAAGAGTGAGGAGAGTCTGTGTTTTTTTATGCAAATAAATAGGGTATGTTGAAGTTCGAATTAGTACTATTATTATTAATATTTACCAATAGGGTCCAACAAGGAAGTGAATTCCGATATAATAATGAGTGTAGTGTATTTAAGGCTTATATAGAGAGGTGAACGCGGTGGAGCATCTGACAACGAACACCAGTGCAGACAGCAACAGTTCTAAGGGGAATCATGCATCGGCTTCGCAGGATATGGATCAGTTTGAGGCAATTGCCCAATTGGGAGCACTCGATTCTGCAGCTATTGCCAGTGTGCAGCAGTATCAGCACACGAAGATCGGCCTAATCAAGCTTCTCAAGCGAATTATCTTTATTGTCATTGGGTCAGTCTTAATGGGTGTCGGACTTGAGCTATTTCTTGTTCCGAATCAAATTACAGACGGTGGAGTAACCGGCATTTCAATTATTTTGTCTTATGTAACCTCAGTGCCACTCGGTGTATTTCTATTTCTACTTAACTTGCCCTTCCTGATTATCGGCTACAAACAAATTGGCAAAACCTTTGCCCTATCCACATTACTCGGCGTCCTAGTGATGTCGCTCAGCACGACGCTGCTTCACGATGTAAGTGCATTTACAGAAAATACGTTCCTGGCTGCCGTATTTGGCGGGATTATTCTCGGTATTGGCGTGGGGCTCGTCATTCGCTATGGTGGTTCTTTGGACGGTACAGAGATTATAGCAATTTTGCTTAACAAACGTTCTCCCTTCTCCGTCGGCGAGATCATTATGTTCTTCAATTTGTTCATACTCACGAGTGCGGGCTTCGTATTTGGCTGGGATCGTGCGATGTATTCCCTCATTGCCTATTACATTGCATATAAAATGATCGATATTACCGTTGAGGGATTGAACGATTCGAAGGCGGTGTGGATTATTAGTGACAATCACAAGGAAATCGGCGATGCGCTGCTTAGACGTCTCGGTCGGGGCGTTACGTATATGAAAGGCGAGGGCGGCTTCTCCGGAGATGAGAAGAAAGTGATTTTCACCGTCATTACCCGATTGGAGGAAGCGAAGCTCAAGGGGATCGTAGAGGAGCATGATGAGCATGCGTTTCTTGCAATCGGCAACATTCATGACGTTAAGGGTGGCAGATTTAAGAAAAAGGACATCCATTAAGCAGTGAAAGATAGGACGAAGTTCATAATTCTATGTACAGGGTCGCGAAATATGTTTCAAAGGAACTATTTTCATTATCATACGTATAAGTTAATATATACTGGGTAATTTTAGCTCACTTATTATGATGAATAGGGGTTGAAGAGATTGAAGAGAGGTTTAAAAGGGGCATTAGCACTCATATTTGCTTTAGCACTAATTATTACGGGTTGTGGAGCCAAGTCTAGTCCGAAGGAATTAATCGAAGGTTCTCTAGGCAAGTCCTTCGATATGAAGTCCTATGCATTCAATACATCGATTAAGCTTGAAGATCTTCAAATGGATAATGGTGGCGCAATGGATCCAAATGCACAGATGGTCTTGAACATGCTTAAAAATGCTGAGCTTAGTGTAAATGGTGTAGTTCAACAAGAGCCTATGAAGATGGAAGCGAATCTCGAAATCAGCCTTAAAGGCGATATGGAAATGAAATTTTCTCTCCCATTGACTATGGATGAAAATAAAATGTGGGTAAAAATCCCGAATATTCCGATGTTGGCGGGCCAAATTCCAGATGAGTTGATCGGCAAAACAATTGAGATTGATTTGAAGAAAATGGCAGAGCAATCCGGCCAAGAGCTTCCTTCTGCGAAGGATATGAAGGCAATGCAGAACCTCTCGAATGATATGTTCAAAGCATTCCTCGGCAAGTTCGATGAGAAAATGTATTTCACTACAGTAGAGAAAAAAGACGCTGGTCTTCCTGAAAATGTAGATGCAAAGCAAATTGTGAAATTCAATGTTACCAATGAGAACTTGGAGCAATTCGTTACAACCCTGGTTAAAGAGGCATTGCCTGCACTAGCAGATGTAATGGGTAAGGAAGAGTACAGCAAGCTGTTTAAATTGGAAAAAGACCAAGTTGAGAAAATGAAGCAAGAAATGAAAACAGATGACAGCGAACTGAAAAAAGATATCGAAGAAATGAAAAAGTCGCTGAAGATTAACGAACTGAGCGTCACTACTGCGATCAACAATGATCAATATCCTGCATATCAAGTAATTGTAGCCAACTTGGATGTGACTGGCGACGATGGTGTGAAATCGAAGGTTGCCGCTCGCGTTACGACTGAGTTGAGCAAGATCAACGAGAAGGTTGAATTCAAGCCTGTACCAACCGATGTTCTGACAATGGAACAATTGCAGCAAATGTTCGGTGGATATTAAGATATAGTCATTAGCAAGACCGCCGCTCCTAGAGAGTGGCGGTCTTTTATTATGCGCGGAATAGTTAGAAGAAGAGGAGGAGGTATGCAAATGGGATCTAATATGGGCAAGACATGACTTGACGCTTCATTCTGTAATGTATATGGTTTACATATACAATATATAAGGTGTGTGGCCACAATGATTCACATTCGTATCGAATCATCGACTGACGAGCCGATATACGAGCAGATCGCAAGACAAATACGAACTGGTATATTCAGTGGTGATTTTAAGCCTGGAGATGCGCTCCCTTCTATACGACAACTGGCTAAGGATTTGCAAATTAGTGTCATTACAACGAAGCGTGCTTATGAGGAACTGGAGAGGGAAGGGTTTATTGACAGCATGGTTGGCAAGGGATCCTTCATCTCGGGCGCAAATCCACAGCTGATACGTGAGCAGCGTCTGCATCAGATGGAGATGATGATCGAAGAAGCGGTGAAGGACGCTAAGGCACTGAACGTATCCTTGTCTGAATTAATGGAGCATATTCGATTGGTCTATGAGGAGAGTGATTGAATCGTAAAGGAGAGAGTGACAACAAATAGAATTTGTTAGAAAGGACTTATAATCGTGAGCAATAGGAGCTTTATCAAGCGTGCAGATTTCATTCTAGAACGAAGCAGTGAAGCCGCATTGCTCAAATTCGTTGACTCTGCGGCTTCTTTATGCGTATTGATTAAGCTTTGCCGCGCAGACGGCGGAAGAATTGCGTTAACATTGATGCACATTCTTCTTGCAGCACGCCCTCAATGACTTCTGCACGATGGTTGAAGCGGGGCTCCTGAAGCAGGTTCATCAGTGTGCCTGCGCAGCCTGCCTTCGGGTCGGTCGTTCCGTATACAACGGTAGGCACTCGGGATTGAACGATTGCCCCGGCACACATCGGGCAAGGCTCCAAAGTAACATATAAAGTGCAATCAAGCAGCCGCCAAGCTTGAAGATGATCACTCGCCTCTCGAATCGCAATCATCTCGGCATGTGCAGTAGAGTCAAGCGATGTCTCTCGCAAATTGTAGCCGCGTCCAATAATCTCATTCTGATGGACGACAATAGCGCCAATGGGAACCTCTCCAATTGCCTCGGCCTTGAGGGCCTCTTCAATGGCCCTACGCATCCAGTATTCGTGCTGACTGATTTGTTCAGGTTCAATCGATTGTATTTCCAACTTCAGCTTCCTTTCTCGTATCCCTGCCTCTATGGATCCAAGCGATCTTGTATTAGACGCAAATATGTGTAAAAGTCTAGTCGTTATTCATCGAACAAATATTCGTTGTTAACAGTGTGTGTATAAAATTGTGGATAACTATATGGATGTACACAGTATTATACACATCTTATCCAAAACTGTTCACATTATGTGCATAACCTGTTGATAACCATATGTTATACACGTGAAGCAGGGGTTCGAACTTAATCGATATTATTATACCTTCTTCCCACAATAATCGCCAAAACAATGGACAAATCGCCCTATATTACGATATGATTCGAAGAGATACTCCAACGAAATCCAACATTTGTCAGGATATCCGACATTATCTCCGTATGTTTACTCTGATACTGATGGATAGGCCTGATAGAGGTGAAGCATGAGACTTTCCATCAAAGCGAAATTATCTATTTCTATAGCTTGTATCGTGTTTGTCGTCCTTCTGCTTCATATGATCCTCACTTACAACATAACCAAGGATAAGCTTGTTGAGGAAATTCAGCAGCGAATGAATGCGATTGCTCAGCAGATCAATGTGTCCGTACAGCAATCCCGCATGGCGGCGAATTCATTCGAAGAGCAGTTGGCAGAGAAGCTGCACATTGCGTCTATGTATGCTGCGGATAAGCTCCCGCCTCGAATTGCTAGTATAACGAACGAGCAACTGCAGCAAATAAGCGCTGATATTGGAATATCCCACATTTCCCTCTTGCACAAGACGCCGAACGGTGACGATATCACGATTAATCGCTCCTCTGATCCGAAAGAAATCGGCATGTCGACGAGACAGTGGGGGTATTGGTATCAAGCTTTCATTCAATTATTTGAGGATAAGCAAGTATGGATTGCGGAAGGGCAGAAGCGCAAGTATTTTTGGTCAGGTCCGTTTGATGTGTCTTCATCCAACCCTGAACATCTTGATAAATGGGGATATTATTACGATGGCAAGCGGGATTATATAATTAATCCGTTTATTCGCGATGATAAGGTTGAAACCTTCTTCGAACTGACAAAACCGAATATCTTAATTGAGCAGACATTGAGTGCTCAATCCAATATTGTGGAAATCGCAGCTCTTAATATTAATAATTTTAAAGATGAACCCACATTCAAAGTTCGCAGCGATGGTGTACAGGTGGTTGACGAGAGCAAGAGTCGTGTCTTATACGGTGAATACACCTTGAATCATGAGCGTGATGAAGAATATATTCGAAATGCGCTGGAGCGGAGAAAGCCTCTGTTCTATGAAAGTGATTTTGGCAGTAGAACCATCATTAAAGGGTTCATTCCAATCATCGGGGCGACTTCCTATGTATTGAACATATCCATGGATGCAAGAGCGGTCGTAGAGGCACTCCATGACCAGTTGATGCGCAATGTCGCGGTAGGCATTGTGCTATTGGAGATTGTTCTTATCGGAAGCTATATGCTGTCCGGCATATTGATACGTCCACTTCAATCGATACTGAACAAAATCAATATGATTTCGGTAGGCCATTTCAATACGCAATTGAATATTGATCGTAAGGATGAGCTTGGAATATTGGCTCAGCGAATTAATACGATGGCGCGGAATTTGGATGCTTCGACAGAGCGGCTGCGCATGTCGTATCTGGAGAACCGCGCCATGAAAGAGCATCTGGAATCATTCATTAACCAATCGAATGATGCTATTCATGTAACAGATCTGAAGGGACAAATTGAGCGAGTGAACCAAGCGTTCGTTGATATGTTTGGCTGGACCTCGGAAGAGGTGCTAGGCAAGCAACTATGCAATATTCCAGAGGACAAGGTGGATGAAGAGCACCAAATTCATGAAGCACAGCGTCATGGCGAATATGTGAGCAACTGGGAGACGACGCGTCTAACGAAGGATGGGCGAATCCTGGATGTTAGTGTCAGTACCTCACCAATGTACAACGAGGGCGGGGATTGCATCGCTTGGGCAAGCATTACGCGAGATATGACCAGTCGCAAGCGGATGGAAGAGCTGTTGCGACGTTCTGAGAAGCTGACGACGGTCGGTCAATTGGCAGCAGGTGTTGCGCATGAGATTCGCAATCCACTAACGACGTTGAAGGGATTCTTACAGCTGCAGCAGCGTACAAGAGCTCTGAATGACAATCACATGGATATGATGCTGGCGGAGCTGGAGCGCATCAACTTAATTGTAAGCGAATTTCTCGTATTGGCTAAGCCACAGGCAATTCAGTTTCAGCCGAAAGATGTACGCCGAATTGTTACGGACGTCGTCACTTTATTGGACAGTCAAGCGAAGTTGAATAATGTGTATTTTGCAACCCAGTTCGATGAGTTCGTGCCCTTAGTGAACTGTGAAGAGAACCAGTTGAAGCAGGTATTCATCAATGTGATGAAGAATGCAATGGAAGCAATGCCGGAAGGCGGCATGGTCGAAATTGCTGTGCAATCACGGTACAAGGGGCAGGTCGTCGTGGTGATTCGGGATCATGGCATCGGTATACCAGCGGAGCACTTGTCGCAGCTAGGTGATCCATTCTTCACGAGCAAGGAATGTGGAACAGGTCTTGGACTGATGGTGAGTCAACGAATTATTCACAATCACCGGGGGTTGATAGACATTGCAAGTGAGCAGAACTGTGGAACAGAAGTAACCATCTCGCTACCCGCCATTGGGATGGAGGACGCAGGTGGCGGAGATGATGCTGCGTCACAGCCAGCATTAACCGCAATCTCCTCATAAGGATTATAATAGTAAGGGGTGCCTTGATCAGTGACATTTACGTCTAGATCAGGGCACCCCTATTTGCAGCCTGCGTTATCCTATCTTCCACCGATCAGTTTTGATCGGTAAGTTCATTTGCGTTCGCAGCAGCATTATTTTTGTCTGTATACTTGCGAAGAATAGATACCTCTACACGGCGATTCTTCGCTTGACCTTCGGCACTATCATTGTCGGCTACAGGATGGTATTCACCCATCCCAACTGCCTGGAATTGCTTTGGATCGATTCCAGAACGCTCGAGGACAACCTTCATGAAGCTGAGTGCCCGTGCCGAGCTCAAGTCCCAGTTGGAATCGAACCGGCTGTTGCGGATAGGGCGATTGTCTGTATGCCCACTAATGACGACGGAGAAGCCTTGATACTGCTTCATCATGTCGCCGACAGTAGCCGCCAGCTGTTTGGAATCTGGTTTTAAGTCCGCTTTACCGGAATCGAAGAGTGCGCTGTCTTTGATCGTAATCTTCAATTCAGAGTGATTGAGCTTCGTGTTCAGCTGATCCGTTAAGCCATTGTTGGCAATATACTGGTTCATCTTGTTCTGAAGCTGTTCAAGCTGCTGCTGCTCCTGCTTGGCATGCAGCATATACTCATCTCGTTCACGATTGCGAGATTTCGTGTAATTTTTAGGCGTCGCATCAACCATGCTGGATTTTGATCCATCTGATCGAATGACTGCTGACTCATTTAAGATTCCAGCCCCCCCGCCGCCAGAGTTCAGCGCTGAGCTGAAGGCTTGGCTCATTTGCTCAAACTTCTTCGCGTCAACGGCTTGCATGGCGTACAACACAATGAAAAGGGCGAGCAGCAGTGTCAATATATCGGCATAAGGAATGAGCCATGTCTCATCGGTATGCTCTTCCTTCGGCGGGGTACGCAGTTTCTTACTCAACGCTTGCCCCCTCCTTAGTACTCATAAGAGAACGCTCTTGTGGAGTCAAGAAGACAGAGAGCTTCTGATTAATTGCAATCGTGGATACACCCGATTGGATGGACAAGAGCCCTTCAACCATCATGAGACGAATTTCAATTTCGCTGTGCGACAATCGCTTCAGCTTATTGGCAATTGGATGCCACAGCACATAACCAGAGAAAATACCCATCAGAGTAGCAACGAAGGCCGCAGCAATCGCTTTTGCCAGATGTTCCATCTCTGACATTTGCGATAAGGCAGCAATCAGACCGATAACGGCACCTAATACCCCCAGCGTTGGAGCATACATGCCGGCTTGGGAGAAAATAAGAGCGCCAGAATGGTGTCTTTCCTCAGTTGCGTGAATGTCTTCCATGAGCACGTCACGAACGAAGTCCTGATCATTACCATCAATAATCATCCGCATTCCGTTGCGGAGGAATTCGTCTTCAATTTCGTCAATGCGCGTTTCCAAGGCAAGCAAGCCTTCGCGACGTGTAATCGACGCCCACTCCATGAAGAGCGAGATCAATTCGACACGGTCAACTAAATCTTGCTTCTTGAAGAGAAGGCCGATTAGCTTCGGAAATTTCTTCAGTTCCTTCATCGGAAAGGCAATGAACAGGGAGCCCGCAGTACCAACGAAAATAATCATAATGGCTGCTGGGTTGGCGAGATTGGAGATAGGCGCGCCCTTAAAGTACATCCCTAGCGTGACGGCAGCAAGGCCGAGCACGAGACCAATGATCGTAGATTTTTCCATAATTCCATACACACCTCATCCATGAGTATAATGGTGCTTCCTGCGTGCGTATTCGACAGCGTGAGCCGAAATACGTGAAAAAAAGATGCAATATTCTTTTTATCGGCAAAAGAGGCCATTTTATTTAATGAAACGATATATCTCTAGTTCAAATGATGGAGGAAAAATAGGATTGACAGGAAAGAGGCGCGAGGAATAAAATGTCTTCTAAATACTTAGTAAGTTAATCGGATTATGTGGTTATCGGGAGTGGAAGGAGGTAGTCTACCATCGCGAGCGCTCGGTATTGCGGGAAGAGATGGTGTGTGGTTAATGATATGGCCTGTTATGTCAAACATCATTGAAGTGATATTCGTCGAGAAGGAATTGCTGCTTGCTGAATTTCATTATGAAAGGGGGACTTACGATGTCTAAAACCCAATTATATGCATTGGATAACTTGGCTAGCGGGACTGAGGCGAAGTCATCTGAGTATCATGCCAATGGGCATCCTCGTTTACGAGCAGTCAAATTTTTTATTTCATGGATCTGCCTGATGGCGATACTGGCAGGATGCACTTCGGGTGGAACTGGGACAGTAGGCGGCAATGGAGCAGAAGCCAATGGTTCTGCCAGCGATAAGGGGAAATCTCATCAAGTGATTCGCATCGGCTATCAGAAGGGCAACACGCTGAACGTACTCAAGGTGAACGGCAATCTAGAAAAGCGGCTGAAGGCAGATGGTTATGATGTCGAGTGGAAGGTATTTGCAGGAGGGAATTTCTTACTTGAGGCATTGAGCAGCGGCAGCATTGACTTCGGGCATGCAGCGGATGGCTCTGGTGTCTTCGCTCAAGCGGGCAATAAACCATTTGTGTATGTAGGCAATGATCTTCCGAATCCTGAAGGGATAGGCATTGTGGTGCATCCGGAGTCAGGAATCAAGTCGATTGCCGACTTGAAGGGGAAGAAGCTCGCAGTGGCCAAGGGAGGCAATCATCACTACTTGGCAGTGCTGGCGATAGAGAGGGCGGGGCTGAAATTGGAGGATGTCCAATTCGTATACGTCAAGGATGCCTCTGAAGGGCGAGCTGTATTTGAGACGAAGCAGGTGGATGCACTTGGCTCCTGGGATCCCTTTTTTGCAGCAATACAGACGGATCTGAAGCCGCTCACGCTCACGGATGGCCAAGGTTACTCTCCGAATCGTACTTTCTATTATGCCAATGAACACTTTGCCAAGGAGAAGCCTGAACTAATCCGTACCATTCTTGAGGAGATCCAAGTGTCTGATGAATGGGCGAACTCACACAAGGACGAAGTGATTAAGCTATTGTCGGAAACACAGGGAATTGACAAAGAGGCTGTCGAACTTGCCGTTAAGCGCCGCACGTACGGAGTGGAACTGTTCAATTCTGCTATTATCGACGCACAGCAGCAGCTGGCGGATACGTATTATCGGATTGGATTGATACCGAGTCCGATCAAGGTGGCGGAACGGATGCCGCTGGATACACCGTGGGCTGCGAAAGGCCCTGTTACGAGCAAGTGATGAGGAGGGATATACAATGCGCACGACAGATGCGGCTTCACCCATCGATCCGGCCAATCGAGATGTAGAACCCTTAGGGACGAATATTGTTGGCACCGATTCAGCTCGGTCAGTGGGGTTCACAAGACGTGAACAGTCTTCACGTACCGTTCGATCAATATCCCCTGATGTGCGGGGCACAGCGGATACGAAGCGGTTAGGCCAATTGGACGGAACGAATCAGCGAAGTGGATGGAAATGGGGGAGTAAGCTCGCCTCTGCCATTGTGCCATGGCTGCTGCCCCTATTATGCCTAGCGCTCTGGCAATGGGCAGCTTCGTCAGCGATCGTGTCGGCGCAGCTGCTGCCTACACCCATGAAGGTGCTGAATACTTTATGGGAGCTGACCTCAAATGGAACACTTGCCTATCATATTGGTGTTAGTTTACAGCGGGCACTTATAGGCTTTCTTATTGGCGGAGGGATCGGTTTTCTATTTGGCGTACTTAGCGGCAGGTATTTGGCTTTCTATCGATTGTTCGATACATCGATACAGATGCTGCGCAATGTTCCTCATTTGGCACTTGTCCCACTCGTTATTATTTGGCTGGGTATTGATGAAGGGGCTAAGGTCTTTCTCGTCTCTCTAGGCGTCATGTTCCCGATTTATGTGAATACGTACCATGGCATTCGCAGTGTTGATCCAGGCGTTGTGGAAATGGCGAAAGTGTATGGGCTGCGATCAGGCTTATTATTTCGGCATATTATATTGCCCGGTGCACTGCCATCCATATTTGTCGGCTTGCGGTATTCGCTTGGCGTAATGTGGTTGACGTTAATTGTCGCAGAGACGATAGCTACGGATGCTGGTGTAGGTTATCTGGCGCTCAACGCACGAGAGTTCATGCAGACAGACATCATTATTCTGAGCATCATGCTGTATGCGGCATTCGGCAAAGCAGCCGATGTGATTGCGAAGCTGTTGGAGCGCAAGTCGCTTCGTTGGAATGCAGAGCAACGAACGTGAGGTTGAACGAAGCAGCCCCGCTTGCAGTAGGTATCGGAAGTAAGGCTGATGAGATTCATTAGGTGTGGAGCATGCTTGAATGTGGAGAGAAGGAGGCGTTTGAGAAATGGGAGGATATCAAGCCATGCGCCCGTTAGCGCAAACAGGATGGCCGTTCCAAGCGAATGAGACCGCACCTGATCAGGCTGCTGCAGTAGGGGCAGAGATTAGGATTAGTGGGGTCAGTAAATTTTTTGGAGAACATCAGGTTCTTGATCATATCGATGTAACAATTACGGAGGGGCAGTTCGTTGCAGTTGTTGGTCGCAGTGGCTGTGGAAAGAGTACGCTGCTTCGTCTCCTGGCAGGGCTGGAGACAGTGACGGAGGGCGAACTACTGATTGATGGTGAGCCAATCCATGGCATTCAGGGCAGCACTACGGTGATGTTCCAAGAGAGCAGGCTCATTCCGTGGAAGACGGTGATCGATAATGTTGGAATTGGCTTGCAGGGGGATTGGAAAGGAAGAGCGGAGCAAGCGCTGCAGCAGGTCGGACTCGATAGTCGCCAGAACGATTGGCCTAGCACTCTCTCTGGCGGGCAGAAGCAGCGTGTAGCGCTGGCAAGAGCGCTGGTACGGAAGCCAAGGCTGCTGCTGCTCGATGAACCGCTCAGTGCACTTGATGCGTTGACGAAGCTGGAGATGCAGCAGCTGATTGCCTCCCTCTGGGGAACCCAGCGGTTCACAACTCTGCTTGTTACGCATGATGTGAATGAGGCTGTACGGCTTGCAGATCGTATCGTGCTTATTGATCAGGGGCGGATTGCGCTGGATGTTGCCAATCCATGCGCAAGACCGCGACAGGTAACCGATCAGGAGTTTGGAGCATTGGAGCGGCGAGTATTGGAACGGATTTTTGCTGATAGCACAGCTGTTTAGTTGTTTAGTAGCTGTCTGGCAAGACTCGGATGGAAATAGGCCTTTCCTTATTTTCTTTTGCTGTTTGCATTACTTGTTTGCTGGCAATTGTTTATGAGGGAGTTAGAGATAAGGTGACGGAGGGGGAACAAGTGTGGCACAAAGTGCAGGACATACGCTGAGAGAACGGAGAGATGAACAAAATGGCGTGGAAACGGAGCAACAACATCTCCAGAAGCAGACGGTGGCTTCGGATTGCAAAGTAAAGCGTGGTTTGCTGCAGGTGGAACAAATTGTGAAGCATATGCATGAGGATGCAGCAGAGCTGGATGCGAAGCACGGGCTGCCTGCGCATCATGTAGCGAAGCTGAAGGAAATCGGCTATCCAGCTTGGAATGTGCCGGAAGAGTATGGCGGTCAGGCCATGCCGCTTACCGCATGGCTGAAGGCTCAGGAGCTGCTTGCTCAGGCAAATCCTTCTGTAGCGCTTGGCATGGGATGGCATATGAGTATTGTGCATGAGTTGGCAGAGCGCCGAACTTGGCCGGAGGTAACCTTTGCAGACGTATGCCGCCGCATTGCTCTTGAGGGAGGGCTGCTGAATCGCGCCGTCATGGAGGTGGGGGGAGGCAGTCCTTCCCGTGGAGGCAAGACACGCACAACAGTCAAGCCGATCCCTGGTGGTGGTTATGTGGTGGACGGACGCAAGACGTTCACAACTTTCGCGCCGCTGCTGGAATGGTTTATTGTGACGGCAACACTTGAGGACAGTGAGGAAGTCATTGAACTGCTTATCCCGCACGACAGTCCGGGTGTGTCCATTGAATGGACATGGAATATGGCGGGTATGCGGGGAACAGCAAGTCATGATCTTGTGCTGGAACAGGTGAGAGTATCAAAGGATGCGTTCCTATATAAGCATAATCAGCGTGATCGTTCGCTGCTGAACCCTTATTTGCTTCATATCCCAGCTTGCTACCTGGGCATTGCAACAGCTGCCCGTGACGAGGCGATTGCCTTCGCTACCTCGTATACGCCTCCGTCGTTGTCGGAGCCTATTGTGAGTACGCCGAACGTGGAACGGCATTTAGGAGAGATAGAGCTTGAATGGATTGCAGCCAGAAGATTGCTATATAGCGTTGCGAAGTCATGGGAGTCGGGCGGAACTGAGAGAGCGGAATTGCGAGCTGCCGACCTTGCGGCTGCCAAGGTATTCGTCGTGCAGGCTGCACAATCGATTGTCGATAAGGCGATGCGAATCGTCGGTGCACACAGCCTCCGATTGGATCATCCGCTGCAGCGGATGTACCGCGATGTACGATTTGGGCTCCATAATCCCCCGATGGAGGATGTCGCGCTGACCCAGCTTGCGCGTGCATCGGTTCAACAATGGCAAGCGAGAAATCAGTCTTAGCTGAACCGTTGGATGGATCACGATATGAACGTGAACGGTGATGACTTTTTGAGCAAGGAGAGGTGATTGCCATTGAGATATGCATCAGTATCGGCAGGAGCAGATCGATTAGGTCTGCTCCTTGTTCTGTTGCTGATTGTGGGGAGGGGGGAATGTGTTCTTGTAGCCAGAATTGCCGAGACAGGGCTACCTGGATACGCCATGTGTCACTTAATTAGGCCAGCAGTGTAAGTTTCCGCATACCGCTCTGACAGTGGAAGAACTGATTGAAGCAGTAGCCAGTTCGTGGGGGAATAATTAGGTTTCTGGTGCAATCGCTATTCGAGTGAATAGACGTTCTATGCTACAATACGGAAGACATAGTTGATTCGAGAGGGGCAGCGTAGATGGGCGTTTCATTCGGGAGACCATATGAAGATATTTTGAAAGAATTGACGAACGCAATAGGACTGATTCCGGACGGGTATACGTTTTTCGAAATGACCGAAGAAGACTGGGCCGAGCTTGGACAAGCGGAACGCCAAGAAGTGTTGGAAGCGCTCGCAGATGATGTGTTCTATGGGCTGGGAGAGGATCGGCTGTTGTTCATCGGAAGCGGCAGTGTACAGTATGATCCCCAGTTTCACAACATCGAGATTGTGGTGGAAAGCGATACGGTGGCCACGGTTTCTCTAATCTAAAATTTCGCAAAAAAACGAAGAGCTGCCCGTACCGGGCAGCTCTTATTATACATAGGTGAAAGAATGCTCATGGAACAGCCAAGCATCATATTGGCAGACTACTCTGCTAAATTCGCTTCGGGCTGATACACCATACAGTGGAATTCCCCCATCCCTTCTGGTGTAGGCCGTTCATACGTATCTGTAATGAGGAATCCGGCTGTTTGATAGGCGCGAATTGCGCGATGGTTCCAGGTAAGTACCTCGAGGTCGATTTCATCTTCGGGGTGACGGCGTGCGACATCACTCACGATGGCTTGCACGAACGCAGTCCCCTTTCCATGACCAAGCAGATCAGGGCGCATGCCTAATCCGATGCGCGTAACTCCAACCAGCGGAAAATACTGTGCGAAGCCGATAAGTTCCTCGTTCCGGTTCTTGACGGATACATATTGCTTGCGGCGAATGTCGGGATCGCCCATCTCAATGCCCAACGCCTTCATCTGTTCCCAAGGAAGGAATCCATATAGCTGATACGGCGGTTCGTATTTCCAGGTGCAGATGTCCTGCGCCTCTTCCTCGGTCATGGGGTGAACGTGAAATAATGGTTCTGGCTGTGCAGGATGGTGATGACCGGACATCGAATGATTATGATTAGGTGATGATGGATCATGAGGCGAACTCATTGGTCTGTTCTCCTCCTTCGCGGCGATACAAGACGTTATCGCGTGGATTTTCTCCCATTGTGACATGGGAAGGGGAGTTTGGCAAACGGGTGTCTTACGATGTGAACGACAATGGCTGGATTACATAAGCAAAGTACAAATGGATTCGGGAGGTATAGGGACATGCAGGAGTATACGGTAATTGTATCTGTGGAAGAAGCAGCGAAGCTGATTGAAGAAGGGCAAGCGGCAGTAGCGGACTGCCGATTTTGGCTAACAGAGCCGGAGCGTGGACAGGCAGCGTATGAGGAAGGACATCTTCCGGGGGCCGTTTATTTTGATTTGGATCGGGATCTGTCATCACCACGTGGGGTACATGGCGGACGTCACCCATTGCCAGAGATTAGCGAATTGGCACAGAAGCTTGGTGCAAGCGGCATTGACCGTACTACGACGGTAATTGCCTATGATGATCAAGGTGGAGCCATGGCTAGCCGCCTGTGGTGGCTGCTGCAATATATCGGTCATGAAGGCCATGTTTATGTAATGGATGGCGGATACACTGAGTGGGTGGAAGCGGGACACCCTGTATCGGCAGAAGGCCCTGAAATTGCAACACGCAGCTATGAACCGCAGGTTCGTCCGGAGCTTGTTCTTCATGTTGATGATATTCGGGAGCGACTCGGAAGACCGGGTGTCGTCATGATTGACTCTCGCGAGGCTGACCGCTATGCGGGACGCATTGAGCCTATAGATGCGAAGGCGGGGCATATCCCGGGAGCGGTGAACCAATTTTGGCGCAATCGCCTCGATGAAGCAGGGAACTGGCTAACTGTGCAAGCGCAGCGTGAGCAATGGGAGCCGGTCGTGCAAGGCGCAGAGGAAGTCATCGTCTATTGCGGATCTGGCGTAACGGCATGCCCGAACCTCTTGTCCTTGTGGCAATCGGGAATTAAGGGTGCGAAGCTGTATGCAGGAAGCTGGAGCGATTGGAGTTCTTACGCGGACAATCCGATTGCAACGTTGGAGGAATAAGAGCTGGACCGCGTCGGACGCGAGCTTTGGGGCTGTGACAGGTGGTGAGCAAGTGACCTGTTTCGGCTCTCTTTGGCGTTCTCGTTCAACAGCTGGCAAACAAGAAGCCGGAGAAAACAGTTGCAGCAGGCCCAGAGCCAGCCACGGTTCAACAATTGAGACAGGTTACTGTTGAAAAGCTCGTCAAGTATATCCATCCACAAACGTGCGATTGTCTTTGGCTTGGGAGCAAGAGTCCGATCGTCATGCTAGGTAGCTCTTCTTGATTTTATATTTCATCAGTGTTATATTACATGTATGTAATATGAAGAGGAGATGAACAATGAGTTCTCTTTCCAACGTGGAATTTATGTTGCTGCAAATTATTGCGGAATCCAAACAAGCGTCGGGGTACCAAATCAATAAGTTAATAGAGCTTAGAGGCTACAGGGAATGGGCGAATATAGGTACTACTTCTATTTACGTCGGATTGAAGAAACTGAAAGACAAACGACTGATCCGATCCGAAAATTCCGTCCATAAGTCTGGCAAAGGGCCTGTGCCGTCTACGTATGTCATGATGGAAGCGGGGATAGAAACATTAAGGAATGAAATCATCGTAAGCCTAGCTTCTACGCGGGAACGAGATAACCGTTTCGATCTCGGACTCGCGGCTCTCCCTTTTATAGGGAAGAATGAAGCCGTAGAAGCTTTGCGGAAACGGGAGAACTTTCTAGAGGAGACATTGAGGAACTTAGCTCAGAAATATGAATCGCAAGGCGGCTATCAATTGCCATTGCACGTTAGGGCTCTTTTCCTTCACCCGATGAATCTCATCGAGACTGAAAAGACATTTGTCGCAAATCTGATCAGTGAACTCACAGGAGAACTGGAGGGACATGTCCATGTTGATTGAAGGTTTTACTCTTTTTCACGGAGAACACTGCGAGACGACAGCGATGGGCAATCTCCTTCAACATAAAGGTGTTCGATTATCGGAGCCGATGTTATTCGGTATAGGGCAAGGTTTGGGATTCATTTATTGGGATTCAAAGGGGATGGACTTTCCTTTTATCGGGGGTAGAGTAAAGCCTGATGAACTGTCTGCTTGCATAGCATCCCGGCTCAATTTGAATATCAGGGTGCAAGAAACCTCGTCTGTTACAAAAGCATGGCAGAACGTGCAAAGCTGCATAGACCGTGGAATTCCTGCGGGACTTAAATTAGATTCGTATTATTTAGATTACTTTACGAACAAAATACACTTTGCAGCCCACTATGCGGTGATATATGGCATGGATGACGAATACGCCTATATGGCAGACACAAGCCAACAAGGCGGACTCGTGACAACGCGATTGTCGAATTTGGCTATGGCAAGAAACGCAAAGGGGCCCATGAGCTCCAGGAATCGCTCCTTTACGATCGAGCAAACGGATACCCTTCCGCCGCTTGCACCCGCCATACGATCATCCCTTATCAACAATGCTCATGCCTATTTGAATCCGCCTATCCGCAATATGGGCAATAAAGGAATCAAAAAAATGAGCGGTGAAATCCTGAATTGGCCTTCTAGAAGCAAGGATTTAGAGAAAGATCTGTGTTTGACCGCTTTATTGATGGAAAGAGCGGGGACCGGCGGCGCCTTATTTCGAAACCTGTATAGAGATTTTCTAAAAGAATGCGTGGATTTGTTCGGTGATTCTAAATTAGAGCAGGCATACTCTCTGTTTACGGAAATCGCGCCGATGTGGAACGGTGTTTCGTCATCGATTGATAATGCGGGAAGAACCGGAAATCAACAGGAGCTAAGACTTGCATCCGAGCTTCTACTCGAGATTGCGGAGAAAGAACGATTAGCCATGGAGTCTGTATTGACAATTTAATTTAATAATTGGTTTTACAATTTAACTCGTTTTGAATCGACATTAGGGTAGACGCAAGTCGTATTGTAGAAAATAAACATTTTCGTTCGTTATAAGTAACCGACCACGTTGAATAAAGCGAAAAGACCGTAACTCCACACAAAGGGGATTCGGCCTTTATTGACGATACAAGAATTAATAAGTTCCCTTATGAATGAACAGTTTATTTTGCGTCTTGCCACACATTGAACTTGTTTCCGTCCGGGTCTTTGAATTTGAATTGCAAACCACAGCTTCCTTGGTCGCTTATCGGCTCGACGTAGACGCCGCTTTCGCGAAGTCGTTTATGGACCTCTACGATATTATCAACCTCGAATGTCAGAGAGAACATTTCATATTGGTCGCCTTCCCATTGATCCGTCATGAAGTTTGCTGTTTTCTTCTCTTTCGTTTCCAGCAGGAACAACCATTGCCCGTTACAGAGCACAAGGATGGCACCTTCGGCAGATCCACGGGGTCTTACTGAAAGTCCTAATGTCTCTTTGTACCACTTGGATGCAAGTTCCACGTTAGATACGGGTAAGTAGTTATGAGAGACTCTCTTTAACATCGGTGTTTGTGTTGCTTGTTGCTCCTCTGTTTTGATTGATTCTTTTTCGGCCATGAAAGTTCCACCTCTCACCATAATTTACATTTCTATATATAGACGATCTGACTTCATCAAAGCCGTCGCCCTCAAGCTTTCCTTTTTTCTTTATGTTCAACCGCATGATATGAGTTGCCGTCAGGGTCATAGAAAATGAAGTATTTGCCGATAAAGGGGTTCGTATTGATCGACTGCAACTTGACTTCGTCATGTTGCAGCTTATGCCACAGCTCCTCTATATCGGACACCTCGAATGCCAATAAGGGCAAATCACTTGGTAGATGGGTATGGCATTCCAGTAAATACAATTCATGTCCAGACTCTACTAAAAGATTGCCATGTCTGCTGATTCCCAGTTGAAAATGCTGGACGAACCAATTTAATACCCGTTCTCGATGAAGTACGGGAATGTAGAAATGACCTGCGCTTCTTAATATTCGTTCCGAGACTTTCTGTTCGAACTTCCGATCTAGGCGCTGCATTCGGAAATAAGACTCAAATTCGCCGGTGAGCTGACGCCTTAGCGTTGCTCTGGCCCGCCGAATACGGCTTTCTACGGCGGACAAAGAAATATTCAGGAATTGACTGATTTCCTTCATTGTCCATTCGCTTAAGTAGTGCAGCATGATGGCCATTTTACTTGTCTGCTCTAAATGCTGCATGGCATTCCAAATCGTTTCTTGCGTCATATGCTGATTTAACCATGTATCGATATTATTATTGGAGGGGGCAATCACCCCTTCGTAAGGCAAGGTTTGTTTTTTCTTTTTTACGAAATCGAGACTTGTTCGATAAACAATGGCATATAACCAACTGCCCAATTTTGAAGGATCGTCTAGGGTATGTAGTCGACGATAGCATTTCGTAAAAGCCTCTTGCGTTGCATCCTGCGCTTCATGAAAGTCCCCGATGATGCTGAAGGCAACGGATAACATAGCGTTAGAATATTGTAGAACGATCTGGCGAAAAGCATCGAAATTTCCATTCCTAGCTTCGGTTATGAATCGATGAATATCGATCCCCTGCTTATCCTCATCCATGCCAATCCCCCTTATATAAAGACATACACATTCCATGTAGACCATTCTCACCAAATATATCATGGAAATATTGGGAAAAGTAATCAATCTGTATTTTTACAAATTGCGGTTAAACGCGGGATTTCCCAGACTATAAAAGAAGTTATAAAACATATTGTAATATATAGGAAAATGGTTTAATATTTTATTGACTGAATTATGATTTTATAGTCATTAAAAAGGAGGGGGATTATGCCTAAGATTGTCACTGAGCACGAAAAACAAATGGTGAGGGAAGCGATGTATACAAAAGGGATCGAGCTGATTCGCAAAAAGGGGATAAAGCGAGTGACGGTGGAGGACATCACCACAGCGACCAACATCGGTAAAGGCTCCTTTTATTCCTACTACAATTCCAAGGAAGAATCCCTTTATGCGATCATCAAGCAGAACGAGAGTCGAATTTTTGAGAGAGTAGAGTCCGTTCTATCCGAAAAAATAAATGTGAAAGAGAAGATTGTAAAGGCATTGAAGGAGATTTATCTGGCTGGAGACAGTATTGTCCTTTACGTGTCTCCATCGGATTTCGAGTATCTGCTTCGCAAGCTTCCTGAAGAGGTGTCCGAATGGGAGACCTTGAAATCAAACGACTATTTTAGCAGGACACTATCGCTTTGCGGCATTGATGAATCAGAATGCGAGATGGATGTGCTAGCTTATTTAATGAATGCACTCCATTATGTCGGTTCGGCAGATATAACTTTTGGTGAGCGAGGTAAAGAGAAGGCCCTGGATATACTCGTCCATTCTATTGCCGACTATATGGCAGGGGGAGTCCGGCGATGAGAGAATTCCTAATAGACTGTAGACCATCACAGTGGATTGGTTGCAATGGTTTGCTTGAGCAGAGGCGAGGTTATATCGATTATTGGAGGCAGCTATGATCATATTATGGATCGTTATTTTAGGCGGACTGCTTATCATGTTAGGGACGGCTTGCTTGGTTCTGCTTGTCCAGTATCAGAAAAAGAAGAAGGCCAATCAAATTCGCATTGCTCCCACGAGCAACGGTATTGATTGTAGGGAGTTCGTAACGATCGGCGGCATTTCGCAATATTTGCACCATCGAGGCGAGGACATTGACAATCCTGTACTTCTGTTTTTGCATGGTGGCCCGGGAGAGACGATATTGCCATTTGCGCAAGAGTTTCAGATCCCATGGGAGAAGCACGTTACGGTTGTGCACTGGGATCAAAGGAACTGTGGCAAAACCTATTTTAACAATGATCCGAAACAAGTCACGCCAACAACCACGGTTGACCGTATCGTTCAGGACACTTATGAGGTTGTACAGTATTTAAAAAATAAGTACAGCAAAGAGAAGATTATCATTTTGGGGCATTCATGGGGATCGGTACTAGGTAGCCTGTTCACTAAAAAATACCCTGAGCTTGTACAGGCTTATATCGGTGTCGGGCAGATTGTCAATATGATTGATAATGAACGTGTCGGTTACGAAAAAGTACTAGAGTCGGCAAAAGAAGCGGGCAACGAAAACGATGTTCGAGCTCTACTTCGTTTGAAGCCTTACCCTCCAAATACATTTGATGGTGAAATGATTAGGAAGCTTAAAAAGGTTCGTAAATTTCAAAGTAAATATAAGTTAGCGGCTGGCCCTACAATTGAGTTGATTGGCAATGCTTTAAGCTCTCCGTTTTATACATTCAAGGATATGCGCTATTTCTTTATCTCTGGGGCATTTGGAGAAGGACAACGTCATATTTGGAAGTATTTAATGGAGTCGTTCGATTTGGCGTCGATGGGTGCTGCATTCGAAGTCCCTGTTTTTTATATACATGGCGAGCGGGACTGGCAAACACCTTATCCACTGGCACGGGAATTCTATTCGACCATTAAAGCACCGCTCAAGCAATTTTACTCCATTCCAGATGCGGGGCATATTGCCATGCTTGAACGAAAGGGGATATTCAACGAGGCGTTATTTGATATTTTTGAGCGAGTGAATAGTATGATGACGACGAAGTAAGTCAAAATTACATTTCGGGAGAGATGGGTGTAATCGGCATACGAAGCAGCGGTGAAGTATATAGCTCCACCGCTAAACGTATTGCTGCCGCGCTGCCGAGGGCAGCTCGCTATGATAGACATGACAAATCTCGCCTCATGTGTAAGGCCGTCTCGCACCTTATTCAGGTGTAGGGGAATCGGCCAGAGCGTTATATTGGATAGACGCTCTGGTCAATAGGGCTGCCGGAACGATTAGGCGTTGTTGGATACCTCAGCGCCGGCAATCTCTTCTTGATTTTCTTCTTTTCTTCTCCAGCCCATAATGGCCGGACCTAGCAGTATGATACCGAACTTAGCGACCTGGAAGACTACGCCGGCTGGAGACGACTCATCATCACCGACAGTTCTTCCAGTCTTGGTCGTGATCTCGCCACTCGTCAGGTTGATCGTGTACCCGACAATGCCTTTATATCCGGTCATTTCCATTAACCGTTCATCGAGAAATTCATTGACCGCACTCTTAATCTCCGCATCGCTACCAGTGAAGCTGCCCGCTTTTGTCATTTGAGTCTGGAGATCTTTTTTCAATAACTCCATGCCGATGAACAGATTAGCAGCAATGGCTACAATGCCGAGCAGGACACCGAGCGAGATCACGGTGCTTTTCTTTTTGGATACCCATAGTATAAGCAGATACAGCAATCCAGCTAAAATTAATGGGTATACCGGGACAAGATCTGACCATTGGTTAGTTACCCAGGCATAAGCGCCTCCAGCCACAATACTTGCGACCAGGGCGACGATTACTTTGACAGCATTCACTTCTCATGACCCCATTTCATATCTTTTCTTTTTTAAAGCCATTCTGCTACCCTAGTTCCGCATACAAAGGTATGCCATCTTTCGATTTCCCCGATTTTTGTTCAGAAGAGATGGAGCTGCCATGAAGGATAAATTGTCCATTATCTACATCGTCTATCGGCAGTTATAACCAAATATATTACAGTCGGCGATTGAAATGAAGCCATTTATTACCACAATTTCCATACAGGACAATTTTCAAAGCAGTTCAGATAAATTCTTTTCAACATCAAGTTCATAAATAGGTATTATTTCCATTGTTGGATTGGAAATGGGGTGGTCTTTAAGTTGCGGTTGGGCTTGCAAAGCTGATTTGAGGTACGTGAATCTGGCATCTGGTCATATTCCTACTAAATGATGGATGTATTGCAGTATGAAGAAGATAGGGAGGAAGGCAGCGGAAAGAGCCATGTTCATATCTCTTACATAACATGTAGTTGTCGAGACTACACACGAGTAAGGTGGATGTGAAATGGCTCAATACAAATTTGCTACTGCTTCGCATAGTATGTCTTTAACCTAAGGGGCCAACGGGTTCCCTGTTGTCACTCAATATATAAGCCCATGCGGCAGTTGATGCTACAGGTGCAAAGGCGAATCATAATATCTCTAACTGTTGCGAGATATCTTCACAGATGCGATGAGTCAGCAGTGACTTTGCTCCACTGGATAAAAACTCGTCTCCGCTCTTCACACAGCTGATGAAATGGTCGATCATATCAACAAACCCGCGGCGATAGAGAACGGGAGTCCAATCCCCGAATGTGGACTGCTGTTCGGTGTTGTTTACATACGTTGTCTTATGAACGCAGTTATGGACGACGATCTTCTGCTGACATCCCATGACTTCCAGTCGTTCTTCCGTTATTCCCGTTTGTCGGTTCATCATTGCGAGCCCGGTCGTCTTCTTGCCCACCAAGTTAAGGACTAAGTAATGCAGTAAGCCATCCTCGACCTTGCCGTTGACCGTAATCGTCTCTGGTTCGCCTACATAGTACAGCAGCGTGTCTACCACGTGAATGAAATCATCAAAAACCGTCTGCCGGATTGGCGACAAGGGGCCGGTTCGATTCTTTTGCATGAAGGCAGTTTCGATTGCCGGAATGGTTTCTTTTGCGCCTTTGTACATCGGCATGAACCGACGGTTAAATCCGACCATGAGCTGCACGTTTTGCTGTTGAGCCAGAGAAACGATTTCCTCCGATTCATGCAATGTATAGGCGATGGGCTTGTCTACAAATACATGAATTCCTGCAGTGATAAGCTGACGCAACATATCTACATGCGATTCCGTTGAAGTATGTACGAAAGCGGCATTGATGTTAGAAGAGATCAATTCCTGCACGGTAGAGAATTGGTTGCGAATACGATATTGCCGACCAACTTCATCGACCACTTCTTGATTGCGGCTGGCAATGGACAGTTCAATATCCGTACGGGTTCCTAGTACAGGCAAGTATGCTTTGCGTGCGATATCACCGATACCGATCATGCCGATTTTCATGTTGGTTCCCCCTTCATATCCATAGATTCCGTTTATTCCATAGATTGAGTACAGTATAGCCTGAGACACAGGTTTCAGGCTATATGTTTTAGACTAAGCGGCCAGGAGGCTGCTCTATTCTATTCACGAGCAATTCTAGCTCATCCATCAAATCCGGAATCCACGCATCTGAACCTGGGATTGTATCGGTTCCGCCATAGACAAGCCATTTCAGCGTTTTTACAAGCCAGCATACCCCACCGACGTTCACTTGCCATTTAAGCTGATCCATCGAACAATTCTGCTCCATCGCGCTATGGAATGCGGACAACATCTCTTCTCTAGGGACATGACTATATTCTCGAGCTTCATCAATGAGACAATGCAAGTCGCCTAAATGGGGACTTAGATACGAAAGCGACCAGTCAATCGGCATAATCTGTGTCCCCTGAATGAGCAAGTTCTTCGCATGATAATCATGGTGCACGAGTGTAAGGGGCTGAGTGCGATATAGTCTCTCCAGCTGTTGCGGCAATATGTCCTGTAGTTTGCCGAGGGCAGGATGGCCAGCTAGACGAGGCGAGTGAAGGAGATCTTTCGCAAGCGCCAAGAAATCGGCAGCTGTCTCGGTGTATTGATGAATGAGACTGCTCGGAATATTCTGCTTGATATGCATCGCAGCTGTATCTCGAATTCTAGCTAACGCTCTTGCAGCTTCCAGAAAGAGCGCCGAGCTGGGACGCTGCTCCAAATTGTACTGCCCGGCATCCTCCATAATCATGACCGCACTGCGTTCCGATTCATAATATTCAAAAATGCGAGGGGCTGATATGTGCAAAGGTTTCACGAGGTGACGGTAATTGGCGGCTTCTTGAGCCATTTCTTTGCCGCCCCATTTCAATATGCGAGTTTCACCTGTACGTAAAGTGATGCGATACACTTCGGATAGCGCCCACTTTCGTAAAAGTGCCCACTCGGTTACTTCAGCTAGCAAAGGGATTCTGTTGGTATAGGCAGATAGACGTTCTGGAATCATATGCTTCCTCCTGAATGATGGGGTTCATCTTACAGAGGAGAATTTTACACGAAAACCCAAAAAAATATAGACTTATAATGACCGGTTTGCTATGATGTTGAATAGGGTCTCGATACTTTTCGGGACCCATTTTTTGTTAATTGTGAATCGGGAGATGAAGAGATGCAGGGCTATAATGTCATCATGGTTTACAATAAAGAACTCGACAAATTATTGATGTGCAAACGATTAAAAGAACCGTACAAAGGACTAAGTAATCTAGTCGGCGGTAAAATAGAGGCTGGTGAAGCAGGAATCGAAAGTGCTTATCGAGAGCTGGCGGAAGAAACGAGCATTTCCAAAGGGGATATCACGCTGCACCACCTGATGGACTTCACGTACCACTATCAAAAATGTTATGTGGAAGTCTATGTGGGCAAGTTGAAGCATGACGTCGCGATTCATGGCGATGAGAATGAATTGTACTGGTCGGAGCTGACCCACGATTTCTTCGACATGACCTTGTATGCAGGAGAAGGCAATATCGGTCATATGATCGAGCAGGTGAATATGTACAAGGATACGATTCTAGGTGATTGAAAAGGAAAAGACGAAGGCAGACGCTACATGGGCGTGTTCCTTCGTCTTTTTCTATACTAGAAACCAAGTTTGTATTTACTCCTTTTCACAAAAGCTGTGCTGTGACTTACCTCTTTACATCGAACACATGGGATTGGAGAAGCTCTAATGCCCGCTGTATGTCCTTCAAGTCTTCTTCTGAGGAATTCTTAATTCGCTCGAAGAAACGCTCGCTAATCCGCCCAAAGGCCTCTTCCATCATAGCTTGTCCAGTTTCCGAGAGTTGGATCATTTGCTTGCGTCTATCATCCGTGGACTCCAGTTTTTCACATAGATGCTTTTCCGTTAATTTCCTCAGTTCCCGGCTCGTATTTGGCATAGACATGTGCATGCAATCGCTAATTTGGCTTAAGGTAACAGGTTGGCTGACCGCGATATATTCCAAAATACGATATTGAACGGGTGTAATATCCTCTGGCTTAATGTCCCTCGTTAATTCATGCGTCACTTCGTGCACGGAGGTTGTAAAGCTCACGAATTGATGAAACAGAGCTTTCTTGTCCACAAAAATCACCTCTTACCAGAACACGATAACAAATCAATTATCAATAAACAATTATCATTTGACAACTATATAGGTGGGTTGGTATCTTTTAGTTATCAAATGATAACTAAATGGCGGTGGGAAGATGAAGGTGTTAATCGTATATACGCATCCGAATCATAGTAGTTTGAGTTACGCCTTTTTACAACAAATCATACAAGGGTGTACAGAGAATAAGAACGTGGAAGAAATTCAGGTTCTTGATTTATATGAAGAGGACTTCGATCCAGTACTTGTGTTCCACAAGACGAAGCGGAGGAGAGATATGCACCTCGATCCGACCCTGGAGAAGTATCGTGAGCAGATACGCTGGGCAGATAAGTTGGTGTTTGTGTATCCGATCTGGTGGCTGCGTCCGCCTGCGATGCTGCTCGGCTACATTGATCAGTTATTTGCTTCTGACTTCGCCTATCGAGACAACGGAGGCTTGCTGCCTGAAGGGCTGCTGAAAGGGAAATCGGTTGTTTGTATATCTACAATGAAGGGTCCTACCCTGTATCCATTTTTCTTTTATCGCAATGTGCATAAAGTGTTGATGAAAAGGGCCTTGTTTCAGTATGTAGGTATCAAAAAAGTGAAGTTCTTTGAATTCGGGAACATGGAAAGTCCGAAGGGCAAGCACGACAGAAAATTAATTAATATTTACAATTATTTCAAATTTATGTATCATTAAACACCTGAGCAGGGTTCATATTGTTGAGGATGACGAATAAATTATAAGTTTTGAATGTCTCCTTACAGACGGATCTAATGTTGAAATTCACCGCTGTAAGCCATAAATGGGGAGGGTGCAATTCTTATGAGATCGTTTGAACTGCTGTTAGTCGTCATTCATGTTTTATTGCTTGGTTGGCTGCTACTTGCAAGGAGCAAAACAAAGCAAATGCTGTTCATTAGTTTCATCATATCTTCCATATTCGTGCTGCTGCATGGACTCATCGAGGGACTGCGTTGGGAGATGGTTCCGGCCTATGTGATAACGTTTCTGCCGATCTGTATCCTTGCAGCACGATATCTGTTCAGATCGAAGGAAGTGAAGGGAAAGAAGTCCATAGTTCAGCAAATTCTTGTGGCTATGCTGGCAGTGCTATATTCCCTTATCACTGTGTTTCTGCCTCTCTTGTTCCCGGTGTTCACATTCGAAGAACCTACAGGTCCGTATAAGATTGGGACAGTAACGTATGATTGGAAGGATGAGCGGCGTGAAGAAACACTTACCCCAGAAAAGGGTGACAAGCGCGAACTGATGGTGCAAATTTGGTATCCAGTTAGTTCGAGCGCACAGGGAAAAACCGCACCTTATGTATCTAATCCGGATGTGTTTGTAAATGCGTACAGCCAAACTTTCGATATGCCTAAAATGTTTTTTACAAGCATGAAATTCGTCAAGACACATGCGATCGAAAATGCCGAGATATCCGGTAAAGAAGCTGCTTACCCAGTACTGCTGTTTTCTCATGGAATGGGTGGGCATAAGAGCCATAACACCTTCCAGATCGAACAATTGGTCAGTTATGGGTATATCGTTGTGGGTATTGATCACACGTATAATAGCATTACATCGGTGTTCGATGATGGCCGCGTTGCGAATTTTATTCCCCAGGATCCGTCAGTTGAGCACTTGGATGAACTGAACAAGGTATGGGTGGAGGATGCCAAATTTGTAGTCAATCAAGTGGAGAAGCTGGCACAGGGCGATCCAGACCATCGCTTTACAGGAAGAATGGATTTGAAGAACGTCGGTATGTTCGGTCATTCCTACGGTGGAGCAACCAGTGTTCAAATGCTGATGTCAGACGCAAGAATTAAGGCAGCTATTAATTTGGACGGCGGCTTATTTGGTCAGCTCCGGATTCCGGAAGGCGGGGTGAAGAAGCCGTTGTTGATGATGAGTGCGGATAGAACGCTTGCCGGTGCAAACCAGTTAGCAGCTGCCCAAGGTACAACGAGAAAAGCTTTATACAAGTACTTCGGTGACATATTTGAACGATATAAGCATGTTGCAGAGGGAGGAAACTACTGGATGAAAATTAAAAACATGGATCATTTAGCCTTCTGCGACTTCTATCTGCTATCGCCTCTACTCGAGAAGGCTGAAGGGGTAAATTTACGCCCTGTACATCGCCTCATTAACGAATACTCGCTTGATTTCTTTAACCATTACTTAAAGGGGCAACCTTTCGAGAAGATGGAACAAAATCTTGGTGACAATCCGGAATTTTCACTGGAGAGAGGCTAAGAACAACTAAAGCGGTATGTATGAACAAGATGATGGAGAAGTAATTTCCATGAGGGGGAGCGAAATGGTATTTCATATTTGGGAAGGACGGAAGGTTAGATTGCGCGCTATAGTCCCAAGCGATTGGGAGAAGTTCCACAACAATGACTATGATACGGAAACTGCCCGATTATGCGATGAGGTTCATTTTCCAAGATCCGAAGAGGGTGCGCGAATATGGACGGACCAGCGGGCAGCTGCAGTGCCGGAAAGTGATCAATTTCGGTTTGCCATTGAGACGATTGCGGGTGAAATGGTGGGCGGAATGAACACGCATGGCGTGGATAAGCGGAACGGCACATTCAAGTACGGCGTATCGATCTTCCGAGAACATTGGCGTAAGGGCTATGCATCGGATGCAATTCAGGTATTGCTCCGTTACTATTTCGAAGAGCTGCGTTATCACAAGGTGATTGCGCATGTATATGCGTACAACGAGGCATCAATTGCGCTGCACAAGCGCCTAGGGTTCCTACAGGAAGGGCGACTTCGGGAGATGATATTTACGAAGGGGCAATATCATGATGAACTCATTTTTGGCTTAGTGCGCAGTGAATACGATGCGATGCAGGAATGAACTTGGTCACTGAATAGATGCAATTCAAGATAAATAGGAAAGCCATAGAATGTCCGCCTGTGGAAGGCAGCACTCTATGGCTCTTTGATGTTGTGTATTTTGTGCAACCGAAACAAATTGAGCTTTAGCCCGCTTTCAAATAGGCATAGCAAGATGGGTTATTTTCGTAACAAAGGTATTGACAAACATATAACTACAACTGTAGTATATACATGACTACAATTGTAGTTTTAATGATAACCATAAGGGGGTGCTATATAAAGAACGTAATATTAAAAGTAGCCATTCAACAGCAGTGCTGTTCATCGTTGATCTAGTGGCAGAGAAGAAATCTTTACACCTTTAACGATGAGCACTCAGCGCATGCTTACCCAAAAACTAATACTGGTAGGGAGGTGGTATATACGAACACGGCATCTCCATTTCTTCGGATTTTATCAAACTACAAGTCTAGCATTGTTTTCCAACTACATACGTAGTCTGATTAAATTGACTTTGGAGGTTACATGCATGAAGCAAATACCATCGATTACGGATGCAGAGCTAGAAATTATGCGAGTATTATGGGATATTCCGGATTGCCCTTCCGGCGAAGTCGTAAAGCTGATGGCAGAGAAAATGGGCTGGAGCCCGAATACGACTCGGACATTCCTCAGTCGGCTGGTGCAGAAGGAAGCTGCTGGTACGAAGATGGAAAAGGGTTCGAAGCGCAACCAGCTATTCTACCCCATTATTAGCGAGCAGGAATTCTTACGGTTTGAAACCAGATCCTTTATAAAAAGGTTATATGGCGGTGCATTAAAGCCCATGCTGGCCAATTTTTTAGACGATAAAAAGCTAAATGCGCAGGAAATTGAGGATCTGAAGGCTTTATTTGATGAAAGCTGTATAGACGGCGGGCCGGAAAAGAGAAATAGCTGATGGGCCCAACATTACATGCAAGCTTGTTATCGTTTTTTGGCTGGTTGATTCGCGGATCATTTATGGCCGGTATCCTGGTTCTACTAATCCTGACCCTGCAATTTTTATTAAAAAACAAGCTAGAAGCAAGATGGAAATATTTGATTTGGCTGCCTGTGGCGATTCGTCTGCTGCTTCCTTGGGCGCCGGAATCTTCGCTTAGCCTGTACAATGTGTTCTCTCTGAAGGATGTAGCGCCTGGAATTCATCAGATGACCCATGATCCCCAAGTTTTGAGGGACGCGGGGAGAGCAGGTAAAGTGGCGGTGCATGGTGAGCGATATGTACAGCCGGAAACAGGTGGAACTTCGGAAATGCCTGCTCTATCCCATGAATCGGAGACCGTGCAGGGGCGCGGTTTCTGGTGGAACCGGATCAAGCAACTTGGGTTTATCAATGGGCTTATGCTGGTATGGCTTGCGGGGGGATTGTTTCTTGCTGCGAAAACGGTATACGACCAGCTTCGATTAAAGCGGGCGCTGCGTGCAGGCCGAGTCATCGATACGCCTTTTTTATCGGGCGTGTTTCAAGAGACAAAGCAGCGATTGGGCATAAATCGTAACGTACGATTTGTCGCATCGGAACGGATTCCTGGACCTGCCGTAGTCGGTTTTCATAAACCTGCGATCGTTATTGCTCCAAGTCTGCTCGTCACGCTACAGAAGGAGCAGCTTCAATATATTCTGGCGCATGAGTTCGCACATATTCAGCGGCGGGATGTGATAGTGAATTGGGTGATACACGTCATCCTGATTCTCCACTGGTTCAATCCATTGATATGGCTTGCTGCACATAAAGCAAGGCAGGCCCAGGAGATGGCTTGCGATGCATGCGTCTTGGATCGGATGGATCCGCAGCAAAATAGAGCATACGGACAAACCATTATTCATGTACTGGAGCATGTTTCAGGCAGCCATCATCAGCCGGGGCTTGCCGGCTTGTCCTCGACACATAAAGAAATGAAAAGGAGACTTATGATGATCAAACAATTCAACAAAAAATCTTATCGCTTGTCCATTCTGGGGATCGGAATGATTCTCGCGCTTGGTAGTGTGACATTGGTTAATGCTAAGGAAAGCAACGCAGCGAGCGCACCCGTTGCTGCGGTTGTACAAGAGCAGCAGAAATCGGATAAGAAGGAAGTTCAAATCGACAAGACGATGAAAGAAAAGCTGAATAAAGTGGTAAAGCAATTTGCAGGGAAAGATATAAAGTTGCAGGATGTTGGCGAGATGATAATTGATTCAAACAAAGTGAATGCAGAGGTTAAATCAGTAGACGGAAAATATAAAATCCAATATAGCACTAAAACAGGTGAAGTATGGTCGGTTTCTGGATTAGTCCCAATCAATAAAATCAGTAAAAAGGATCAGGAGAAGGCCATTCAAGAGCTAAAGAAGAGATATCCCAAAAAAACATATGCTTTTGGAAATGAAGTGAAAGCGATACGAGTGTATGATGATAAGAAGGCTGATTTTAATGGGGAAGTATGGTATACGTTTAAGGGCAAAGACTTTGAAGTCCTTCTAGTTAAATCCAAAGGATCGTCGGAACTAGAGTCTATGGGATACATGATTAAAGTTGAGGCGCAAGAAATTGAAGGGAAATTGCTAAAAACAGCAGCAGACGCGGTGAAAACGGCTTTAGATCAAGAGTTTAATTTTACAGAAGCTAAACTTATTCCTGGCGAATTTGACTTTAAAAACAACATCAATCTATCTAAGTGGGAACTGGAAGGCAACGGTGTTTTAGTTGAGATAGAAGCAGAGTCGGGCAAGGTACTTAATGTAATTCATAAAACGACAGAAAAGGTGAAGACAGACAAAGAGATTCCGGTAAAAGAAGCAAAAGAAGTGATTGCTCCGATGGCAAAAAAGTTGTTCAATATAGACATTACGGGATATGAAGTGAAGAGGGATAACTTATTTGGGGATTACTGCTTCTTCAAGTACGACAAGGACGACAAAGGCGCCAAGGCAGAAGCAACGATAGTGAGGGCTGCATTGGATGCCGACAAAAACGTGGTATACCTGATGTCTGGAAGTAGAGCTGCAAGCGGGGGGTATTAAACGCTATAGATACCAAAATGCAGAAAAAATAAATTGCCTGCCATCTGTTTTCCGCCAGAATCAACATAGATAGTGAATACCTAGGTATCTCTTGACTTATGGACTTCGGGGTAATACCCGGTGATTTCTGGTTTGGGTGTAAACCAAAGAAGCATTAAAATAGAGTGGCTGGAAAATGGGGAAAAGGGAACTGAAGAGTAAGTAAAAAGGCTGCAGATCGTTGATCTGCAGCCTCCTTTAGTTGGAGTTTTCCTATCGATTTGATTGCTCTGATTGATATATTAAATAAACAAATTAATGCCTGATTGATCAGCCTTGCCTAAATAGTAGCCTACGCCGCCGATGGTAACGCCGTCGATAAGCTCCTCATGGGCAATGCCCATGACGTCCATCGACATCTGGCAGGCAACGATTTCGACACCCTGCTGGATCGCAGATTCAATCAACTCTTCTAGTGAAGATACATTGTTATTGTTCATCACTGAGCGAATCATTTTCGGTCCGATACCCATCATGTTCATCTTCGACAAGCCCAGCTTCTTGCTTCCTCGTGGCATCATCGCACCGAACATTTTGCCGATGAAGCTCTTGTTGACGGGAACCTTGTTCGGCTTGCGCAAAATATTCAGACCCCAGAAGGTGAAGAACAGAGTCACTTTCTTTCCCGAAGCAGCAGCTCCGTTCGCAATAATGAAGGAGGCGATTGCTTTATCGAGATCGCCGCTGAACACGATCATGGTACTGCGATCCGATGATACACTGCGATTGTCTGCCTGTTGCAAATCCTCCGCGGAGGTAGGCGGCAGCTTGCGTATATGGGCTTCAATCGTCCCATCCGTGTGTTTCTGCACATGCAGCAGCTCCTGCTTGCTCATGCCCACCCAAGCTTGGATATCCTCATAGAAGCCGGGATCAGATGCATTTACTTTCAGCACTTGACCTTCCTGCAGCAAATCCATATGCTGCTTCACTTGCATGAGCGGCCCTGGGCAGCATAAACCACATGCGTCCAGGGTACGATCGAAGGAGTACTGTGTATCTTTCTGTTCATTGCTTTCTTTTACCGGATTCCCAGACGTGTCCTGGTCAGGCCTGGCAGGCGGCGTAACCTGTCCGGGGGTATATTGTGCATGCTGGTATGTCTTATATCCACCCGTTAAGTTTTTCACCTTGAAGCCATGCTGACTTAGGATGCGTGACGCCGTATAACCGCGCAAACCAACTTGGCAGTAGACCCATATTTCTTTCTCCCGATCGAGCTCATTCAGACGGCTTCTTAGTTCATCTACAGGAATAGACAGGGAGTTAGGAATATGACCGTTCTGATGCTCCATATCCGTACGCACGTCAACAAGCATCGTAGCTTGTGGGTCGCGCTGTTCCAGATCGGCAGGCGTAAACGCGTTCACAGCTCCTGTCCATATATTGTCGGCAGTATACCCGGCCATGTTCACGGGATCTTTAGCGGAAGAATACGGTGGTGCATAGGACAATTCAAGCTCCGTAAGATCGGTGACGGTGCCGCCTAAGCGTATAACCGTAGCAATGACGTCCATCCGTTTGTCCACACCGTCATAACCGACAATCTGGCTGCCTAGTACGTTGCCTTCCTCATTAAAGATCAGCTTTATTGTCATTGGCTTGGCACCTGGATAGTACCCGGCATGGGAATTTGGATGCACATAAGTTACCTTGTACGGCAAACCTAATCGTTGCAATGTTTTTTCGTTATTCCCTGTTGCAGCACCCGTTAATCCGAACACCTTCAGGATAGATGTTCCTTGCGAGCCTTTATAGGCAGTGCCAATTCCGCTCACATTGTCTGCTGCGATACGCCCTTGCTTGTTGGCTGGCCCTGCAAGCGGGATCGCTGTCTTCGTCCCATTGACGAAGTCGACAACCTCAACAGCGTCTCCTACGGCATAAACGTCTTCTACATTAGTCTGCAAATAATCATTCACGATGATGTGACCTCGTGGCCCCAGCTCAATGCCACTGTCTCGAATAAAGCCCGTATCAGGTGCTACCCCGATTGCGAGAATGACCATGTCGCTTGTGAGCACTTTGCCGCTGGCCAGCTGCGTTTCAATTCCGCCGTTCGTATCACGGAACGATTGAACGCGGTCATTTACAATGAGAGATGTACCGTGCTGTTCCATCTCCTTAGACAGAATTCCAGCCATTTCTGTGTCAAATGGAGCAAGAATTGCTGGTCCAGCCTCTACCAACGTGACATCCAGCCCAATTTCGCGCAAATTCTCGGCCATCTCCACCCCGATGAATCCGCCGCCGATGACGACAGCAGAGTGGGTGCCATCTTCCATCACGCGCGTCTTCACGCGATCCGTATCCGGAATGTTGCGAAGCGTATAAATGCGCTCGCTCTCAATACCAGGAAGAGACGGACGTACCGGCTTCGCACCAGGGGACAGAATCAGTGAATCATACGACTCCTCATATTCCCCTTTCTCTTTGCTGCGTACCCGTACCTTTTTCGCTTGTGTATCAATGCTGATGACCTCGCTGTGCACGCGCACATCGATATTGAATCGGCGGTGCATAGCTTCTGGTGTTTGCACGAACAGCTTGTTGCGATCTTGAATTGTATCTCCGATATAGTAGGGAAGCCCGCAGTTGGCGAACGATACATAAGCATCCCTCTCGAACATGACGATGTGGGCATCTTCATCCAGTCTGCGCAGACGTGCTGCGGCAGAAGCCCCTCCAGCTACTCCTCCAACGATCAGTACCTTTTTGCTCATGATGTCTCCTCCCCGAAAAAAGCTTCAACGAGCTGTTTTACCTTCTCGTTCTCTACCCGATAGTTCACTTCTAGGCCGTTGCGATGTGTGGTTACAATGCCCATGCTGCGCAGCTTCTGTAGGTGTTGGGATACCGTCGATTGCGGCAAGCCTAGGCAGTCCTGCATGAAGGATACATTGCAGCTTCCCTTATCCAGCAGCCCCTTCACGATACAGAGGCGAACAGGATGTGCCAGAGCTTTTAACAGCTCGGCAGTATCATTAAAACGTTCATAGTCGTTATTCATATCATGTCTCCTTTGATTTATAGGAAAGTGAAAAGATGGAATGGTTCATTTTGTACATGAACTCATACACTTAATAAATCGTTATATCGTTATATTACGATATTAATATATAAGGGAAATAAAATCAACACAAGAAGTTGAAACTAATAAATGGAAAGGGAGGTGCCGGATTCAGCGTTATATTGTGCAGAAGGTGACAGCCTTACCCGAACAGGTATGCTAGAATGGACATAAATACTAAAATAATGTGGTGATAACGATGCAATTAAACGATATTGAACATAACATACGAGTGATCCGTGAGCGTATCGAGCAGGCATGCAAGCGCAGTGGGCGCAATCCCGAGGAAGTGAAGCTGATGCTCGTTACGAAGACAGTTCCGGTTGAACGAATTCAGATGGCATTAGATGCAGGGGAGAACTTAATTGGGGAAAATAAAGTGCAGGAAGGGCTGCAGAAGCGGGAGCCGCTTACCTCGGCTAATCCGTCGCTAGACTTCCACTTTATCGGCCATTTGCAAACAAACAAGGTCAAGGATGTGCTCAAATTCGCAACATGCGTTCAATCTGTTGACCGCATGAAGCTGGCTACGGCACTCCATGAGCGGCTGCAAAAGGAAGGCCGCACGATGGATATCCTTATCCAAGTGAATACGTCGTATGAGGATAGCAAGTTCGGTGCTGCCCCAGAGGATGCACTCGCATTAATTCAAGAGGTAGCCAAGTTGGACACGCTCCGCATTAAGGGGCTCATGACAATTGGGCTGTTCACTGACGATCAAGACAAGGTGCGCAAATGCTTCAAGCTGCTGCAAAATATCCGTCGTGAAGCAGAGGAGCTTGCATTGCCGAATGTCAGCATGGAAGTTATGTCGATGGGGATGTCCGGAGACTTCGAGACGGCAATCGAGGAGGGCTCGACACTGGTGCGGGTTGGGTCGGCAATTTTCGGCAAGCGTATTTATCCAGATAATCATTATTGGAATGAGAACGCGAAACCGGAATAAATGGATGAAATAAGGATGGAAGGAGAGAGCAGTGGGGCTCTCTCCTTTTCTATTTTGGAGTTTCAACGGGTAATGTAACTTCGAGCTCGGGGATATATTTGATGAGTGGTTGGCCGTCTGCTCCAAGCTTGAATTGGGATTTATCATGCTCGTTGATAAGACTTATATAAGGTTTGATCGTAATAGACGTAGGAATAGGGTCGTAAGGCTGATAAAGCAAATTGAACAGGATCGTTTTCCCGTTATCCTCATGTAGTCCTGAACCGTTTAGCAATTTGACTGTGCGCCCCTTATTATCGTAGATTTCGAATCCAAACGGTAGATCGTTGGCCGTAAGCGGATCGTCTTTCGATATTTCCAGCCTTGCAGCAAGACTCGTCGTAATCGGCGTCAATTCTATTTTATTGTACTTGATGGTGAATGGACTGCTAGATTTCGAAATGTTTGGCTTCATGACGACTGAATCATTTGATTGCATGGAAACGGGAATCGTCATTTGATAGGGCTCCTGTATGTCTGACACGGTAAGCTTTACCGTTAAATCGAACTTGTCGGGCAAGGATATTCCTTCTTGATTTCGCATATCAGAGAACATAAGGATTGCCGAATTTTCATTTTCCCCTGGGACAGTAATGATGCCAACCGAGTGCTGGTTGTATGCATAATCGGCAATACTTTTTCCATCAATAAGGAGTTGGATATCACTCAAAGATTCCATCAAGGTATTGCGGCTACTGCTCTCCTGCAACCCTGATAGGCTCGATCGTTCAATACCAACTGCCACTCGTACTCCGTCATAGGCTGCTACCGGAATCGAAAGTGTCAGACCATGATGGGTTAGGCTCTGCTCAGATGAGGTGACAAGTCCTTTTTCGTCGGCCGCCTGCAGACCTAAATCTCCCGCAAAACGAAAAAGACTGCTCACGCCCGGCACATGTCTCATTGACTCGGCTACCGTGGGAGACAGAAAGGAGCCCCCTATTAATAAGACGAATGCAGCGGCTGCTGCAGCAATCGATGTGACAATGGAACGAACTGCTGTACTACGACGTGTTGTACGTGAGGCATCAACAAATAGAGACCCAGTGTCCAATCGGCTCATAATTTGCCCCGTAAAATCAGGATTTGTCGGCGTCTGGCGAATCCATGCCTCTAATTGTTCGCTATCTACACCGTTACGATGGCTTGATGACATGCTTATGAAGACCTCCTTCCTCTGTGAATGGATTGGCTTGATAGCGAAGCAGCTTTTTTCGCAAACGTTCATATTTTTTGCGAATTGTCGATGGCTTTAAATCCATAATCTCGCTAATTTCATCGAAGCTATATTCTTCCACGGCCCTTAACAACAAAATATGCCGCTCTTCTGCAGAAAGCTTGTCTAGCAATTGATAAACCAGATCTTCATACGGAAGTTCTTGATCATTGATTTGATCTCGTTTCAGCAGGAACAGTATTTTTCGGAGCCTGCTTCTACGGTTCAAAATATCCAAGCAATGATTGTAGGCGATCTTATATATCCAGGCTGAAAAAGATACCTGAGGCTCGAAAAGGTGTATACGTTGAAAGCCTTTAATAAATATGTCCTGAACAGCGTCCTCGGCTTCTTCCTTGCTGCCCAACAAATAGTAGCAATATAAATAAATTTGTTTCTGAAATCGATGGATGATAAAGGTGTAGGCTTCTTTATCTCCGCACTTGACTTGAGCAATGGCATGTTCTAAAGTCCCAACAGTTTGATATTCTGAGCTGGATGGCATAGCCGTATGGATCCTCCTTTCATACAGCCCGGCTTAATAACACCTTTTTATTGTATAACTTCACTTTCGGGTGATAAGAGCACTTTTTCAGTACATTATTTTTCGGCTTTTTTGCTTTTTGCTTTTTGCAGTGCTTCTTGTCCCTTCACTTCCAACACGGCTATCGCATCCTCGACGGTCTGCTTATCATCAATAATCGCTTGCAGTTCCTCTGATAAGACAGGTTGGAATAATTGATTGAACTCTTTAGAAGCGGCTGTACTGCCTAGAGATTCCTCAAAAGAAGGCGTTGTTTTGGGCGTAAGCAGATAGAAAGGTTCCGTGCTTTTGCCTTCAATATCTTTGAGCACACCAGAGCGTGCGGGCAATTTTCCATTTGCCGTCCGTGAAGCGGCCGAAACCATGTCCGCGCTATTTACGAACTTGACGAACTCCCATGCCGCCTGCTTATTTGGTGAGTCTTCGGATACCGCATAAATTTCCGAGACATGTACATTTGCCGATTCATCTGGGGAGGAAGGGTCAACAGGCATTGTGGCGATATCCCATTCGAACGATTTCGATGCACTGTCGAAGAGAGCTCGTGCTTTCAATTCTTTTGCAAGCCAAGGCCCATTGATTGTCATCGTAGCCTGACCTCTATAAAAGGTTTCGGCCATCTCCTCGCTATTTTGATTTGAAGCCTGTAGGTAGATAAATTTATCGCGTACGGCATTTGTTACGAGTTTGATTGCTTCTTTCCAACCGTCTGAGTTGATAAGCAGCCTGTCTGCCTTTGCATCGAGTAATCGTAACCCGGAGGAAGACGCGATCTCCTGTAACATCTGCTCCACACCGTAGTCCTGATATAATCCAACTATTTTCTTTTCGCCAGTGCCCGTGTTGATGAATCTTCTCGACAGTTCAAACAATTGCTTCCAGGTCATCTTGTTCGTCGGCATATCAATATGATGCTGCTTGAACAAATCGCGGTTGAAATATAGGACATCCGCATAAAAAGATGGAGCTAATCCGTATAACTTGCCATCTCCTTTCCCTCTAATCATTTCGATAAGTCCGGGAGAAATTGCGTCAATATCGAATTTGTCCTTCGCAATCATAGTTTCGATGTCGTACAGCCGTTCCTGCCGCGCATAATCTTCGAACAAATTCTCGTTTAGCAGCAGCACATCAGGTTTGTATGTCTCAATTAATTTTTTCAATTCTGCATGATCGTCCCAAGCGCCATTTTGCTCGCGATTTGCGAGCACGTTATTCATGCTAATGACATCGAATTCGATTTTTGGGTTCTTCATCTTGAAGAGATTCCCGTAATCGTTATAGAACGACGGTTCATCATGGTACATGACTTTGATTTTTTCACTTTCCAAGTTCTCATTTTGTTGTTGTTCCCCGTAGCAACCACCTAGCAAAGGAATGATCAGTATCAGTGCATTTCCTAGCTTCCACATCTTTTTCATGCTATCTCTCCTTTTCTGCCTATACAACGGACAGACATGCCGTTTTGTGACGGGGCTGCAAAAATTATGGCACAGGATAAATGGTTGACTTTAAAAAGTGGCCTTGAGGAAAACGAGGCTCGCAGCAATTCGAATATTGCCACCTCATTCCTGACATTTGTCATATGCAGTTGGTGACATCGTACACTAACTGGCTCAAGCGTGCCTGCCGTACAATACAAACATAAGCGATACGGCAACGGGCAACAGAAATTGAGCAGCACAGCATCGTGCAGCATATCTCGAAAGATTAACTGGTTAGCCGAAAGCTGCACGCAACACAATGACCGCATCATAGAACCACATACGGTTCCTAATTTAATGACAAAGGATGATTATAGATGACATACGCAATCGAATGTACCAACCTTATAAAGCAATTCGGCAGCTTTCGCGCCGTGAACAATATTAATCTTCGCTTCGAGCGTGGACAGATCAGCGCGCTGCTCGGTCCGAACGGAGCGGGTAAGACAACGACGATTTCCATGATCCTCGGGTTGCAGAAGCCGACATCAGGAGAGATTAAGGTGCTTGGCCAGCCCGCAGGCACACGGGAACTGCGCCACAGAGTAGGGGCGCTCATGCAGGATGTGAAAGCTCCTGATGGCTTGAATGTTGCAGAGGTATTGAATCTGTTCCGCAGCTACTATCGCAACCCACTTCCACTGTCCAGACTGCTTGACTTATCAGGTCTGCACGGAGAAGCGAAGCGGCGCGCAACATCGTTATCCGGTGGACAACGGCGCAGATTGGCCTTCGCGCAGAGCTTAGCTGGAAATCCAGAGCTTGTCCTGCTTGATGAGCCGACGGTTGGCATGGATGTGGAGGCGCGTGGTCGCTTCTGGGATACGGTTCGCGCTCTGTCGAACGATGGGCGGACGGTTGTGCTTACGACGCATGACTTGGAGGAAGCAGATGCAGTGGCGGATCATATCGCGATTATTGCGGCAGGTACAGTAGCGGCCAGCGGAACCTCACAGGAGCTCAAGGCACAGACGGCACTGCGGACAGTGTCCTTCCGTCTTCAAGTCGAACAGCAGGACGAAGCGTTAATGCAGCTTCCGGGAGTCGTAAAGGTCGAACGTGCATCAGGTCGGATTCGTCTTCACGTCCGCAGTACAGACGAAGTGTTGTCCGCACTCTTGCAATCTGGTTGGGGAGTCAGCGATATTGATATCCAATCCGCTAAGCTTGAGGATGCTTTCCGATCAATAACAAAATCTCATGAAGCTGCACGTACTCAAGCAAGCATATAGTTGAAGCCTGAAAATAAACGATAGAGGCAGAGGGTGCCTTAAATCATCATATATAGGGGGAATTGATCGATGTTACAAGCACAAATCAAAGCAGAAAGTTTACGAATTATGCGCAGTCCATTCTTCTTGTTGTTCTCACTTGTCATGCCAATCGCTTTTTATTTCTTATTCGCTAGTTTAAATGGCGCATCGAAGTCTATTGAATCGACCACCTATGGCGCCTTCTCACTTATGTCGATGACAGCATTCAGCTTGATCGGCACAGCAATGAGTCAGTTCGGTATTCGCCTTGCTTACGAGCGTCGTGATGGATGGACACGTCTGCTTCGCCTGACACCACTATCTCCGTCGGTATGGATTGGCGCTAAGATCGTATCGCATATGTTGGTTCATTTGCTTGTCATTCTCATCATTTTCCCTGCTGCCTACTTTGCCTATCACATTGAGCTGACGGCTGTACAATGGGTGACATGCGGATTGTGGCTGTGGCTTGGAAGCATTCCATTCCTGGCGATCGGCTCTATTTTAGGAACGATGAAGAGCGCGGATGCCTCCATTGCGGTCGCGAACATTTTGCTCATGGGATTTGCCATCATGGGAGGCTTGTGGATGCCGCTGAAGACATTGCCAAGCTGGATGCAAGTTATTGGAGAATGGCTGCCATCCTACCGCTATGCACATGGTGCATGGAATATGCTCGCTGGGGGAAGTCCTGCCCTGCTGGATTGGGTAATTCTTCTGGGCTGTGGCATGATCTTCATGGTAATATCGAGTTATATCTTTAACAGACGGGAAGCGATGTAAGTGAACGTAGTCAAGAAGAGATTATTTCCCGAAAAAGAGGGAGCGGAGCCTTACATCTCCCTCGTCAACTTATGCGTCCCCATCTTTTTCCTGCTGCGTGAGACTCCGACCAAGCTATTGGTGGGGTTCACGCTGCTTCTGTTTCTAGTGATCGCATTTTGGCTGCAGTATCGGCACGAGAAGCAGGCATTGCTGTGGTTGGCTGCTCAGGCTGTAATTATTCTCGTATTCATCCTTTTCTATCACCCTATGTATGCTTATATGGTGTTCATGATCGCGCAGATGATAAGCAGGCAGAAGACCTCCATTATTTTAGGAACAGCTGCCGTCATGGCGGTAGGTATCTTAATCGGATTGTCTCAACGCTTGGATACGGTAGCCGTATGGTCTTCCCTGCATACCCTGCTGCTTCCTCCATTATTCGGTGTGCTCGTCATGCCATTCATCATGCGTGCCGCTGGGCAATACAAGCAGATGGCGGAACGATTGCAGGCAGCGACCTCACAGCTCGAGCGGATGGCCCAGCAGGAAGAGCGCCAGCGCATTGCACGCGAATTGCATGATACACTTGGACACACGTTGTCCTTGATCACGCTTAAGAGTGAAGTGACAGAGAAGCTTATTACACGGAATCCAGAGCGGGCCATCGCTGAAGCAAGGGAGATTCAAGAAACATCGCGTGCGGCGTTGAAGCAGATGCGCCAACTCGTAACTGAAATGAAGATTGTCAAGCTTGCAGAGGAATATGAGCATGGAAGGCAGCTATGCGCTGCCGCAGGAATTGAGCTGGAATTTCAGGAACGCAGCGAGGGAATTAGCCCTTCAGCAGCAGCTCCAAGCATTGTGGACCGATTGCCATTATCAGCATTGCAGGAGACGATTCTCGCCATGTGCTTCCGGGAGACCTTAACGAATGTCGTCAGGCACAGCCGGGCGAAGCATTGCTCGGTTCGGGTTGAGGTGGAAGAGGCAAGGGTTCGATTGGAGATTGCAGATGATGGCATCGGAATTGATGAGCACCAGCTTAAGCAATCAAGTGGGACAGGCATGGCCGGACTGAAACAGCGGCTTCAGCTTGTGGACGGGACGCTTGCTATAGAGTCTGGTGCCCACAAGGGAACGGTATTATCGTTAGTCATTCCGCGTGTAATCCGCGATGGGAAGGGGAAAGGTACATCATGATTCGAGTGATATTAGGAGAGGACCAACAGATGCTGCGAAGTGCACTCGCCACCTTGTTGTCGCTTGAGGATGATATCGAAGTGATTGGACAGGCCGAGAATGGCAGTGTAGCGCTGTCGCTTATAGAGGAACTTCAGCCGGATATCGCGGTATTGGATATTGAGATGCCGCTTATGACGGGGCTGGATGTCGCGGATGCAGTCAAGAAGAAGGGGCTGGACTGTCGGATTATTATGCTGACGACCTTTGCTCGCTCAGGCTATCTCCAGCGTGCAATGACATCCAGTGTAGGCGGTTATTTACTCAAGGACAGCCCAAGCGACGAGTTGTCAGATGCCATTCGCCAGGTATATGCAGGCAAGCGGGTGATGAGTCCCGAATTAACGTTGGCTGCGTGGGAAGACCCTTGTCCGTTGTCCCCGAGGGAGAAGGAAGTGCTGTTGCTTGCTGAGAATGGACTGTCCATGCAGGATATTAGCGCCAAATTGTTCTTATCCTATGGAACGGTGCGCAACTATATGTCGGATGCGATTAGCAAAGTAGGAGCGGGTACGCGCATTGAGGCGATTCGAACTGCCAGGGAGAAGGGCTGGCTGGATTAAGAACTGCTGCTGGAATATATGCAGAAGATACTTGATGGAGAATTGTCGGCTCAATTAGCATCCAGAATATAAATGGGTAAGTGCTTCATTCTCTCTAAGTGAATATTTAGCTTATTTTCAGTTTCATTTCAGGAATTACGAACATACTATAGCCATCCCTTACATAAGGAGGTGGAACCTATGAAACGCAATTCAACCGTAGCAGCGTGGACGTGCCTAATGCTTCTCTTGATGGCTTCACCTGCAGCAGCGCAAAGCAGAACTGCGCTAGATGCTGCAACAGATAAGAGCAGGGAGCAAGCTGCTGTACGAGTGGTCACTTCATCTCAGGCTGTACAGCCGAATCAGCAGAGCACGGAGACGGATAAGCAATTAGAACAAGTACAGGCACAAATGAAGGAGCTTCGTGCAGAAATGAAGCAGCTGCGCGAGAAGAAGCTTCAATTGCTAGCTAAGAAACACGGAATTTCGACAGAAGGCAAGACCAACAAGCAAATTCACCAGGAATTACGCGAGAAATTAGGCATAAAAGGACGACTGTTCCACGAGAAACATCACATTAATGGGAAGCATGTCGAGGATCGTCAGACTCAGCTTCAGCACGAGGAAGAAAAGCATCGAGCGGAGGCGGATGGGCTCACACCAGAAGAGATTAAGGCGAAATTCCAAGAATCGAATGGGTCAGTCAAGTAAATCAGAAGCGTCTATGCAAAAATAGTGAATATCCAGACAAGATATTGGGACATGCGTACAAGCGCATGTCCTTGTGTCGTTAATGGCGATGAGAATGGTTGAAACCGAAAAAGAAATATTTCGTAAAGATAGATAAAAGCACGAATCGTTGACATGCAGAGATGCATAGGATAAAGAAGTTGGATTTGCGCGGATAATGAGGGTAACATGAAACAACCCGACGAAAAGGCGCGTAGCGCTTCTCATCGGGTTATGTAGTCGTTCATATCATTATAAGAGTGCAGTAAACAATCAAACTATTGATATTATTGATTTTCAGTAGCGATAGACGAGAAGTCATTCTCGCTCATTACACGACGTGCACCTACATAGCGCTTCTCGTAGTAGTCCATGCTAAGGCTGTCGATGCGCGTACCCTTGCTTGTCGAAGCGTGTGCAAATTTGTTGTCGCCTACGTAAATGCCGACATGCGATACACCGTTGCCGCCGCTTGTGTCAAAGAAGACCAGGTCTCCTGGACGAAGCTCGTCTTTGCTAACTTTCTCACCAGCGTCAAATTGCGACGAAGATGTGCGAGGAAGATCAATTTCGAACTTGTCGAACACGTACTTCGTAAATCCGGAGCAGTCAAAGCCTTTCGTTGTTGTACCACCATACTTGTACGAAATGCCAAGCAAACCTTCAATCGTGTTGTCCATTTTGGATGCTGCGAATGTGCTGCCTGCACTGAACGAAGTAAACAGAACGCTCAGTCCGAGCACCGCTGTCACTAGCTTCTTCTTCAAAGGGAAAGCTCCTTCCGTGCCTGCGAGGTTAGCTGGAGGGTTCGGTTGAAGGACCCCTATGATCCCTGTGTTACAAGATCAATTCACCCGTAAAAACTGGTTCCCCCGCTTTCCGGTCCGCCCGGAAACTCGGCATTCTGGTTTTTGGAATATGTATTGCTGCGTGCGATAGTAACAATTTTGCAAGAGTTAGTGCCGCTTTCATGACAAAGTTGTAATAAATCTAGATTTATTGTAACAGACGGAAATTCCTTTGACAAATATTTTTTGTCCTTGACACGAAAAAAACTTGTCAGATCAGCGTTTTTTTCGCTGATAGACAAGTTTTTTAATTCATTTTGTTAGGTTACGCTGCTTCAATATCATCGTAACCCTTTGTAACTTTGTAACTTTGTAACTTTATAACTCTGTAACTAAATTGCGTTCAATCAGAACCCCCATTATTTCATCTGTTGCTCTGCTTCCTGCCAGACAGCGTGGCGTGCAGACAATCCCCACATTTTAAGTATAGTCATAATGGCAGGCAATGCCTGTTGAATAATGAGTGCGGTAATTCCGGTGAACACGGCCGCCGCCGTTGTGGACAATATGCCTACGCCAATAGTGATACCAATAAAGAGAAGTGACAATCCTAGAATGGGAAGCAAGCGACGAGTTCCGGCTGTCACAGATCGAATTAACGGTGTTTCTGAGGCAGCGCCGAAGTTAAGGAATAAGAACAATTGATGAACAAGCCAGCCGCCAATGAACCAAGCGATTACAAACGGTGCCACTGCCACGAGTAAGGAAGACAGAGAAGCCGATGTGGACAGGGCATGGGCCGCATAAGGAACGAACCATATAGCGGGTGCGATAATGAGCAGTGTCTCGAGTAGATAGAGGACAAGCATTGGCTTCCAAGCGAGCTTGATCCCTTGGAAAAAGGCAAGCCCCTGCTGCTTGGGCCGTGACATAGCATGGAATACACCCGCGTGAATGAAGGGGGTAAGCAGCATATGGACGGCAACGAATCCGAGGATAGCCCATAAGTAAGGGAAATAGTCATTCGTCTTCATTAGATAGAACTGGCTTTCGGTCAGAAAGAGCTGCCTGCTCATCTCGGTAGGTGCTGGATCTGGGTAACGGCGCAGGATAGGTGTTACCACTCCATCGACGAAGCGATAGAGGAAGAACCCCCATAACAGTTGGTACAAGAATAGAATGACCCATATATAGATGTGCTCTTTGCACCAATTCCAGCCTGAACGCACATAAGCCTTCACACTATCACCACCCCAAAATGTTCGTAACAGCTTCGATTACCTTGATGACGGATAAATTAACTCGTGTACGGACAGGTTCATCGACATGAGCACGCATATAATTATTGATGTGCTTGTTCTCAACGACAATCGAATATAGAGGATCAACCATGACCCAGCTGAGCGGCGCTTTATGGGTGACGGTATATTGGATGCGGTCTCCCTCTCCATTCCATCCCTTGCGAGTCGTCGTGCCATCCAAGAATCCGAATACGATCGGAATGGATGGATAATTGGCACCGAGCTTGCGGATATAGACAGTCGCTTCATATTGGGTAGACCCATTCGATTCAATCGTACGTGAATCAATGTTCTCCACGGCGAAGTCTGCCATCATGCCGTTGTACACATATTGTTGGAAGAAATCATTCCACTTGCGGTTAGTTACCTGCTCAACGACTCGCTGAAAGTCTGATGTAGTTGGGTACTTGAAACGGTACTTCTGCGTATAAGTTCTCATAATGCGGCTCATCATTTTTTCCCCGACCTGCTTCTCGATTGCAAGCAGCACCAGCTTGGCACGCATGTACACATTTTCTGCGTAATGATTTTGATTTTTGTAGCGCCATGCATTCAGCTTCAGTGGAGCCGGATCTGTGATGTAGCTGGCTTGTATTGCGTTATTTGGAAGTACTCCGAATTCTTGCTCCATCAGCTTGTCTTCTGCATAGGAAGTGAACCCTTCATCGAGCCATGCTTCCTCGAATTCGTTTGAGGCGAGAAGTCCATAAAAGTATTGATGTCCAATCTCATGAACGACGGTACGTTCTAAATCGTAACCTGGACTCTCATCTTCTGCACCGAATGCTGTAATCAAGGTCGGGTATTCCATTCCTCCAGCTCCGTTGCCCAATTTAGGAGGCACGATAATGGACAAGGTAGAGTACGGGTATTTGCCGTACCATTCGCTGAACTTGGACAGCGCCGTCTTCGCAGCGTAGAAATAACGCTCCTTCAAATCTTTATGCTTCGGGTCTAAATATAGCTTGATACGAACCCCTGGTACTTGGCTAGAAGAGAACGGCTCTTCAAAATAGACAAAGTTTGGAGATGCGGCCCACGCGAAATCATGAACATCATCCGCATAGAATTGATAAAATTTCTTTCTGTCTGCTATCGTAGGGGTTTTCGTTGGAAAGCCTGTAGCGCCTACGATGTAATTGTCGGGTACTTGAATGCGTACACTGTAAATGCCGTAATTGGAGTAAAATTCGGAATTACCGTGATATTGGTGCAGATCCCAGCCTTCTGATGCCCGGCCGCGTACCCCTGCCTTTTCATAGGCAGCAATCTTAGGGAACCATTGGCCAGCCATCACGAAATTATCGGCGTATCCCATACGTGCAAATATTTTCGGCAGTTTTACTTCAAAATCCATGCGAAGTGTGACTTTCTCTTGACTTCGTACTGGCTTGGTAAGACGCAGCTTCAGAAGCGTCTCATCCTTCGCGTTTCCGTCATCTGGCTGAATGTACTGTACCCGGTTCATTAGGGACATACCGTCAACCGTGGATAACGATTTTAGCGTCATGCTGCCATATCCATCCGCAGGGAACTTGTCTTCCCGCAATTTTCCGCCAGACTCCTTCATGAAGGTGGTATCGGGCGAACGGAAAGCGTTCGGATACATGTGGAAGAACAGTTCATTGACAGTCGATCTCCCAGGATTGGTCCAAGTTACGGTTTGCTTGCCGATAAGGGTATGTGTGGACTCATCCAGTTTAACTTCAATATGGTATTCGGCAATACGCTCACTCAGTACCTCCGCATTGGGGGTCTCCACGGCTTGCTGCGTAATGGGTTCCTGAACCGCCTGCTTGTTCACCTCGGGTCCAAGGGACGGAACGGATCCAGACGGCCAGAACCGAACGAGGAGGAAGCTGCAGGCGGCTAGGAACAAGGCAGTGAATAGAAGCCGGCGATATACATTGCTTCGGGTCATACGTTTTTACCTCCCGTTGACAAGCATCTACAGCATGTATATGTTGGCTTTTTGCAGATTATTAGCTAAAATGAAAATGATTTTGAGTACGTGGTAAGGAAGGAGCGCATGACGAAATGGAATCTTCAGATAAGAAAGTAAAGAAGCCGCTGGCATTGAACGTAATGAGCAGTGGTAAGCATAAAGGATTCGGTTCGGGTAGTATCGATCTGAACAACGTGTCGCCCGTCATCATCGATGAAGGAACGGCGTACATCGATCTAGGCGCGATGCATGCGAAGAGTAAGGTGGAGCGTGGAATTAAGTTCTCTACGAATAAAGAGGATGTTCCGAATGGCCGCCAATGCTGGATCGTATGGGTGGCAGTCGATCGTTCTGCGGAAGGTGCGTTCTACGGCGGTTTGGCTGCTTGTGAAATGCTGATCGACACGGAGGCGAAGCGCGGTTGGAAGATGCTCGCAGACCACGTCAATCGGATGGACTATGCAATGAAGCGCCGCGTGCTCGTCGAAGAGCTGAATACAGAAGACAAGGCAGCGCTGCGTGAGCTGCTTATGACGCACAATGCTGAGTGGTGGGAGCGTACGCCAAAAGAAGTAAAGGCACAGCTTGCCTAGCATATTCATTTACATTTAAAGAAGGCCGCTATTCCGATCTCGTGATCGGTGCAGCGGCCTTCTATTATTATAGAGATGAGTTCACTCATTACAACAAGGTGACTTAGACGCGATATACAGGCATCTTCTTCACCTGTGCGACTCCTGTTTCGATCGCAACCTGAGCAATCGCAGATGCGACACTAGGCACGACACGCTTATCGAGCGGGTTCGGGATAATATACGTCGGGCTGAGCTCTGCATCGGTAACGATAGCCGCAATACCGCGGGCTGCCGCCAGCTTCATATCATCCGTAATATCTATAGCACGAACATCGAGTGCGCCGCGGAAGATGCCAGGGAAAGCGAGCAGGTTGTTCACTTGGTTCGGGAAGTCCGAACGACCTGTACATACTACTGCCGCTCCAGCAGCAAGCGCTTCGTCCGGGAAGATCTCCGGCGTTGGATTCGCCATTGCAAATACGATCGGCTTCACATTCATGGAGCGCACATGCTCCTGCGTCAGCACCTTCGGTGCGGATACCCCGATGAATACATCTGCTCCGCGTACAACATCGGTCAGCGTACCGCGTAGATGTCCGCGATTCGTTACCTTCGCCATGTCTGCCTGCGCAGGATTCATCCATTCCTCGCCTTCGCATACTACGCCCTTCAGATCCACTAGGGCAACATGCTGAATGCCTGCCTTCAACAGCAGCTTCGCTATGGCAATGCCTGCAGAGCCGGCGCCATTGATGACAACGCGTACGTCTTCCATCTGCTTATCTACCACTTTCAGTGCATTGATTAACGCAGAGAGCAGCACGATAGCAGTGCCATGCTGATCGTCATGGAAGACGGGGATATTCGTTTCTTCCTTTAAGCGCCGTTCAATTTCGAAGCAGCGTGGTGCCGATATGTCCTCCAGATTAATACCGGAGAAGGTAGGCTCCATATTTTTGACGATGTTCACGATCTCATCTACACTTTGCGTGGATAGACAGATTGGGAAGGCATCGACATTGCCGAACTGCTTGAAGAGCATGCACTTGCCCTCCATGACTGGCATAGCCGCATAGGGACCGATGTCGCCGAGGCCGAGAACGGCCGAACCGTCTGTCACAACGGCGATCATGTTGCCGCGTGACGTATACTCGTTAGCAGCATTCGCATCATTTGCAATCAGGCGGCATGATTCAGCCACCCCTGGTGTATATACAAGGCTCAGATCCTCTGGGGATGTCACCTCAATTTTGCTAGTCACTTCAATCTTGCCGTGCAGCTTCTTATGAAGTTGTAACGACTCTTCTTTGATGTCCAGTGCGACTGGCATACTACAATCAGCTCCCTGTTTATCATTCCAAGGAGACTCGCTGCTGAACATAAGCCCCGCAAGCCCCATGCTACCATTGTGCTACGTTAGTGGGGAAAAGGGAAATACGTTCCGCATATAAGCTAATAAATTTTATTTATAGTAACGAAATGGAAGTTATGTCCTCTGTTATTTATCCGTTCGGCGTTATGCTTCTTGAAGTGGGAGCTGGCGCATGCACTCGATCATGCTGAGGCAGTCTTGCGACAGATGATGTCCTTCCTTCCAGCATAAATAAATATAGAAGTACAACGGATCCTCAAGTGGTATGGCTACAAGACCAGGCATATTTTTGACCGCCATAGAGACGATTAGGGAAATGCCTGCCCCACTGGCTACCATCGACTTAACGGTTTGAATTTCATCTGATTCAAATACAATATTCGGCTTGAATCCGTATGTTCCACAAGCGAGCATCAGTTGTTCATGATGTACATAAGCTTCCGTCAGCACGATAAAATGTTCATGCTTGAGTTCAGCAATGGATATGGACTCTCGAGTCGCGAGTGGGTGAGTGTCAGGCACACACACGTTTAAGTGATCCTCATAGAGCAGCACAGAATGGAGATCGGAGATTGGTTCTTGATCTGCCTGTCCGATAATGCCTAAATCCAGCTTACCCTCTTGCAGCAGCTCTGTTGTAATGCGAGAACCGTACTCGGTTACTTTAAATTGCACATGCGGATACCGCTTCCTTATGTAAGCGAACATGGAAGGGAACAGATAGGCTCCGATAATTGGCGGCAAGCCAAAATGAATGTTGGAGCTGTTATAATTACGAACCTCTACAATAGCTTCATCAATTTCAGACAAAATGTTATCGACTCTGGCTAGAAATAACGCCCCTTGCGGCGTGACATGCACAGCCTTCTCCTTCTTATTGCGTTCGAGCAATTGCACACCTAGAAATTCCTCCAGCCGATTTACAGCGGCTGTAATGCAAGGCTGGGACACATACAGCTGTTCAGCTGCTTTTGTAAAGCTATGCTGTTCAGTAACGGCCTTGAAATATTCAAGTTCCCGCAAATTCATGATGCTTGGTTCCCTCCGATATGATAATCCGATGCGAGTCCTATTCTACAAGAAACGAAGACGTTCATCGATGGATAAAGATTACAAAAGAATGAACTTAGGTATAACCATTGTACATCAAGATGATCCTAAGGGAAGCAAGTAGGGGTTGGGCAGGGTATCCAGCTGTCCCTTTACCGATATTCTAAAATGTGGTAATATATATGAATAACATGTTCTTCGGACTGAAGAACAGGAACAGGAGGTGAGGTAGGAGATGAATTTCAATACGCCGAACATTCGTATTAGCCAACTGCCAATGGCAATGTTTGGAATTACTCATGATGTAGCTCTCAACGGGATACGTGTGTCTATTTTTACTAATACGAATACGACAATACGGCGTGAAGACTCTCCTGCCTTAACCTGATCGGATTTAGGTTTATTTAGGGCTGTAGGGATTTTTCCCTGCAGCCTTTTTTGTTCCAGATCGGGAGGCAGCGTCTTGCTCACGCCCCGAGGGGGATATCGACATGATCATTAGCCTATGGCATGTGAAAAAATATTACGGAGCAAACTTGGTGCTCTCAGATGTGTCATTTGAAGTAAAAGACGGAGAAAAAGTCGGGCTGATTGGCCGCAATGGAACGGGGAAGACAACAATTTTGCAGATGCTAAGCGGGGCATCCACACCGGATCAAGGGGATCTGTTTATCCGCAAAGGCGCGACAATTGGATTGCTCGATCAGGTACCTTCTGCCCATGAATCCGCTTCTGTATATGATGTATTGGCTGAGAGTTATGCGGAAGTGCGCCGCCTAGAGCAAGAAATGAAGCAAGTGGAAGTGACCATGTCCGACCCTGCTATCTCTGCAGATGAGAAGAAACTGAACCATATTCTGCAGCAGTATGGACAGATGATGGAGCAATTCGAGCGGGCAGGCGGCTATGAAATGGAGGCCTCGATTCGGCGGATCAGTGCAGGACTCGGGATCGCGGAAGAGCAATATAGCCGCCCCTTCTCCTCGTTATCTGGGGGAGAGAAGACGAAGGTCGGCCTGGCTGCGCTGCTCCTGAAGCAGCCTGACATTCTGCTGCTTGATGAACCAACGAATCATTTGGATATGGCGGCCATCGAATGGCTGGAATCCTTCCTGCTGGCCTATTCGGGAGCAGTTATGATTGTCTCGCATGATCGTTATTTCCTGGATCGAGTTGCAGGCAAAATGATTGAGATCGAAGATGGGGAAGCGATCATTTATCATACGAACTATTCCGGCTATCAGAAGGAGAAGGAAGAACGGCTGCTGCAGCAATTCGCTAGCTATCAAGAGCAGCAGAAGAAGATTAAGAAGATGCAGGATACAATTAAGCAGCTGATCGAATGGGGGAATCGTGCGAATCCGCCGAATCCAGGATTTCATCGCCGGGCAGCATCGATGCAGAAGGCGCTCGATCGTATGGAGAAGCTCAAGCGTCCGATATTGGAGCGGAAGACGATGGATTTGAAGCTGAAGCAGGAGGATCGTTCTGGCAAGCAAGTGCTCGTACTGGATGGGGTTACGAAGGCATATGGGGAGCGCAAGCTGCTTAGCGGGGTGAGCGGGCTTCTGCTGTACGGCGAGCGTACAGCATTGCTTGGCAGCAATGGTGCTGGGAAGAGTACCTTGATGAAGATGCTGCTTGGCCAGGTTGATCCAGATGGCGGAAATCTCCGAGTCGGTTCGCGTGTGGAGGTTGGCTATTTGGCGCAGGAGGAAGCTCCGCCTTCCGAAAATAAGACGGTTCTTCGATATTTCTGTGAGGAAGTGGCCATGGAAGAGGGAGAGGCTAGGGGAGAACTGGCTAGATTCCTGTTCTATGGAGCGGATGTGTTCAAGCGAATTGCGCAGCTGTCAGGAGGAGAATGGAGCAGACTTCGATTGGCTCTGCTCATGTACCGGAAGCCGAATTTGCTCCTACTCGATGAGCCAACCAACCATTTGGATATCGACTCCAGAGAAGCATTGGAGGAAGCGTTGGAGAACTTTCCAGGTACACTTCTGGTTATCTCGCATGATCGTTATTTCATTAATCGGGTTGTAAGCAAGCTGTGGGTGCTGGAGCAGGCAAGATTGTCTGTGCATATTGGGAACTATGATGAATGCCGGGATAAGCTGCAGACCTGGATGGATCACTCACGGCAGCTGGGGGTGGTGTCTACTGGTGCACATACGGATGTGAACACGGTAGAGAAGAAGTCGCAGCAGCAAGATTCGAAGGCAGGCGATCCTGCTAAGAGACATGCAGATGACGTGCTTCCAAAGCAAGTGACGCGGAAGGGACAGACTGCACCCCAATGGGAGCGGGACATTGCGCTAGTAGAGGAGCAGCTGCGACAACTGGACGAGGAGATGGCTGCCTTGTCCATGCAGACCGATCAGGAGGTAGATTGGACGCTATTGATGGCCAAGCAGCAAGAACTGCGGCAGCAACTGGAAGAGTTGTATGCTGGGTGGTTATCTATGGAGGAATAGTGGATTTGCCTAGAAATCAACAAACAATGGAATCCGCTGTTCCACAGTGTCAATAACAATGGAATCAGCCCACTAGAAATAGAAAGACGCTTCCTAAACCACTGGATTCGTGGGAAGGGAAGCGTCTTTTTTTCATACGTGTTCCTATCGATATAGGTCATCAAATTGCTGGGACTCCGGGACAGCCTCGTTTCACATAGATACCGTTCCTTAATCCCCCCACCAGCGCTTCAAGTGCTGCCACCACGAACGTTTCTCAAGCTCTTTCGTTGGTCGCTTCTCTTCGTCTTTCCTCTGGTCTGTCGGGGATTGAACATGAAGATCGCACCAAGCGGTGGGCTCGGTTCCACTTACGAATGTCTCCAGGCGTTTATTCGGGCAGTTATCTCCTGCGAGCTTCCCAGTATCCGGATCAATATAGACGCTAACTACATTGTCCGGAACGGCAAATATTTTAGGTGGGACGTTGGACAATGCCTGTTCGGTATATTCAGCGAATATAGGCGCTGCCTTATGAGATTCCGTAACGGATATCATTCTGTCCTTGTCGTAGCCGACCCAGACGGCAGTTGAGAGTTCCGGCGTATATCCGACGATCCAAGCGTCCGTATCTGTCGTTCCTGTCTTGCCGGCGACAGGGCGTTTCATGCTGGTCGCTACGCGGCTGCCTGTTCCACCGGTTTCGAATACGCTCTCCATCAGGCTGGTGAGCACATACGCATCTGCTGGATTGACCACCTGCTCCTGTTGAATCGGTGGAGCCTCGTATAGGACACTGCCGCCGCTGTCGGTGACCTTCAAGACGGAGCGGGGGATCACACGCTTGCCTTGATTACTGAACACACCGTATGCGGCTGCCATCTCTAGCGGACTTACTGGGAATGTACCTAGCGCAAGAGAGGGGAGTGGCTTCATGTCACTGTCGATGCCAAGCCGCCGCGCAAGGGAGATCACCTGCTCAGGGCCAATCTGCATAATGGTACTTACCGCATAAATATTGTCTGACACAGCAATGGCGCGGCGCAGATCAATCTCGCCATAATATTTGCCGCCATAATTACTTGGCTTATATTGCTGTCTGCCATTGTCATATGTGAATGAAGTCGGCTGACTGATGAAGTGAGTCGCCGCTGTGATGGCTCGCTTCTCGAGTGCTGCTAGATAGACCAGCGGCTTGAAGGATGATCCAGGCTGGCGCGTATTGGCGAATACACGATTATACTGATTTAGCCGATAATTCTTGCCGCCAACCATCGCCTTCAAATAGCCGTTGCGTGGATCGATCGAGATAAGCGCAGCCTGCAAATCCCCTTCTGCAGGAATATACTTGGCGACAGCCTGCTCTGCTGCCGCCTGTGCCCGTTTATCCAGTGTTGTATATACACGCAGACCCCCTGCTTCGATTGCTTGATCCGAAATGCCGAGTGAATCGAGCTCCTGCCGGACATAATCGCGGAAATAGGGGGCAACAAGCAGCTCGCTTCGCTCCTCCCTCGGTCGAATGGCCAGCGTTTCATTGTAGGCCTGCTGTGCCTGCTCTTGGGTGATGTATCCGGTCTCCACCATGCCCTGAAGCACAACCTTTTGTCTGTCCTTCGCATTTTTCATATTGAAATAGGGAGAATAATAGCTTGGGCCGCGTGGAATGCCTGCAAGAATTGCACTCTCTGCCAGCGTTAGGTCACGAGCCTTCTTGCCAAAATAGAGCTGAGCGGCAGCCTCGATACCGTATGCGCCATGGCCGTAATATACCTGATTCAAATACTGCTCCAAAATATCGTCCTTGCTGTATTTCATCTCCAGTTGAAGTGCATATTGCGCTTCCTTCACCTTGCGAGCCCATGTCCGATCGTGGTTGAGATACAGGTTGCGGGCAAGCTGCTGTGTCAAGGTGCTGGCGCCTTGTTTTTTGGACATTGATTCGATATTGACGAGCATTGCGCGAGCAATTCCTTTGAAGTCGATCCCGACATGACGGTAGAATTGCCGATCCTCTGTGGCAATGGTTGCATGAATGACGTCCGGAGCGATATCGGTCAGCGTAACCGGATGCTGCTGCTTCTGCCCGCTTGTTAGTGATGTAAGTTCCGCCCCCTGGCTGTCATAAATGAAGGAGGGCTTCTGCATATCAGACACAGGCAGATCCGTCATATATAGATACCCGAGCAGGATGCCGCAAGCACCTAGGAGGAGCGCGATTGAACCGCCAATGATTTTCAGCCATAGCCGCCACCCGCGCTTCCTCTTTTTCTCAGTCTTTTTGCCGCTTAACCGCTGCATGGCAGCGCCTCCTGTTCGACCGTCATCAGGCCATTTTGTGGTTACCATTCAGTATGGAAAAAGAGGAGGAAGGTTATTCCTTTTTGCTAGAATAAATTCACCGTTCACAAACTGTAAAAGGGTTTAAAACTATGAAAAACATAATATTCTAGAGCATTTGTCAAAATTTCAAAAATCCAGTGATAAAGCAGCTTTCAGAGCTCTAATAGCTCTGAAAATTGTGCAAATATTCAACTTGACTTCGGAAAATGATTGCATTTTGGGGGGGAACCGATATAATACTTTGTGTTTGGTGCAAAATGGAGATGAAGTGTTACGAATGTTACACATAGGAACCATTACGAGCATTTCGGGAACTAAGCCAACGATACCATGATTATGAAAGAAGGTTGATGTTATGGAATTGTGGTTTACAGAGAAGCAAACGCCTACCTTTGGCATTACGGCAAAAATCCGCGAAACATTCGTGGAGGAGCAAACGCCGTTTCAGCATTTAGCGATGCTGGATACCGAAGAATTTGGACGGATGCTCGTATTGGATGGCATGGTTATGACGACGATCAAAGACGAGTTCGTATACCATGAGATGGTGGCACACCCGGCCCTTGTAACTCATCCGAATCCGAAAAAAGTACTTGTCGTCGGCGGCGGCGACGGCGGAGTTATCCGCGAAATCATGAAGCACCCTGGAGTAGAGAAGGCAGTTCTCGTTGAAATCGACGGCAAAGTCATCGAATACTCCAAGCAGTACTTGCCTGAAATTGCGGGCGAACTGGACAACCCGCGTGTAGAAGTTATCGTGAATGATGGATACATGCATATTTTGAACAGCAAAAATGAATACGACGTTATTATGGTCGACTCCACAGAGCCGGTAGGCCCTGCGGCACCGTTGTTCGAGCGCGGCTTCTACCAAGGCATCTATGATGCTTTGAAGGAAGATGGCCTGTTCGTAGCGCAGACGGATAACCCTTGGTTCAAGGCGGACTTGATCCAGCAGGTGAACCGTGACGTGAAGGAAATCTTCCCGATCGTACGCGTGTATGGTGCGAATATTCCGACCTATCCGAGCGGTCTCTGGACGTTCACAATGGGCAGCAAGCAGCACGATCCGCTGCAAGTGGACGAAGCACAGATTCCAGAAATGGAGACGAAGTACTACTCTTCTCGTCTGCACAAAGCAGCCTTCTGTCTGCCTAAATTTGTAGAGGATCTGTGCAAATAAGATAGTGCAGGAAGAAGGAGGAGCGAAGACAATGAAAATAGATCAAAAATATTCGGGCAATGTGTTCATTTGCAGCTCTGATGATTACGAGGGAGCAAAGGCCGTCATTTATGGCATGCCAATGGATTACACGGTGTCCTTCCGCCCAGGATCGCGTTTCGGCCCAGGCCGTATCCGCGAAGCATCGGTAGGCTTGGAAGAGTACAGCCCGTATCTCGATAGAAGCATTGAGGAATTGAATTACTTCGATGCAGGCGACTTGCTGCTACCATTCGGCAATGCGGCGAAGAGCCTGGATATCATCGGGGAATTCGTAGGCAAGCTGCTGGGCGATGGGAAGTTCCCAATCGGCCTTGGCGGGGAGCACCTAGTGACATGGCCTGTCCTGCAAGAGGTGTACAAGAAATACCCTGATCTCGCTATTATTCATATTGATGCGCACGCTGACTTGCGGGAGCAGTATGAGGGTGAGCCTTTGTCTCACTCCACACCAATCCGCAAGGCTGCTGAGATGATCGGCGGCAAGAACGTGTACCAGTTCGGCATCCGCTCTGGTTCGCGTGAAGAGTGGACGTATGCTCGCGAGAACATCAATTTCTTCCCGTTCGAAGTAGCTGAGCCTCTGAAGAAGGTTCTGCCTGAGCTGGCTGGCCGTCCGGTCTATGTCACGATCGATATTGACGTGCTTGATCCAAGCTGCGCACCGGGAACAGGAACGGCAGAAGCGGGGGGCATTACGTCGAAGGAATTGCTTGAAGCGGTTCATTCGATTGCCCGTTCGGAAGCCAATATTATTGGATGTGACTTGGTGGAAGTTGCGCCAATCTACGACCCAACCGAGCAAACGCCGATTACGGCGAGCAAAATCATTCGTGAGATGCTGCTCGGGTTCGTAAAGTAATGTAGTCTGTAACAAAGCAGCATCGTCCAAGCGCACGGAATCTGCATGCAGCAGAGGAAGTGCGCTTGTTTTTGTAAGAAGCAGCAAAAGGGCAGGGCTTAGACATGCGTTACGGTCCCCTTTAAAATATAGAGAAAGGGAGGATGAGAATGAGTAAGATGAAGATTTTACTTATTTCGATCACAACCGTATTCATTATTATCATCGTTGCATTAGGATTCATAGGGAATCATTTTTACAACATAGCGCTTAATCCGGAGACGGAGCGTCCGTTCCTCGACAACAATCCGGATCTTGATCGTGCGGTTCCGACGATGCAAGTAGATGGACTGGAGACGCAAGGAAATGAGGTGGCAAAAGAATGGATCGAAACGAAGCATCACGATGAGGTCACGTTAGCTTCCTTCGATGGTTTGAAGCTGCAGGGCTATGAGTATCGGCAAGAGAATCCCACGAATAGGTGGGCCATTGTCGTTCATGGCTATACGAGCTCCGGTAAGCAGATGTCGTATGCGGTCAAGAGATTCTATGATAAAGGCTATCATGTACTGCTCGTCGACTTACGAGGACATGGAAAGAGCGAGGGCTCCTATATTGGAATGGGCTGGCATGATCGACTAGACATGATGGGTTGGATTCGCCAAATCGTCGAAGCTAACCCCGAGTCTCAAATTGCCCTGTATGGGGTCTCCATGGGAGGAGCGACGGTTATGATGACCTCGGGAGAAGAACTTCCTGCGAATGTCAAGGTGATTGTCGAGGACTGTGGGTACACGTCGGCTTACGATGAATTCAGCTACCAATTGAAACGGCTATTTCATTTGCCTGCCTTCCCGATTATGACGGCTTCCAATGTGGTCGCTAATATTAGAGCCGGTTATGACTTGCAGGAAGCCTCTGCCTTGAAGCAAGTAGCAAAGAGCAAGACTCCTATTCTATTCATTCACGGGGATTCCGACATGTTCGTTCCATATGAAATGGTTCATGAGTTATATGATGCGGCAAATGTCGAGAAGGATCTGCTGGTGATCAAGGGTGCAGGACACGGAGGCGCTCATCTTGCTGGAGCGGTATATTGGAATAAAGTATGGGAATTCACAGATAAGTTTATGGCGTCCTAACGAAATGGCAAAATGAACAGAAGCCCTACCGCCTCAAAAGGCTGCGGGGCTTTCGTGTGCAACGACTGTTAAGATAAGAGAAACTTCCAAGCTAACCAGCATATCCCCACTCCGACCCACGAGATGAAGCCAAAGATAACGACGATCTTGTTCTCACTCCAGCCGTATTTGAGCGAGTAATGATAGTGGATGGGCGCCATTCGGAACATTCTCAGCTTCGTTCTGCGGTAGTACCATACTTGTAGAATAACAGACAGTTGTTCTGCGAAGTAGACGAAGAAGAGAACCGGAATCAGGATCTCTACCTTCTCGAGTACCGCAAGGAATGACAGGGAGCCGCCGATGGCGAGCGATCCGGTATCCCCCATGAATGCACGCGCAGGATAAATATTATAAATGAACAGTCCAAGCAGACAGGCAATCATGATGAGCGAGAACATCTTCACTTCCATATGATCGGATATGAGGAAGAAGAAGAAATAAGTCGGGATCGACACATTGATAAGCAACCCATCCAGACCATCTGTAAAGTTAATTGCATTTGCCGAACCTACCACGAACAGTACCATAATTGGCACATACACGAGTAGAGGAAGATCGAGCGTTAGCCCGCCCCCAAGCACAATGGTCGTACTGACGTCAAAATGCTGAATGAGCACGTACAACAGAACTCCGGTAAAGGAGAATTGGAAGACAAGTTTCGCTTTGCCCGATATCCCGGAGGGATCCTGAAATACGGCCTTCTTCAAGTCATCCATTAGACCAACGGAACCGAATAGCAGAAACGTCGCTGCCAGAAACATCGTCATTGGCGATGGGTGATAGGAGACAGAGGTAATTACACCGATAATCAGAATAAGGCCGGCCATCAGCGGTGTACCGCGCTTAGCTTGATGATCGGGCGGAAGCTCGGCTCGAATTGGCTGCGTCAGCTTCAGTGTCCGCAATCCCCAGATGAGCAGTGGGGTCAATGCGGCAACGAGCAGGAAGGACACACTCGAAATGCCTAATAAGGAAGGGTTCACAGACATTCACCTATTTGTATGTATTTTGTATAACTGAGTACAGTTTATTATAATTCACGACAATGGACAAATATTCCTTTTGTATCGGTGTGAAAACAGCAAATGCCAGCATCATTACGAATGCCGGCATCTGTATAAATGAATGACAAATAGACTGCACCAGGCCGTCCCTGATTCGGCTTCAAGGAACCTGCCACAATATTGCCCTGATGAAGGACAGCTTGTCGATGTAGGCGCCTTGCGACAGCTTCAGCTGTGCAGCTTGCATCGACAAGCACAGCATCCGCCGCATCGCCAACTTGTGGCGACTGGCGTACGCCTTCTTGACTTGGTGGGCACGTCGGGTCACTCCTCTAATAAATGGATTGTGCGTTGCGGTTCCTTCATATAAACACTGGATTTCTCTATCAACAAGATTAGCATGAGAGAAGATGGGAGAAAAATAGATAAAGCATAGATCATAACGTGAAAAAGGAGCTGTCTAGGACAGCTCCGTTCTATTCCGCATCGTTAGACTGCAGAGGTTCCTGTACGTCTACGGTGGTTGCGATGTGCGGTTCGTTTTGTGTTTCGAATCATCATATAAATGCATAGCCCGAACAGCGGAGCGATGACCACAATGGTCGTCATGCCGACTGTAAAGAAGACAGAGTGTTCAATGCGGATACTGTTGATAACAACCCATACTGACGAAGCTAGGTGGAGTACGAGCGTTATCAGGAGCAGCCAGTCGCTATGGTTTGTTAACCAAGTTAGAAGTACCGTCCATTCCACCATAAATCGCCCCCATATTCCTCGAAATAATGACATAAGCTGAGCAATTATGCAGCAGCGGACAATCGAGGAATCATTTACTACAATTATTATAATTGAGGGAAGATTCGAATTTCCACGTCTTTCTTGAGGTATAACCTTACAAATTCGTAAGTTATCGTATTATGCCATAGATTGTCGGTTTATTGTCCCTGCTATGCATAGCTGCATCCCTAGGGCGCAAATAGGAAAAGGAGGTTGCAAAAGGCGGGCGTATACCGGATAATTTAGAAATCAGACTTTGGAGAATGGAGCTTGACAATGACGGAGCATCAGAGGGAAGCGGCTGATAGATTGCCGGTTCTTATCACGATTGACAGCCGACAAGATGATGAACGGGTCACGGAGCACGTACGGGGCGATTTATATCGGAAGGGTTCACATTTCTATATTCGCTATACCGAGACTCAGTCCCAGCCGGAGCGGGTGAAGCGACGAAGTGATTCTGCCGAAGATGCGAGCCGTACACAGGTTACACTGAAGGTGAGTGAGAACCAGGTAAAGCTAACGCGTAGAGGACAGGTTGAAGCAGAGCAGACATTTGCTCTTGGAGCGAGACAGAACGGTTACTATCGTTCATCTGCGATTCGCTTTCCTCTAACAACAGCGACATCGAAGCTGTCTTGGGACAAGCCTTGGCCGTTCGAAGGGCCGCTACAATTCGACGAATTGCGTATAGCGTGGTCGTATCAATTATATATAGAAGAACGCTGCACGGGAAAATTCAATATTCGATTACGTATTACACCCGCCTGAAACAGGCATGAACGATAAGATGCAGGAGGAACGAGACATATGAGCAGTGTAATGGAACGAGTAAACAATCAAGTGAAGCAAGCAATTGAGGATGCAATCGTACAGGCAGGTCTTGTAGCGCGCGAGGATATTCCTGCGTTCGTTATTGAGGTGCCGAAGGATAAGACGCACGGTGATCTGGCATCCAATGCAGCTATGCAGTTGACGCGCATTGCGAAGCGCAATCCACGCCAAATTGCTGAAGCGATCATCGAGAACCTGAACAAAGAAGCGGCTTCCATTGAAAGCGCAGAGATCGCTGGACCTGGATTTATTAATTTCCGTGTGAACAAGAGCTATCTTTACGACATCTTGCACGAAGTGAATGAAAAAGGCAGCGATTACGGACGGATTGCGGCTGGCAGCGGTCAGCGCGTACAGGTAGAGTTCGTATCTGCGAACCCTACAGGAAGCCTTCATCTTGGACACGCACGTGGTGCGGCTGTCGGCGATGCATTGTGCAACCTGCTTGATTACGCGGGTTATGAAGTAACGCGCGAATATTATATTAACGATGCAGGGAACCAAGTGAACAATCTTGCGAAATCGATTGAATGCCGCTATAAGCAAACATTGGGACAGGATGCAGAAATGCCGGAAGATGGATATCACGGTGTAGATATTAAGGGCTTTGCGGAAGAGCTTGTTCAAGCAGAGGGCGATCGTCTGTTGTCCTTGTCTGAAGAAGAGCGCGAGCGTTATTTCCGTACTTACGGTCTCTCAAAGGAATTGGATAAAATCAAGCGCGACTTGAATCGCTTCCGTGTTCCGTTCGATGTATGGTTCAGCGAGACATCGCTATACGAGAACAATGAAGTGACGAAGGCGCTGGATGCGCTTCGTGCAAGCGGACATGTATTCGAGCATGAAGGTGCAACATGGCTGCGCACAACGACATTCGGCGATGACAAGGATCGCGTATTGGTGAAGAATGATGGTTCTTACACGTACCTGACTCCAGATATTTCGTATCATATGGATAAATACGGCCGTGGCTTTGACAAAATGATTAACATTTGGGGTGCTGACCACCATGGATACATCCCACGTATGAAGGCGGCTATGGAAGCACTCGGTAATGATCCAGATAAGCTGGTCGTGTTGATCGCGCAAATGGTTAGCTTGTTCCAAGATGGCGAGAAAGTGAAAATGTCCAAGCGTACAGGGAAAGCCGTAACCATGGAAGATTTGATGGATGAAGTGGGCGTTGATGCAATCCGTTACTTCTTCACAATGCGTTCGATGGATTCCCACCTTGACTTTGATATGGACTTGGCGATCTCAACATCCAATGAGAACCCTGTCTATTACGTACAGTATGCGCATGCGCGTATTTGCAGCATTTACCGTCAGGCGGAAGAACAAGGGGTTGCGTTGCAGCCGTTGAATGAGTTGAATTTGGCGAAGCTGACGGCTGAGCATGAATTCGACCTGCTTCGCAAGCTGGGTGAGCTTCCAGAAGAGATTGCGGTTGCTGCCCGCGACTATGCGCCACATCGTTTGGTTCGTTATGTGTACGAGCTGGCATCGCTCTTCCACAGCTACTACAGAGCAGAGCGTGTCATTACAGAGGATGCAGAGCAGACACAAGCTCGTCTAGCATTGCTCGGCGCTGTTCGTACAACAATTGCGAACGTACTCCGTCTGGTTGGCGTGTCTGCTCCAGAACAGATGTAAGACAGCGCCTAACGAGAGTTACAATGTTCATTGCCTAATATAGAGCGTCCTGTGAGCTGAAACTAGCTTGCAGGACGCTTTTCTTGTTCCCACAATAGTTAGTTGTTCGGTAAAATAAGACCAAGAACCATCGAGAGGATCGAGCTAGAGAGAAAGTAGGTGACGAGGATGCTGTATCTGCTTCCGCTGATGATCGAGCGGGTTGGCGTATTACTGATCATCGCATTTGTGTTGTCGCGTATGAAGTCATTTCGACATATTGTTCATAATGAACACGGTACAGCTGAGAAATGGCTGCTGATCTTCGTGTTCGGCGCGTTTGGGGTAATCAGCAACTATACTGGTGTGCAAATCCATAATAGCTCGGTATATTCGCAAGCTTGGCATATGGATATAGAGACGGGGAGTGCCATTGCGAATACACGCATTATGGGTGTTGTCATTGGAGGACTGCTTGGCGGTCCATTTGTCGGAACAGGTGTTGGGTTAATTGCGGGCTTGCATCGCCTATCGCTTGGCGGATATACCGCTGCTGCTTGTGGGATATCGACGATAATGGCCGGTATTATCACTGGGCTCGTTGGAAAGCGCTTTCGTATGATTCAAGGCAAGCATGCTGCATGGCATGCAGCGTTGATCGGCATAGGGATGGAGTGTGCGCAGATGGGCACCATCTTGCTCGTAGCGGAACCTTGGAGCTCTGCTTGGGAACTCGTCAAGCTGATTAGTGTGCCGATGGTCGCGGTCAATGGATTCGGCATTCTATTATTCATGCTGATTATTCAATCCATCTATGAGGAAGAGGAGCGCTCTCGGGCGCTGTTGACCCATAACGCTCTTCATATCGCCGATCAGACCTTGCCGTTTTTCCGTCAAGGGTTAAATAGCGATTCATGCCGAGAAGCGGCGTTGATCATATGGAAAGGTACGAATGCTGACGCGATCTCCATTACAGATGAGCATCACATTCTTGCGCACGTGGGCGCGGGGGACGACCATCATGTGCCGTTGAATGGAATATCCACGCAGTTGACGAAGCAAGTGCTGGAGGAGGGCATTGTTCATAAGGCATCCTCACGAGAAGAGATTCAGTGTTTCGAGCCGAGTTGTCCTTTGCAAGCTGCATACGTATTACCACTTAAGGTGCATGACCGTACGGTGGGCACATTGAAGCTGTACTTCAAGCAGCCCTCACGGCTGGATCGAGTAGAACGAGAGCTTGCAGAGGGTCTTGGCAAGCTGTTCTCCACCCAGTTGGAATTGGCGGAAGCAGAACGGCAGAGTCGGCTGCTGAAGGATGCGGAGATCAAGGCGCTGCAAGCTCAGGTTCACCCGCACTTTCTATTTAATGCCTTCAATACCATATCCGTTCTCTGCCGCACCGATTCGGAGAAGGCGCGCAAATTGCTGCAGCAGCTCAGTGTGTTTTTCCGCAGCAATCTGCAGGGCGCACGTAAGATGCTTATCCCGCTGCACAAGGAATTAGAGCATGTGGAAGCGTATTTGTCATTGGAACAGGCGAGATTCCCCGGCAAATATGTCGTAGAGACGGACATTGACGGTTCTCTTATGGACGTACTAATACCGCCATTCACGCTTCAGCCACTGGTGGAGAATGCGATTCGGCATGCCTTCTCCAAGGGATTTACTTTGTCGCAAGGAATAGTATCGATTCGGGCGCAGGTGAATGGAGCTAGCGTGACGATTACGACCAAGGATAATGGGAAGGGCATAGCACCAGAGTCCATGGCCGCGCTTGGCAATGAGGCGGTTCCGTCTGCAGAAGGAACAGGCACAGCGCTGTGCAATATTGTGAAGCGAATAGAAGAACTGTATGGAAGCAGGGGCTCGATTCAAATCGATAGTACACTTAGAGAAGGGACATCGGTCACGATTACGTTGCCGATTCATTATAGCGAACGGGGGGACATCGATGTTGAAAGTATTTATCGTGGATGATGAGCCGCTAGCTCGTGACGAACTCTGTTATCTGCTTCGCCGGACGAAGCGGGTTGACGTTGTAGGAGAGGCAGAATCGATGGAAGAGGCGTTGAAGCGCATAGGGGCGCTACGTCCGGACGTCGTATTTCTCGATATTCAACTTGCCGAAGCGAGTGGGTTGGAGGCAGCAGAACGGTTGGGCGCGTTGGATGAGCCACCTGCGATTGTATTCGCAACGGCGTATGATGAATATGCGCTGCGTGCTTTTGAGTTGAACGCTGCTGACTATATTTTAAAGCCGTTCGATGAGCAGCGCATTCAGCTAACCGTCGAGAAGCTGGAGAAGCAGGGCTCGCGTTCAGTTACATTGATGCAGAATGAGGTAATATCACATTCCCGGTCTACCCCGACAGAACGGGTAGAGCGGCTTGCCATTACGACGGTGGATGAGCGCATTGTTGTTCTGCATGTGGATCGCATCGTGTACATCGGGTTTGAAGAGGGAAAGACAGTCGTCGCAACGACAGAACAGCGCTATCGTGTAGGAGAACCACTTAGTGTACTGGAGCGGAAGCTGATTCACCCATCCATTATTCGTGTGCATCGTGCCTACTTGGTGAATGTGGATCGCATTGTAGAGATTGAGCCATGGTTCCACTCCACATGCCAACTGAAGATGCAGGACGGATCCAGCTTACCCGTGAGTCGTACCTATATGAAGGAACTTAAGCAGCTTCTAGGATTTTAAAATAATAATGGTGTTCACCAATTATCCAATCGATTTTGGTATGGGATGGAGAAAAGGTGAATAAGGTAGAAGAGAGGGTTGAAATCGTTTGCATTTCAATCCTTTTTTTGTGCACTTCATCATGGACATGCGGCATTCTGCTTTGAAAACAGGGTAATGCTGTTTTCATAAGGTAAGATAACAGCAACAGCTCGAAAGGAGTGGACGATCATGAATGCGGTTTCAATAGTGATTGGTTCGATTTGCATCTTGATGATCACCTATCGCCTCTACGGAACATTTATGGCAAACAAAGTGTTAAAGTTAGACGATTCCAAGCCTACTCCGGCGCACGAATTAAATGACGGCAAGGATTATGTGCCGACGAATAAATGGGTGACCTTCGGTCATCACTTCGCAGCCATTGCTGCGGCAGGGCCGTTAGTTGGTCCGATATTAGCTGCCCAGTTCGGTTATCTGCCAGGGCTGCTCTGGTTGTTGATCGGTGCCGTTATCGGCGGTGCTGTACATGATGCGGTTGTATTGTTCGCTTCCATGCGCAAGCAAGGCAAGTCGCTCTCTGAGGTAGCGAAGGATGAGCTTGGGCCAGTGGCAGGCTTCTGTACGGGCCTAGCGATGCTGTTCATTATTACGATTACGATGGCGGGTCTGTCGATGGTAGTGCTCCATGCGCTTGAACACAATCCATGGGGAACCTTCTCGGTAGGCATCACGATCCCGATTGCCATGATGGTTGGGATTTGGTACAAGAAGACAGGCAATCTGAAGCTTGCCTCTACCGTTGGTTTTGTACTTTTGATGGTCGGTGTATTTATGGGTCCCTACATTCAAGGTACCGCGCTTGGCCAATGGTTGACCTTTGATATGAAGACGCTGGCAATTATTTTGCCGATATATGCATTCTTTGCGGCAGCGTTGCCTGTATGGCTGCTCCTTGCACCACGCGACTATTTGAGCAGCTTTATGAAGATCGGAGTATTCATTGCTCTTATCGTCGGTGTGTTCATTATCAATCCTGATATTCCATTCCCAGCCGTAACTGAATTTATCAACGGTGGAGGCCCAATACTGGCAGGCCCAGTATGGCCGTTCATTTCGATCACGATAGCTTGTGGAGCAATCTCTGGCTTCCACGCCTTCGTAGGATCGGGTACGACACCGAAAATGCTGGATCGCTGGAGCGATATTAAAGTCGTTGGCTTCGGCGCGATGCTGGTCGAATGCGTTGTAGGGATTATGGCACTTATAGCGGCAACTGCCTTGCAGCCTGCTGACTACTTCGCAATTAACTCAACGCCAGAAGCGTTTAAGACGCTGGGCATGAATGTGGTTCATTTGCCGGATCTCGCGCGCGAGATCGGTTTGAACTTGGAAGGCCGCACGGGTGGAGCTGTAACACTCGCAGTTGGCATGACGTACATTTTCACGAAGTTCCCATGGTTCGAATCGCTTTCGTCGTACTTCTTCCAATTTGTTATCATGTTCGAGGCGGTATTCGTCCTGACCGCAATTGATGCGGGAACACGTGTGGCGCGCTACATTATCCAAGACTTCTTCGGAGAAGTGTATAAGCCATTGAAACGAGTAGATTGGGTACCTGGCTCCATCTTTGCTAGTGCGCTTGCTTGCTTCTTGTGGGGATACCTGCTCTTCTCTGGCGATATTGGATCGGTATGGGCACTGTTCGGGGTATCGAACCAGATGATGGCTTCCATCGGTCTTATCATCGGTGCTACGGTTATTATGAAGATTGCAGATAAGCGATGGTATGCACTTACTTGTCTTGTGCCGCTCGCTTACTTGTTCGTAACCGTTAACTATGCGGGAATATGGATGATATCCAATGTGTACTTGAATCCAACTAATAAGGGCTACAGCATTCTGAATGCATCGTTGTCAATTATTATGATGGTGCTCGGAGTCATCATCCTCATCTCTGCAATCAAGAAGTGGACAGAGTTGTGGAACACGCCTCGAACGAAGCTAGATCCGGTAATGGCCTCCTAGACCACAGCACAACTACATGAATGAACTTCAAGGACAGTCGACTTGCTCGGCTGCCCTTGTTTTGTTTCCATCCATTCTCGTGTTTGTTCCCGTTCGGATCTCGTCAGCGTTCTGCTTCCTTAAGGAGGCGCATAACATCGATTTCTCCTAAACTACGAGAAGTAGTATTCCGGCTTCGCATCGGACTTGCCGATCGTCGCAGCAAGGTTTTGATTTCACCAGGCTTGAGACCAGGCTTCATGGCAAGCAGCAGAGCAATAGCGCCACTTACATGTGAGGTGGCCATTGAGGTGCCGCTCATTTCATGATATTTGCCCTTGATCCAAGCAGATACAATTTTATCACCGGGTGCATAAATGTCGACGTAACGGCCGCGGTTGCTGAAGGAGGCAATTTTCCGAATTCGATCAGTAGCTCCAACCGAGATCGTCTGCAAGTAACGGGCGGGGTAATCAATAGACTTCCGCTTCGCATCATTGCCAGAGGAGGCGACAACGGTTACGCCAGCATTATAAGCGTTCGTGACAGCAGTGAGCAGCGACTTGCTGCGGGTCTTCATGCCGAAGCTCATATTAATGATATTCATACCATGGCGGACACACCAATCAATGCCTTGGATAATATCAGATACGAAGGCTGCTCCATTTTCATCGAATGCTTTAACGGGATGAATAATGGCGCGAGGAGCCACTCCGATAATGCCGTACATTTGATTGGCAGCGGCGATCGTACCTGCGATATGGGTGCCGTGGCCATTGTCGTCATGTGGGGGCAAACCGCGCTGGATCAGATTAATGCCGCGGGTGAGCGAGTGCCGAAGGTCAGGATGGTGGAAATCAGCCCCGGTATCAATGACACCAATATGAACACGATAACCGGTAGTCGTGCTCCAAGCTTGGGGTGCTTTGATGTGCTTAACCCCCCAAGGAATGCCGCGCTCCCAATTGACAGGACGCTGGGATACGGCGTGCATCGAGAGATGAATATCTTCTTCTACGATAACATCATAAGCGGTCGATAGCAGGGTGGAATCGAAGTCCGTTCTGGCCGGATATACCCAGCCATCAATGAGTGGAACCTTGCGAATATCAGCAAGCTCAGATCTGCTTGCTTCGAGTTCATGCAGCACCTCGGAACATTGTTCATACTGTTCATGGGTGCGGAAGCGGATGAGCAGTTGTCGTTCGCAGGGCTTAGTGGTACTGAGCCCTTGAATAAGTAACTGGAGTAAGCCCGTAATATCCAATGTCGAGTCCCTCCCGACAGTTCCTTTGTAACGGTTGTTCAAAAAGCGTACATATGATAATCAAGTGAACCCGAAAGAATGTGGATCGGTTGAAGCGTCTTTTTGAACAGACAATTTTACATATCGTATGCATCAGACCCCGGCGTGGACTGGGGTAGATGCCTTTTTTGCGAAAGATAGGCCTTCCACCGTGTCAAAAGACTTCCACGGACATAGTATGAAGAAGAGCCGACGAAGGGCTTAGCACACCCGATACGGGGCGTGAGCCTTCATCGGGTGCGGATACAGTCGAACGCGAAGGGATTCCCTTCGCGTTTCTATTTTTTGTCCGACTTGTGGCATTTCCTCGTCTATAGGAAGAAAACTTGCATTTTCACTTGAGATCGGGTTTACTTATGTGTGAACATGGATAAGTGAATGCAATTTGAACTTTTTAGAGAGAGAGGATGTGTCCGAATGAGCACACCGCTGGATTTGAAATTAGACCCTGAAAAAGTGCAAGAAATACCGATGGTGGATCTTGCCTTCATGGTACTGAAAGCTGCCAACACGCCTTTCTATTACCGCGATCTCATGAATGAAGTCGCTAAGCTGCGGGGTCTGAACGAAGAGCAAATTAACGATGTCATTGCGCAGTTATATACGGAAATTAACATTGACGGTCGTTTTGCTTGTGTTGGCCAGAACCTGTGGGGATTGAAACGCTGGTATCCGGTTGACCGTTCTGAAGAGGCGATGACCGGGGGTACACCTCGTCCACGCATCATTAACGATGACGACGATGATGATTACTCTGATGATGACGACAGCTTCAACAATGATGAAGAAGAAGACTTCGACTTCGTCGATGAAGATGGCGAAGAGGAAGAGGAGATCTTCGAGGATGAAGATTCTGATGTAGAAGATGATGTTGACATCGAAGAGGAAATCGATGAAGAAGATGCGGATCTGAACGAAGAAGAAAACGATGACTTCGAAGAAGAGGATGACCGGGAAGAGGATATGTAAGATCCTCTTCAGGATTTGATTTCGCATTTTAGAATGCCGCTTGCTTATTTTTCCTGTATATCCTAGCTGATTGGGGTATGTTCAGGAGGGATACGTAAGCGGCATTTTCCATATAATCTGCCCCTGCGAAAAATCAACTCGATCTCCCTTGACACGAGAATGCCTACAGAGTAAACTAGCATATGGGCTTTGCATTTGCACGTAATTAAATAGAGTCATTTTCACATATGAAGAAAGTGCCCCGTGACACTACGGGAGTCACTTTTTTGTTTTTTTAGGATACGAATTGCAGTTTTTTATGGCTTTGTTGCCGATTGCAATTGGTACAATTTGATTCGTATAAAATAGCTCCCGTCCACTACGGAACACCATTTCCGGACATTTTAGACAGGAGCTTTTTTAATGACATTTTGCATCAATGAATATCGCATAAATGGGTTACGATAACATCATGAGATTATGGAACTCGCGTGTATCGAACCTGTTCTACAGACAAAGCCTCCCGAGAACATGTCTTGAATGCACTTGATCATAGGAGGGTTTCACCAGTGGCAAAGTATATTTTTGTAACGGGCGGCGTCGTTTCTTCTCTTGGTAAAGGGATTACGGCTGCATCCCTGGGCAGATTGCTGAAAAATCGGGGGCTCAAAGTAACGATCCAAAAATTTGATCCTTACATTAACGTTGACCCGGGCACAATGAGCCCTTATCAGCATGGCGAAGTATTCGTAACAGATGACGGAGCTGAGACAGACCTTGACTTGGGTCACTACGAGCGCTTCATCGACATCAACCTGTCGAAGAACAGCAACGTGACAACAGGTAAAGTGTATTCTACAGTTATTTCAAAGGAACGCCGCGGTGAATACCTTGGCGGAACTGTACAAGTTATTCCGCATATTACAAATGAAATCAAAGAACGCGTATTCCGTGCAGGTAAGGAATCCGGCTCTGATGTAGTTATTACCGAAATCGGTGGCACAGTCGGCGATATCGAGAGCTTGCCGTTCTTGGAAGCAATTCGTCAAATTAAGAGTGATGTAGGCCGTGACAACGTGATGTATATTCACGTTACCTTGATCCCTTACATCAAGGCTGCGGGCGAAGTGAAAACGAAGCCGACACAGCACAGTGTCAAAGAATTGCGCAGCATCGGTATTCAACCGAATATGCTCGTATGCCGTACAGAACATGAGCTTGCAGAGGATATGAAGCGCAAGATTTCCTTGTTCTGCGACATTGATGCGAATGCGGTTGTAGAATGCCGTGACGCTTCCACGTTGTATGAAGTACCATTGATGCTTCATGAGCAAGGAATGGATGATTATGTTGTAAATCATTTGAAGCTTCAAACACCAGAACCAGACATGGTGGAATGGACGAAGCTTGTTGACCGTGTGAAGCAGCTTCAAGGACAAGTTGAGATTGCAATCGTTGGTAAGTATGTTGCTCTTCATGATGCATACTTGTCTATCGTAGAAGCATTGGCTCACGCAGGTATTGATGCAAATACAGAAGTCAATATCCGTTGGGTGAATGCAGAAGAGATTACAGAAGAAAACGTAGATGCAGAGTTGTCGGGTGTACACGGTATCTTGGTACCAGGTGGATTTGGCGATCGTGGTATCGAAGGTAAAGTAACAGCGATCCGCTATGCGCGTGAACAACAAATTCCGTTCTTCGGTATTTGCCTTGGTATGCAAGTTGCGGTTATTGAATATGCACGCTCTATCGCAGCATTGAATGGCGCGAACAGCTCCGAAATCAACCCAGCAACAGAATATCCGGTTATCGATCTGCTTCCAGAGCAGAAGGATATTGAAGATTTGGGCGGCACAATGCGTCTTGGTCTGTACCCTTGCAAGCTGCAAGAGGGATCACTCGCTATGTCTTGCTACAATGATGAGCTGGTGTACGAGCGTCACCGCCATCGCTATGAATTCAACAATGAATATCGTGAAGTAATTGAAGGTGCTGGATTGAAGATTAGCGGTACGTCCCCAGACGGCCGACTGGTGGAAATTGTCGAGCTTCCAAGCCATCCATGGTTCTTGGCTGTTCAGTTCCATCCAGAGTTTATCTCTCGTCCGAACCGTCCGCAGCCATTGTTCCGTGAATTCGTCAAAGCGGCAATGAAGCACCGTGGATAATAACGCATAAAATATATGAAGCGAAGGCTTTCCTAATTGGAGAGTCTTCGCTTTTTTTGCTTTTATGTGGGAGTTGTGATGTTTTTCCTGAAAGAAGAAGGATTTTATTGTAAAGAAGCGAATATGTACAGTACATGTGGAGTGGTAAAATAAGCATGCAGTGTGAGAGATTAACTCATTCGAACTAGAGGATGCTGCACACTCGCTCGTGAGACGCGGTGGGAGGGGTACCAGTTGAGTAATAAGAAAGTATTGATTGTCGATGATCAGAATGGTATTCGGGTTCTTCTCATGGAAGTGTTCAGTAGCGAAGGATATACGACCTATCAAGCTTCCAATGGCAAGATGGCGCTTGAGATCGTAAGAGAGGAGTCGCCGGATATTGTCCTGTTGGACATGAAGATACCGGGCATGGATGGGTTGGAAATTTTGAAGCAGATCAAGTTGATGAAGCCGCATATGAATGTGATTATGATGACCGCTTACGGCGAGTTGGATATGATTAAGGAAGCTACGGACCTCGGAGCATTGATGCACTTTACGAAGCCTTTCGACATCGATGAGATGAGGGTTGCGGTCAATATGACATTAGAGCAGGGACAGCCGAATAATCAGATGACTATGCCTTCTTAGAAGTGGCGTACGAACGATAAACAAGAAACATGCCGGGGGATGCCCTGGCCTTCTTCAATGTTATCCGAGCAAGGTCGGAGGAAGGCCTTCGATTATTGCTATGTGGTACGAAGAACGAAGAATTGGACATGCCTCTAGTGGAGGGCGCTCAGCAGAGACCCCATTAGGGGCTTTCCTCGTTTCTCGTGTTGTCTAAATCCTGGCCTATACTTGCTAAGCAAAATAACATCAGTAAGACAATAAGGGATCATACAGGGGTGTTAATGATGATACGTGTAGCAGTTTGTAGTTATTGGCATGTTCATGCAGAAGAGTATACAGATTTCATCCTTCATCATCCAGATACAGAGCTAGTTGGAATATGGGATGAAGATGCCAAGTGCGGAGAGCGCTATGCAGGACGTTATCATGTGCCTTATTATCCGATCTTGGATGACATGCTGTTGAGAGAGGATATTGATGCGATTGTCGTAGTAGCGCCGACTTCCCTCCACGAGGATATTATGGTGAAGGCAGCGGAAGCTGGCAAGCACATCTTCACTGAGAAAGTATTAGCGCTTACGTCAGCTGAAGCGGAACGCATCGTGAATGCTGTGGAAGCCAATGGTGTTGTGTTGAATGTTGCTCTTCGGAAGCTGTGTGAGCGCGATATTGTTACGCTGCGTCGGATAGTAGAAGAGGGTGCTATAGGCGATGTATCGCTTGTCCGTGTGCGTATGGCGCATAATGGAGCGCTGGCAGGATGGCTGCCAGAGCATTTCTACAACCGGGCGGAATGCGGCGGTGGGGCAATGATTGATCTTGGCTGTCATCCGATGTACATTACCCGTGCACTGTTGGGTATGCCTGAGGCCGTAACTGCGTCGTATGGCTATGTTACGGGTAAAGAAGTAGAGGATAACGCAGTTGCGCTGCTCCAATATACTGGAGGTGCCATTGGAATTGCTGAAACAGGGTTTGTTACCGGTCAATCCCCGTTCATAATTGAGATTCATGGTGCAAGAGGAAGCATTATGTACGGAATGCCGGATGAGCAAATACGCATTCGACTGAATGAGGGGGATGGTGAATGGAACATCGTTCCACTTGATGAACAGATCCCAAATATGTTTGAGCAATGGGTCGGTCATGTGCAGTGCAGAGAAGTGAGCATGGACAACGTAAAAATGGCGCTGGACCTGACAAAATTGATGGAAGCGGCCAATGAGGCAGCGGTTTCGGGGAAAGCGGTAGCCGTAAACGTAATGTAGCTGTTTTGTCAAGAGGTTGTTTACTTTTTCACGCCCAATTGTGATATAATAACACCGTATAAGATGTCGGCTATAATCTAGATAGACAGACGACGAACAACTTCCTAGGAGGATGGAGACCATGCCATTAGTTTCGATGAACGAGTTCTTGCCTAAAGCAAAAGAAAACAAATTTGCAGTAGGTCAGTTCAACATCAATAACTTGGAATTCACACAAGCAATTACAGAAGCGGCGATGGAAGAAAACGCACCAATTATCTTTGGTGTATCCGAAGGCGCTTTGCGTTACATGGGAATGGAGTACACAGTAGCAATGGCTGAGGCAGCTGCTAAGAAATCCGGCTTGCCAATCGCTTTGCACCTTGACCATGGTAGCACATTTGAAGTAGCTATGGCTTGTATTCGTGCCGGATTCTCTTCCGTTATGTTCGATGGTTCCCACCATGCATACGAAGACAACATCCGTTTGACTAAAGAAGTCGTTAAAGCAGCTCACGCTATGGGCGTATCCGTTGAAGGTGAATTGGGTACAATCGGCGGTGTTGAAGACGATCTTCACGTAGACGAAGATGCAGCTCAATTGGCTAACCCAGAAGAAGCAATCCGCTTCTACGAAGAAACTGGCGTAGATGCACTTGCAATCGCTGTTGGTACTGCTCACGGCATGTACAAAGGCGAGCCTAAACTTCACTACGATATCATTGAAGCAGTAGCTTCCAAAATCCCAGTTCCAGTCGTATTGCACGGCGGTTCCGGTGTACCTGACGAATCCATTCGCAAGGCGATCGCAGCAGGTGCAGGTAAAATCAACGTGAACACAGAAAACCAAGTTGCTTGCACAGCGGCTATCCGCGAAGCATTGGCTAAAGATGCGAACGTTATCGACCCTCGCAAATACTTGACGCCAGCACGCAATGCAATGGTTGAAGTTGTTCGCAACAAAATCCGCTTGTTCGGATCCAACAACCAAGCATAATTGATACTCATATTTATGTTTACGAATGCGGGAAAAGCACCGGTTCGCCGGTGTTCTTCCCTTTTTTGCGATTATTTAGCGTTATGATGAATGAACATGAATCCAATAAAGCATATGGGCGAGCCGAACCTGTGATAGGTGCGGCGTGGGGGGAACTTAGCTTGTGATGGAAAAGTTAATGATTTGCGGTGGGCGGCCGCTGCGTGGCACTGTGCAGATCAGCGGTGCGAAGAACAGTGCAGTCGCACTCATTCCTGCGGCGATTTTAGCAGAGAGTGAAGTAGTGCTCGATAACTTGCCGGCATTAAGTGATGTTGCAACCTATACGGAGATTATTACCGAACTCGGTGGAGAGGCAAGCTGGGAAGGTTCTGCCTTGCGAATTGATCCATCTAGCATGATTTCGATGCCGATGTATAACGGACCTGTGAAGAAATTGCGGGCCTCTTATTATTTAATGGGCGCCTTGCTCGGCCGCTTTGGCGAAGCAACTATAGGCATGCCTGGAGGATGCAACTTTGAACCCCGTCCGATTGATCAGCATATTAAAGGATTCGAAGCATTGGGTGCTACGGTAACCAATGAACATGGAGCGATCCATATTTCGGCGCGTGAATTGCGCGGCGCCAAAATCTACCTCGATGTGGTTAGTGTAGGAGCAACCATTAATATTATGCTTGCGGCTTCCCGAGCCAAAGGCATCACCATTATCGAAAATGCGGCCAAAGAGCCTGAAATTATAGATGTGGCAACCCTGCTCAATGCAATGGGTGCCAAAATCAAGGGTGCTGGTACGGAATCGATTCGTATTGAAGGTGTAGAAGGGCTGCATGGCTGCCGTCATTCTATCATTCCGGATCGCATTCAAGCAGGAACCTATATGATCGCTGCTGCTGCAACGCGCGGCGATATTCTCATCGACAATATTATCCCTAAGCACTTGGAAGCACTTACGGCGAAGCTGGAGGAAATGGGTGTGCAAGTCGTAGAAGGGGACGAATCCCTTCGCGTGCTTGGCCAGCCTGACTACGAGTCTATCGATGTAAAGGCGCTTGTATATCCAGGATTCGCAACCGATCTTCAATCACCGATGATAAGCTTGCTCACGCAAGCAACTGGTGTAAGTATGCTGTCCGATCTCGTATATAGCAATCGATTTAAGAATGTGCCTGAGCTGCTTCGCATGGGAGCCAAAATCCGTGTAGAAGGTCGCTCTGCTGTCATTGAAGGAACCAAGTTGCATGCCGCGAAAGTGAAAGCAGCGGATTTGCGTGCGGGAGCATCGCTTGTCATTGCAGGACTAACAGTAGCGGATGGCATTACTGAAATCTCCGGCGTAGAGTATATTGACCGTGGCTATGACAACCTAGTCACAAATTTGCGAAATTTAGGCGCTGATGTATGGCGTCAGACGGAATAATTCGACGGTAATAGGGTAAAAATAGGATAATGATCATTTCGCGATCGTCAGTTAAGGTGTGGCGGTGCGCCCCATGATGCGCCCTGCTCATGTGGCTGTGCGGAATTTCATCTAGTATTCGTCGTTTGTGTATTGGACTGTGTCCGAAAGAGAGTGGAAGTGGAGCATTCTCTTTCGGATACAGAAGAAAATGCAACTTTTTGGCAGGATTGAACGTACGAAGAGTATTTCCCTTTCTATTCCTTGGAGAGGCTGCAGCGTTTAGCACCATCACTTCCATAAGTGCTTCGCTTCAACGGCTATCTTTTACCCAGACCGAATGGTTCCCATCTGTTATCTGTCCACCATCTCATTGTATCAACCAGCCTTCATATCTCATGTTGACACGCCGCTGCGTTTATACGTAACGATTTCACAATGGACTTATCCTTCTGACATCATTTGTATTTATCAACAGAATAGGAGTTGTATTCATGGATTTACAAATTTCCGATTTGGAAACGAAGAAGCTGACCGAGCTATATAAACTAGCAAAACAATTTCAGATTCCTGGCTATGGTCAAATGAAGAAAAAAGAATTAATATTTGCTATCTTGCGCGCGCAGGCGGAACAAGGCGGCTTCATGTTTATGGAGGGAGTATTGGACATCCTTCCAGAGGGCTTCGGCTTCTTGCGTCCTATTAACTATTTGCCTAGCTCGGAAGATATTTATATCTCTCAATCTCAGATTCGCAGATTTGATTTGCGTACTGGTGATCTTGTATCAGGAAAATGCCGTCCGCCAAAAGAGAACGAACGCTATTTCGGATTGCTTCAGATTAACGCCGTCAATGGTGAGAATCCGGATGAAGCAGCTCAACGCTTGCACTTCCCGGCCCTGACGCCGCTATATCCAGAGAAGAAACTTGTGCTTGAGATGGCTTCCAACAAAGTGTCCACACGCATTATGGACATGCTCGCACCTGTTGGTCTTGGACAACGCGGGCTAATCGTCGCCCCTCCTAAGGCAGGTAAGACATTGCTTCTGAAGGAGATTGCAAATAGCATCTCGACCAACCATCCTGAGATTGAACTGTTCGTTCTGCTTATTGATGAGCGTCCGGAAGAAGTAACGGATATGCAGCGTTCTGTAAAAGGTGAGGTTGTAGCATCCACATTTGATGAAGTGCCTGAGAACCACATCAAGGTAACAGAACTTGTTCTGGAGCGTGCACTGCGTCTCGTGGAACATAAGAAGGATGTTGTTATCCTGCTTGACAGTATTACGCGCTTGGCGCGAGCATACAACCTCGTGGTTCCGCCGTCTGGCCGTACGTTGTCTGGTGGTATTGATCCAGCTTCCTTCCATCGTCCAAAGCGCTTCTTCGGTTCTGCCCGCAACATTGAAGAGGGTGGAAGCTTGACGATCTTGGCAACGGCACTCGTTGAGACAGGATCACGTATGGATGACATCATTTATGAAGAATTTAAAGGTACGGGTAATATGGAGCTTCATCTGGATCGTAAGCTGGCTGAACGCCGTATCTTCCCGGCTATCGATATTCGTCGCTCGGGTACACGTCGCGAGGAAATGCTGTTGTCGAAGGAAGAGCTTGATAAGCTGTGGGCAATTCGTAAGAACATGAACGAGTCTCCGGAATTCGTGGATCAATTCTTGAAGAAGATGCGTGATTCGAAGACGAACGAAGAGTTCCTTGCAGCACTTGATACGAGCGGAACACCAACCCCGCCTCCGCGCAGAACACGCAGCAGCTCTGTGAGCTCCTAAGCGCTCGTTCGCTGTTATGGCGGACAAGAATATGGTTATAACATGAGATTGCGAACTAGATGCAAACATGCTATAATCCATTCATGTGTTTTTATATACTCTGGGCACGCAAAGGGCTCAGGGCGGAAAGAGGTGAATTCGAGTGAAAGAAGCAATTCAACCGAAATACTTCATTACGACTGTAACTTGCGCATGCGGCAACTCTTTCGAAACAGGTTCCGTTAAAGAGAACTTGAAGGTAGAGGTTTGCTCCGCTTGCCATCCATTCTTCACAGGTAAGCAGAAGTTCTTGGATGCTGGTGGTCGTGTGGATCGATTCAAAAAGAAATACGGTATCTAATACGTCTGTTTACGATATGGACTCCCTTGCTGGCAACAGCCAAGGGAGTTCATTTTTTTTTTTTGTATATTTTTATCCTTCCTGACTTGATGTTTGCTGTCCGGAACTCGATTTCGCACAAAATGTCAAAACAAAGGGGAGTAAATACGGTACGATTGAATGGAATGGGGATTTACGAGGCATGTGCTGGCATTGCCTCAAGATGACTGGGGGGCTGGCTATGTGGCTGGAGCACGAGAAATGGATCAAAGAAGCAATAGCCTACATAGAACTGCATATTACAGAGGACGTGGATGCAGCAGACATAGCGGAACATTGCACGGTCTCCCGTTTTCACTTTAATCGTGTGTTTCAGCGGCATGTGGGTGTCAGTGTGGGGACATTATTACGGGAGCGCAGATTGGCAAGGGCTGCGGTGGAGCTGTTGTCAACGGACAAGCGCATACTGGACATCGCATTAGAATATCAATTTTCTGGGCAAGACAGCTTCACTCGTGCTTTTAAGCAGCGGTATGGCATGACACCGCATGTATACCGCCAAGGTTTCCGATGCTTTTACACGCCAGAGGGGGATCATCGAATGGATGAGAACAATCAATCTGAGAATACCGGATATGGGATGATGCAGTCTGCTCCACAGGGATGGATCATAACAGGTGTGTATCCGCACCAATATAGCGTTACTCTTGATCGCGTTCATGTATATCGCGGGAGGACGTCAGGTACGATTCAAGGAAGAGTGGATGCGGATCCACGAGGATTTGGCACGTTGATGCAAATGTTCAAGGCTGAGAATTATGTGGGACAGCGCCTTCGTTTATCAGCGTTTCTGAAGACGGACGACGTGCAGGGATGGGCAGGCATGTGGATGCGGATTGACGGGAAGGATGAAGTGCCTATTAACTTCGACAACATGGACAATCGTCCGATTAGCGGCACGACCGAATGGAGGCCCTATGAAGTTGTACTTGATATTGCACCTTATGCGGAGGCGATTGCATTTGGCGTGCTATTAAGCGGTCCGGGTCAAGTCTGGGTGGATGGATTTCGCTTGGATATTGTTGATGAATCTGTACCTACTACGGGTGGACGAGCGGTAAATGATACAATGCCCAAAGAACCGGTGAATTTGGACTTTGAATTGGGGCCACAGTAGAAGGAGCGGAGCGTGAACGGCATGATCGAAAGGTTGTTTGAGCTTAGTTTGGGATTTATATGGCACATCATCAAGGGTGAGCTGCCCTTGTCCATCGTCGGAAGCACGCTTTTCTTGGGGGTTCTATTTGTTGCGGCAGGAGAGTGGAGTGAACGGCGCAAGCATGCGCGATCGGAACAATTTGGGCATCGTGTGCAAAGAGGAATGGGTACGTTGTTCAAAGACGCATTCATTGTGATGGTTGCTACTTTCTTCGTTGTTGGGGTTGAATACGGTATTTTTCGCTTGGCTGCAAGGGCCCTTCCTGCTTGGGGGTGGCCAGTTCTGCCGGATGGTAATGTTGTACTGGCATGGCTCAGTCTCGCTGTCACAAGTTTCGCATTAGTAGGGGTTATCATTTTGGAGCTCATCTGGGTGGCTAAGACTGTGTCCCTTGCTTCATTCTGGGTCATTTATGTACTGGTATATGCGGTGTTATCAGCTTGTGCACTGCAATGGCTGTATCCGGTATCAGGTGCTACGCCGTGGATTTATTTAGGATCTGGACTTATGAGTTCATTGCTTTGTGTGCTGTTGAAGTATTTGCAACAAATGGAAGAAGATGCGGATGACAGTAAGGAAGAAGCAGATGCCATATCTGTTAACAAATGACGTCAGTTGCACTTTTGCAGCAAATCGTCTATACTAAGTTATGCCGTGCTAGACGGGGAGGTAGCGGTGCCCTGTAACTCGCAATCCGCTGTAGCGAGGTTGAATTCCTGTTAGAGGTTTTGTCGATGTGGGGTTTGGCGTTTACACTCGGTGTTGACGGCTGGGTCCTCCGCAATGGGTGCCTATGAACTTGGTCAGGTCCGGAAGGAAGCAGCCATAAGTAGGAGAGCTCATGTGCCGGAGGGAAGCCTGGCCTGAGTCGTAGTGTAGAAGTGCCGCTCGGATCGCAATTATCAATAACAGGTGCACGGTTCATATAGTGCATACGAGGACACCGGGATAACCGGTGTTTTTTTGTTTCAATAAATATGAATACATGTTCATATTATATAAACAGCAGGAAAAAGATTGCCTGATGGCGAAGTTTAGAGTGAACAGCAAGTGAGCGGATATCTCATTTTCGTTTCTGCAAAAAGAGGTGAGTGTATGATCGATTCAAGCATGCCGTTACACGGCGCTCTGGCGCAGAATTCTATGTCTGATTCCTGCAATGAAGGAGCAAATGTACAGGCGGCGGATACGGAACTAACCCTGCTGCAGCAATTTGCCGGTGCTTTTATTCAGGATGTGAATTTAGGGATCATGCTGCTGAATAATCAGTTCACATTGGTAGACATCAGTGATATGGCGTGCATAGTGATGGGATGGGAGAGAGAGAAGGCGCTCGGGAGACGGGTCAATGAGCTATTTGGTGACATGCCTACAGAGCATCATCTCGTACAACGTTCTCTGCTTGAAGGTGTGAGTGTGCGGAATCATGCTGTTTCTTGGTGCAATGGTGTGGATCGATATGAGCTTCTTATGGATTCGAATGTCATGCGTGATGAACAGCAGCAGATCGTAGGTGCTTATGTGCTATTCAAGGATGTGTCTAATTTGCGCTCGTTGGAGGAGCAGGTACAGCGAAGCGACCGTCTGGCGATGATTGGACAGATTGCCGCAGGAACAGCTCATGAAATTCGTAATCCCTTGACCTCTATTAAGGGGTTTCTGCAAATGTTCAAGAAGACGCTGCGTGACAAGGGGATGGCGAAGGAAGTCCATTACACCGAGATCATGCTGACCGAAATCAACCGAATCAATGAGTTGGTTGGGGAGTTTCTACTCTTAAGCAAGCCGAAGCATGTCACGATTGAGCGTGTGAATGTATATCAGGTGATGAATGATATTTTGCCGATTATTCGGAGTGAAGCAGTGCTGCACGGCGTACATGTTCGATACGAGGCGGGAGAGACTGTGCCGAACGTGGTTGCCGATCGCGAGCTGCTGAAGCAAGTGTTCATCAACATCGCCAAAAATGGTATTGAGGCGATGGTGGAGGGTGGCACACTTACGGTAAGTGTGAAGCGGGATAGTGTGGAGCAACGTGTGTTGATTGATATCCATGATACGGGGCCGGGAATTCCTGCGTTCCTCGTCGATAAGATATTCGATCCCTTCTTCACCACGAAGCAGAATGGGACAGGGCTTGGATTATCGGTATGCCAACGGATTATCCATGATTTGGGCGGTACGATACGCGTTTCATCCAAGGGGTTTGGCACGACATTCACGCTCGCTGTCCCTTATCAGGGTTCATAGCAGCAGTGACGGACGCCTCTCTTTTCCAAAGAGAGGGAATGGCTGTTTTTTTAGAGGTTATGATATAGTATAATAAGTAAAAACGTTTTCGAGGTTGCATCATGGCTCATATCGCATTGTATCGCGCATGGAGACCACAGTCATTTCAAGACATGGTCGGACAACAGCATATTATTCAAACGCTGCAAAATTCGCTGCGGGAGCAGCGTTTTTCGCATGCATATTTGTTCAGCGGTCCAAGAGGAACCGGGAAGACAAGTGCGGCGAAAATACTGGCGAAGGCTGTCAACTGCGAACAAGGGCCAGGCCCGGAGCCTTGCAACGCTTGTGAAGCGTGTCGGCGCATAACAGCTGGCGCGGTGATGGATGTAGTGGAAATCGATGCTGCATCGAATCGCGGCGTAGAGGAAATTCGCGATCTTCGCGAAAAGGTGAAGTATGCGCCAACGGAAGTTCGCTACAAAGTGTACATCATTGACGAAGTACACATGTTGACGACAGAAGCTTTTAACGCCTTGTTGAAGACGTTAGAAGAGCCGCCAGCGCATGTGATGTTCATCTTGGCGACAACGGAGCCGCATCGACTTCCGGCCACGATTATTTCGCGTTGCCAGCGATTTGACTTTCGTCGAGTTTCACTTGCTGAGCAAGTACAGCGCTTGGCTCAGGTGTGCGAAGAAGAGAGCATCCAGGCAGACCATGACAGTTTGACTTATATTGCGAAGCTGTCTGATGGCGGGATGCGTGATGCGATCAGCTTGCTGGATCAAGCTGCCTCCTTTACTGATGGAGCCATTACCTATCAACAGGTATTGGACATTACAGGAGGTATGCCCGAAGAGAGGTTTGCGGAGCTTGCCCGAGCAGTACAGGCGGGTGATGTAGGTTCAGTTCTTTCGGTGGTTGAGCAGTTGATGCAGGAAGGCAAGAGTGCGGATAAGTGCATGGAAAGCCTGTTGTACTTTTTCCGAGATCTGCTTATGATGAAGATGGTGCCGAGCGGGGATGCGCTAACGGATCGGTTGACTCGCGTAGAGTCTTTCCGTGAAATGGCGGAGGGATTCACAGAGAGTCGTCTATTTCATATCATTGATACGCTGAATCGATACCAGACGGATATGAAGTATGCTGTGCAGCCGCAGACTTTATTCGAAGTCGCGCTGCTTCAATTGGCAGCTTCAGGACAGCGTCCGATGAATCGTTATACGGATACTGGGGATTCCGCTCAGGGAGAGGTTCGGCAGGATGGAATGGAACATTCATCCTCCCTGCAACATTTGCGTCAACAGATTACGTCCTTAGAGACGAAGGTTGAACAGCTGATGAAGTCAGGTGGAGGTCGTCAGGAACAGGTAACGCATGAGCGTACGCCTGCTGCGGCTCGCCCATCTGGACACGTATCCAAGTTCTCTAAACAGCCACCGCAGTTCACACGGTACCTTGCGAATCATAACAGCGCCGAATTCAATCGCATTCGGGGGACTTGGGGACAAGTGCTTCAGCGAGTGAAGGAAGCCGGTGTTACCATTCATGCTTGGTTGGTTAACGGTGAGCCTGTATCATGTCTAGAGGATCGAATTCTTATCGGTTTCAAAAATTCGATTCATCGTGATACGACGGAGAAGCCGACTAACAAGCAGGTGATTGAGCAAGTGCTATCCGAGACCTTCGGCAAGACATACCAGATGGATACGATGATGCTCAAGGACTGGGAGGCTGCAGCCGCCCAGACAGAGGATAAGGAAGAGCAAGAGTTCCAACTGGAGCCAGAGGGCCAAGAAGGCCGCAATCATTCTCAAGAACCATGGATTGACGAGGCAATCCAGTTATTTGGAGAAGATCTCGTTGTCATAAAAGAGTAACTTATCTTAAATGGAGAAAAAAGGAGATTCACGGCGATGAACAATATGAACCAAATGATGAAACAAGTTAAAAAGATGCAAGAACAAATGTTGAAAGCTCAAGAAGAATTGGCTGAAAAGAAAGCAACTGGTACATCTGGCGGCGGAGCTGTTACTGTAGAGGTTAACGGCCACAAAAAATTGCTTAGCATCTCCATCAAACCAGAAGTAGTAGATGCAGAAGATATCGAAATGCTTCAAGACCTTGTTATTACTGCAGTTAACGATGCGTTGACTAAAGCAGAAGACATGGCAAATGACGACATGTCTAAATTCACAGGCGGAATGAAAATTCCTGGCTTGTTCTAATGTAGAGAAACACGAATGTGAGGCATATACCGATTCTGGTATATGCCGTTTCTACCATTTAGGGGACATTTTTTGATGTGAGACGATGTTGAGTTCGTTGATTAAGCTATCGTAAAGGAGAGCCCGCATTGTATTATCCAGAACCGATCGCCAAGTTGATCGAGGCATTTACACATTTGCCCGGTATTGGGCCGAAGACAGCGGCTCGTCTTGCGTTCCATGTACTCCGCATGCAGGAAGATGACGTTATTGATTTTGCAAAGGCGCTCGTTAATGTGAAGCGGAACCTGCACTACTGCTCTGTGTGCTGCAATATTACAGATATTGATCCTTGCCGTATCTGCTCGGATAAGACACGTGACGCCTCAGTAATGTGTGTTGTTCAGGAAACGAAGGATTTGGTTGCGATGGAGCGAACGAAAGAGTTCATGGGGTATTACCATGTGCTACAGGGCGCGATATCACCAATGGAGGGAGTAGGCCCAGAGGATATACGTCTTGCTGAGCTGCTTAAGCGTTTGAGTGATGAGCGGGTCAAAGAATTGATTTTGGCTACGAATCCAAATATTGAAGGGGAAGCAACAGCGATGTATATTTCGCGGCTTGTGAAGCCGTTTGGCATTCGTGTAACGAGAATTGCTCATGGACTTCCTGTGGGTGGTGACCTCGAATACGCCGATGAGGTGACCTTGTCTAAGGCGTTAGAAGGCCGGAGGGATGTTCTGTAATGGTGGATCTCCATCGTGAGCAGGCCTAAAATGTTGTTTCTTCATGATTTGATATAGAAGCTCTCGAATATCGAGGGCTTTTTTTGTTATCTATAAGAGGATGATTGATATTCCTGTTCATTAGAGTGCTGTCTCGCATGGTCGAAGCAGCTCATAAAGAGGTTCTAGTCTTGTCCCGACGTTCATATTCATGACTAAAGTGAATGTGGGGAGGGGAACTCATGTGGAAACGTATGAAGAACTGGTTCATGCGAAATAGGGACAAGCGTGAGTATGGGTTAATGTTGTCTGAGCAGCAGCTTCTTATGAGGGATATCCGTAATGCGGTTGCGGAGTGGAGAATGGCTTGTGTGCGATTTGAGCATGCACTAGGTACAGATGAGGTGGATTATGCGATCTCGACGCTTGAGGCAGCTGAGAAGCGGATTGCCATGCTGATGAAGAGAGCCAAGCGCGTAGGGATGCATGCATTGCGGTTAGGGGAGGTATTATAGTGACGAAAATGCTGTTGGTTGGTCTGCTCCTTGTGTCCATTGCTGGATTGTTCATTGTGCTATTTCGTCAGCGGCTGGCATGGCGTGGTATCATAACCTTTCTTCTTCATGGAGTTAGCGCATTTGCGCTGTTGTACATCGTGAATTCGACGGGGTGGATAGCGGGAATCCATGTACCTATCAACCCTGCCACATTAACAGGAGTGGGGCTTCTGGGTATCCCGGGACTCGCGCTTGTCATTTCCCTTAAAATGGTAGGTATTTAGTGGTTGACGCACCCCTTGTCTTTATGATAAATTAATCAATGTCGCTTCGGACATGAGTTAACAAACTTAAAACAAAAAACAGTCTCGAAAAGAGATTGAAAAAAAGTTTTAAAAAAGTGTTGACAAGAAATGAACGAAATGATAAGATATAAAAGTCGCCGCTGACAAAGCGGTGAGAAAAAGAAAGTAACTAAGAAATTGGTTGCTGACTGAGATTGTTCTTTGAAAACTGAACAACGAGCAACGTTTGTGAATGAGGTAGCAATACCTCGTCAAAAGATATGAGCAGTTCAAACTTAACTTTAACGGAGAGTTTGATCCTGGCTCAGGACGAACGCTGGCGGCGTGCCTAATACATGCAAGTCGAGCGGACTTGAAGGAGTGCTTGCACTCCTGATGGTTAGCGGCGGACGGGTGAGTAACACGTAGGTAACCTGCCCATAA
>NZ_FNAZ01000008.1:0-105505 GCF_900102125.1 Paenibacillus sp. cl6col
TCAAGTCCGCTCGACTTGCATGTATTAGGCACGCCGCCAGCGTTCGTCCTGAGCCAGGATCAAACTCTCCGTTAAAGTTAAGTTTGAACTGCTCATATCTTTTGACGAGGTATTGCTACCTCATTCACAAACGTTGCTCGTTGTTCAGTTTTCAAAGAACAATTTTCATTTCTTGCTGCTCCGACATTTTTCAACATCTTTCGCAACAGGAACTTTATCTTATCACAGGAGCTAATTTGTTGTCAACACTTTTTTTAAAAAATCTTTTTTAGAAGATTCGTTTGAAGCGTTGAAGCTCTACTGCGCCGCCGCATCTCGCGACTGGATTTATAATATATCATGGCCTGTCCCATCTTGACAACAGGAAATATCAACCATGAATATTCTGCTTAATGCAGTCTCTCTCATAGTTGATACTCCAGCTTCCTTTGGACTATCCGTTGATCCACGGAATGCTTCTCGAGTTCACGTTAGAACGCTTCTGCGCCGTTTTCTTTTTTTCCGTGCTCTTCTTTTTTGTCGTCCGGGAAGGCGACCCTTTAATCCTCGCCTGTTGTTCCTTTTTTGTACCTACACTGGATACATGCCCTTCTTTGTCCGTTGTGGATGCCGATTCTCTGTTGAACTCCACTTCATGTTCTGCACGTTTGCCATGACCACCCGCTCCGATTGAAGCGTTACTCCCCAAAGACGAATTGGCGAATCCCGGAATGGATCCGTATAAGTTTGGATTGTAGAAGTGCATACCGTCCGAACCATACCCTGTTGGCTGCTCATAAGAATCGTTTCCTTGTGCACCTACTGGGGCGGCATTCATTAATGACTGATTCGCATATGGATGCTTGCCATGCTCTTCTCCACAACCACAAGCATACACAAATGGTTGAGCAATCGGCCCCCATACTGCTGTTGGTACTGCAGCCGGAATTGCAGAAGGAATATATCCCGGAACCGTCGATACTGCACCACCATACACAGGAGGATATGGCGGATAGATAGCAGTTGGTACAGGCGGAAAGCCAGGATTGCAGAAGACGGGTGTCGGTGGGCAGTAACACTCATAAGGAGAAAACGGTTGATTCGACTCTGTGATCGGCGATACATTCGGCTGTATATTCGATTGTACGTAAGGCTCGATATTCGGTTGAATGTTTGGTTGGACATTTGGATAGATGTTCGGGTGGATGTTCGGTTGTACGTAAGGTTCGATATTCGGTTGGATGTTCGGTTGTACATTTGGATAAATGTTCGGTTGGATGTCCGATTGTACGTAAGGTTCAATATTCGGTTGGATGTTCGGTTGTACATTTGGATAAATGTTCGGTTGGATGTCCGATTGCACGTAAGGTTCAATATTCGGTTGGATGTTGGTAGGGTACCAATTACTAGCTATATGATTACAACCACAAGGCTCATACTGTACAGGGGACACATATTGCGGCATAACTGGGACAGGAATTTCGTAGCTTGGCGGAAATGATGGAACTGGGGCGGCATAAGGTTGTTGCATGTTTGGCTGGTTTAGAAAAGATTGATTCCCCATAGATGGGTCAAAGTTTGACGGGTAGTTCATAGGCTGATTGTACCCTACCCATGGATGCGCATGTTGGGTACTTCCATAGTCCACCTTTTCCATTTCATATACAAATTGAGTTGCATGGTGTGGTTTCTTGACCTCTTTCTTGGGCTGTACAATCTCTTGGATAGGTTTTAGCTCATTCACTTGCTTGTTCTCTTCGTTCGGTTGAGGAACTTTGGTTTGCGGCATAACTTCTTTTTTCGGCTCTACAATTTCTACTTTTGGCTTCGTGATTTCAACCTTTGGCTTTTCCACTTCTTCCTTCGGCTTCATGACCTCTTCTTTCGGTTTCGTTACTTCTTCTTTCGGCTTCACGACCTCTTCTTTCGGTTTCGTTACTTCTTCTTTCGGCTTCACGACCTCTTCTTTCGGTTTCGTTACTTCAGACTTGGGCTTCGTCATTTCTTCCTTAGAGGATGGCGGTTTATTAACATTAGGGGCCGGAACATTGCTATCTGACTGCATTTTAGGGATGTTTACAACTTGACCGATCACCAGCACATTCGGATTTTTGAGCTGCGGATTCGCATCGATTAAAGTTTGAAGAGGTATTCCCCACGCTTTAGACAATTTCCATAGGGTGTCCCCTTCCTTTACAACGTGCTTGTGAACGATCTCATGTCCACTTGAGGGAACCGGAGTCGACGGGACTTTAATTTTCATGCCAACATCCAGTTCGTTCGGGTTAGCAAGCTGACTGTTCATAGCAATAAGTTCTTCTAAAGTAATTCCGTATTTTTTCGCCAGCGCATATAGCGTGTCGCCTTTCTTGACAATGTGTATTTTCACTTCATGCAACCTCCCACACGTTCGTCATCCTACTCTTACCGGACATAAGCCCGAAATCACCTACTTTATCCTATGCAGCAAATAGGCGTTTGACATCCATGTGTGCAATAAAATCAAAAAAAATCCTCCCTTGTTAGGGAGGACAACGATCCGGAATACTCGCACAGCACTACAAAACTACTTATATCATTGCAGCTTGCAGCGCTGTTATTTGTCTTTAATATATCTTTTCCCTCACCCATTTGAATCCGCTAATGAGAACTCATACGAATAACTTGGATAAGAACCAAGAATACGAACTTGGCAGCCGATCGCTTCAATTTCTTCGATGGCAGCAGGGAGCAGAACGGTATCTAACGCCATTTCTACATCAATGTAAAAGTAATAACTGCCTAATTTCCTCTTGGTTGGACGGGACTCAATGCGAGATAAATTAATCCGTCTCCAAGCAAATGCAGACAAAACCTGATGAAGCGCCCCCGGGAAATCCTCAGGCAAGGTAACCAAAATGGTCGTCTTATGTGCAGTTGAAGGAGGTAATTCTAGTGGTTTCCTCCCAATGAGCACAAATCGAGTAAAGTTGTTATTATGATCCGTCACTGTTGGCGCCAATATATCCAACCCATGCGTATGCGCACCTACAGTCGTTCCAATAGCTGCCCAGCCGCGACCTGGATTCTGCTTCACAATATTGATTGCTTCAGCTGTACTGCTCACATGTTCGAGTTCCGCATGCGGCAAATACTTGCGAATGTACTGCATGCACTGTGCCATCGCTACAGGATGTGACATTACTTTTTGAATACTTCCCCAATCTCCCTGCAGTTCCTCACGGCGTCCAATCAAATTCTGAATAGACGGAAAGACCCATTCCGCTTGAAACGGCAAATCCACCTCATGAACAATCCAGTCCATATGTAGGTTGACCGAACCTTCAATTGTATTCTCAATGGGGATGACACTATATTCTGAATCGCCACGCGCAGTCGAAAGAAACACATCCGAAATCAGCTTATAGTGTACAAATTGATGATCATGTCCTGCTAAATGCAATGCCGCTTCATGCGAAACGGAGCCTTCCGGCAATAATGCAATTCGTGCCATGTATGCTAACTCCTTCGTAGACTATTCAAGCATGCGCGCAGATAAGATTGATTCCATATCGCTCCATGTACCAATACATACTGCACCTTCATGACTCGGCTCCAATTCCTTTACAACAACATCGATTCGATGCTCACTAAATGTATCTCGCATAAACGAAATGAGTTCTTGGCTGTCACTGCGCTTGTCAATAAACGCAAGCAGAGTCGGGCCCGCGCCGCTGAGCGCGACACCAAGAGCACCATGCTGCACAGCATGCTCCAAAATATGAGTCATACCTGGAATCATCGGAGCACGGTATGGTTGGTGGAGACAATCCTTCATCGCTTCAGACAAGATGTCGTATCTCCCACTGCTCAACGCAGCTACAAGAAGTGAAGACCGACTGATATTAAATACGGCTTTGGCCATGTCTACTTGGCTCGGCAGCACACCTCGAGCTTGCTTTGTTTCAAGCTGGAACTGAGGGATAGCGACCACAGTGGATAGGTATCTATCCGGCTCAACACGAGCATAAGTCGTATGTTCTCCATCCCATGCAGCTGCTACAATCCCGCCTATGAGGGATGCTCCAACATTGTCAGGATGGCGTTCAATAGCCGTCGCCATGTCGTAGAGACGACCCGCATCGAGCGGTTCACCGATCAGCTGATTCGCCGCTACCAAACCGCCAATAATAGCTGAGGCACTGCTTCCGAGTCCTCTTGTCAACGGGATTTCACTATATACTTCCATTTCAATCGGGCGACGATCAATTCCCGCTTCATCAAATACTGATTGTGCAATTCGATAGATAAGATTGCTCTCATCCGTCGGTACCCCCTCAAGATCAGAGCCGTGCAATCGAATGATAGCTTGATCCGCTGGTTTCATCGCAACCCACAGATGAAGTTGAAGCGCCATGCCCAGTGTATCGAATCCTGGCCCTAAATTCGCGGTGCTCGCCGGTACACGCACGAGCACCCCTTCTTCCCGCCACATTATTGTTCACGCTCCAGCTTCGCAATTGCTTCCATAACAGCTTCTTCTGTATCCTGAACGACGAGCGGTTCCTTCGCTACTGTCTTAATTGCGATATTCGGATCCTTCAGACCGTGTCCAGTAAGCACGCTCACCACAGTCTCTCCGCCCTTGAAGTATCCTTCCTTATGAAGCTTCAGCACACCAGCAAGCGAAGCAGCAGAGCCCGGCTCAGCAAATACCCCTTCCCTCGCAGCCATTAATTGATAAGCTTCAAGGATTTGTTCGTCGGTTACGTAATTAATTTGGCCAGCCGATTGTTCAGCAGCTTCTACTGCTGTCTTCCAACTTGCCGGATTACCGATTCGGATAGCAGTAGCCACCGTCTCCGGATCCGAAATCGGTTCACCCTTTACAATCGCCATTGCACCTTCTGCTTCAAACCCTACCATTCTCGGCAGGGAGTCTGTCTTGCCGGCAGCATGATATTCCTTGAACCCTTTCCAATAAGCCGAAATATTGCCAGCGTTGCCAACCGGAATTGCAAGCACATCGGGCGCTTTCCCCAATTGATCACACACTTCGAAAGCCGCCGTCTTCTGACCCTCGATTCGATATGGATTTACCGAATTCACGAGTGTAATCGGGTGCTTGGCCGTAATCTCTCTCACGATCTCCAACGCACGGTCGAAGTTGCCCTGAATCGCAATAATTTTGGCACCATAGATCATTGCTTGAGCGAGCTTGCCGAGCGCAATATTATTGTTCGGTATGAGAACGATACAATTCAAGCCAGCACGAGCTGCATAAGCTGCAGCCGCAGCAGATGTATTGCCTGTAGAAGCACACATGATTGTGCGGCTCCCCTCCTCTACTGCCTTCGCTACTGCCATAACCATGCCGCGATCCTTGAACGATCCAGTAGGGTTCAATCCCTCATATTTGAAATACAAATTCAATCCAAGCTCTTCGGATAGACGATCCGCGCGAATGAGCGGTGTATTCCCCTCATGCAGTGTCAGCTTTGGCGTATTGTCGTTGATAGGCAAATATGATTTGTATGTTTCTAGTAGTCCCATGTATCTCATCGAAATAACCCCTTTTCTGCTGCCTGATTAGTGGATTAGCCTTCTACCCGATATGCACTCTTGATGGATTTAATAACATCCAAGTTTTCAAAATGCTTAAACACTTTCTTCATGTTCGCCTGGCTGGCTTGATGTGTGATAATGATAATTTCAGCATCTGGATGATGCGAATTCGGCTGTTGGACGACGGAATCAAGGCTCACATCGTACTCCGCGAATACTTGCGTAATCTGTGCCAATACCCCCGCCTTATCTTCCACATGAAGAAGAATAAAGTTCTTATATGAAATTTGATCATCTGTTTTTAATTTCTTTTCCTTATATGGAGTCAGCGCCCGCAATCCGTTCACGCCGAGCTTCATATTTTTGATGACAGCCGCCAAGTCTGCGACAACAGAAGTGGCTGTAGGCATCTCACCAGCACCAGGGCCATAGAACATCGTCTCGCCAACGGCTTCGCCATACACATATACAGCGTTGAAGACGCCATTGACCGAAGCAAGCGGATGAGCATTGCTGACCATCGTAGGCTGCACAACAACACTTATCTGATCATCCTGACGTTCTGCGATACCGAGCAGCTTCATCTCATAACCGAGACGCTTCGCAAACATAATGTCTTCTTTTTTGATTTGTGAAATTCCGCGAACTTCAACATCCTCCAACGCCACGTCCGCGTGGAAGCCAAGTGTTGCTAAGATGGCCATCTTGCGTGCAGCATCAAGCCCTTCTACATCCGAAGTAGGGTCAGCTTCTGCATATCCAAGCTGCTGCGCTTCCCTCAGCACTTCCTCATAGCCCGCGCCTACCTTGCTCATCTTCGTCAAAATGAAGTTCGTCGTTCCGTTCACAATCCCCATAATCTTCTTAATCCGGTCAGATGAGAAGCTCTCCATCAAGGTGCGGATAATAGGAATGCCTCCAGCTACACTTGCCTCGTACAATACATCGCAATGATTCGCTTTCGCTTTGGCCATAATTTCACGCCCGTGCAGCGCCATTAAGTCTTTGTTCGCCGTAACCACATGTTTGCCGCGCTCCAGCGCATCCATGATATATTGCTTCGTTGGCTCAAGACCACCCATGACTTCAATCACAATATCAATATCCGGGTTGTTAATAATATCTTCTGCATGTTCTGTTAGCTTATGTTCAGGAATGCTAATGCTGCGCTCCTTATGAATGTCATTCACGAGTACCTTCTCAATTACAATCGGCGAGCCCACTTGGCTGGACAAATCCTCTTGATGCCCCTCCACAATACGTACAACACCAGTTCCTACCGTCCCCAATCCTAGCAATCCAACTTTAATCGGCTTCATAAATCAGTTCCTCCCCTTCTCCCAGCAGCTGTCTGTATCTAATGTAGTTATAGAGTAATACCGATGTAATTAAGCAAGTACACTTACCCTTGTCCGATGATCGTCACACGCTTTACCCCAGGGATATCCCGAAGCGCATCCAGCATATTGCCGAATGGCTCTGCGATAAGTGACGTTTCAACCGAGATTACAACATTCGCAATTCCTTGCAGGGGTATCGTCTGATTGATTGTCAATACGTTTCCCTCATAGGAAGCGACAGAACCAAGCACTTTAGATAAAATGCCTGAACGGTGATCCAAATCCATTGAGATCGTTACAATCCGTTCGCGCTCCAATTGATTGAGCGGAAAGATACCGTCTTTATATTTGTAAAAAGCACTGCGGCTCAAATCAACTCGTTCTGCAGCTTCATGAACCGTCTTCACTTCACCTGTCGCGAGCAATTGCTTCGCTCTTACCGTCTTCACTACCGCCTCTGGCAATATGTCTTCTCTCACCAAGTAATATCGCTCTGCCATGATTGAGTCCTCCGTATAAAGACTTTTGTTTATTTATAGAGGACATTATAGCGGATATGTGCGCAAGTTGGCAATAGGCCAATCTATAAATATTTTCTCTAATCCATTTTACAGGCATAAAAAGTTTAATCTATTATACACGATTATCCCTATCGTCTTCCTTGTTTTTATTTTAAAGTAATGAAAAAACGAAAAAAAAAAAAAAAAAACGAAACCTTCTCTTCCCTTCACAGTAACAGTATAAAATGATTAAATTTGAAACTGCTTCATTTTTCCATAGAGGAGGTAAAGTTATTCATGATGCACACACTGCTTGGTACTACTCAAATACAGGTGTCAAAGCTCGGCCTAGGATGCGCTCCACTATCTGTAGCTGGCAGACCTGACCGAGGGCAAGCGATCGCGACCATCCAAGCTGCCTTCGAAAGCGGAATCACGTTATTTGACACTGCCGATACGTACTGCCTTGATGATCACGATCTCGGCCACAATGAACAATTGCTGCAAGAAGCACTATCTGCCTACTCCACGGAAGAGTACCTAATTATTACAAAAGGGGGGCTAGCTCGTCCGAATGGGTCCTGGATATGCGACGGCCGACCCGATTCTCTTCGCTCTGCATGCGAGCTCAGCTTACATACTCTAAAGCGGGAATGCCATCCTCTATACATTTTGCACGCTCCCGATCCTTCTGTTCCTATTGAAGAATCTGTTGGAGCGTTAAGCCGACTTCAGGAAGAAGGCAAAATTCTCCATATAGGCCTATCTAATGTTACTGTGAGCGAGTGTCAGCGTGTCCAGCAAATCGCACCCATCACTTGTATTCAGAACCGTCTCCATCTTCATGACAGACACTCGAATGACGTGCTTCGATACTGTGATGAGCATAGCATCAGCTTCATTGCGTATAGCCCATTCGGTGGGCCGAGCAATTCCATCCATTTGCAGAACCATCCTGTATTGTCAGAACTGGCACAGAAGTATTCGGCAAGCCCTTATCAGATTGTGATTGCGTGGCTGCTTGCACTATCCCCTAATCTCATTCCCATACCGGCAGCCACCAAGCCTTCCTCTATTCAAGACAGTGTACGCGGAATGGATATTCTGCTGGATGAAGCTGACCTGCTTCGTCTTACGAATATTGATCAGGCCAATACTCCTACTTGATCGAAGCGCGCCACTTCCATTGGCTCAATAAACAAAAAAAAGAACGCCCGACCCAAAAGGGTCAGGCGTTCTAATCATTTTCTTATGAACTTCAATAGTAGCTGCTGCCTTCTACGAACTCAAATTCAAAATCAGCAATGCGGACAATCGTCCCATCAACTGCACCACGCTTGCGCAGCGCTTCATCAATTCCCATGTGGCGCAGTGTCCGCGCAAAGCGCAAGATCGCATCATGAGAGTTCATTTGCATGCGCTTCAGCATATTCTCAACAGCTTCGCTCTCAACTACGAACGTATCGTTCTCGCGGCGAATTGTAAATTCTGAATCATGTCTTGTCTTCTCGAAGCGATAGATTTTACGCTCATCAACCTCTGCCACTGCTTCGACTTCAGGAGCATCAGGCAACTGCTCAAGCAACTCCATCGCTCGGTAGAGCAGCTCTTGAATACCTTGCCGTGTCAGCGAGGAGATTGGCATAATCTCAATATCGCTTCCCGTCATCTCGCGAACCTTCTCACGGAATACCGCTAAATTCTCTTCTGCCTCAGGCATATCCATCTTATTAGCAGCGATAATTTGCGGCCGCTCGGACAACTTCTCATTGTATAACTTCAATTCCTCGTTAATCTTCACCCAATCATCGAATGGATCTCTACCTTCCATGCCCGCCATATCCACAACATGAACAATGATGCGGGTACGTTCAACGTGACGAAGGAATTCATGACCCAATCCAATACCCGTATGAGCTCCTTCAATCAACCCAGGAAGATCGGCCATAACGAAGCTGCGTCCTTCTCCGACATCCACCATGCCTAAGTTCGGTGTAATCGTCGTAAAATGATAAGCACCAATCTTCGGCTGCGCCGCAGATACAACAGACAGGAGAGTTGACTTGCCGACACTCGGGAATCCGACCAAGCCGACATCAGCCATGACCTTCAATTCAAGGATAACCCAGCGCTCCTGACCTTCTTCTCCATGTTCTGCAAGTTCCGGTGCAGGATTGTTCGCTGTTGCGAAGCGGATGTTGCCTCGTCCTCCACGGCCGCCCTTGGCAATAACAACCTCTTGGCCTTGACGGGTAAGGTCAGCAATAACTTCCTTCGTATCATCATCGATGACTACCGTACCAGGGGGAACGCGGACAATCATATCCTCCGCATTCGCTCCATGCCGGCTCTTATTCCGGCCCTTCTCCCCGCGATCTGCCTTAAAGTGCTTCTGGTAGCGGAAATCGACAAGCGTACGCAATCCTTCATCTACACGGAAAATAACGTCGCCGCCATGTCCTCCGTCACCGCCAGCGGGGCCACCCATTGGCACATACTTCTCTCTGCGGTACGAGACGATTCCGTCGCCTCCGTCGCCGCCTTTAACATAAATCCTCGTCTTATCTACAAACATGCTGTCACCTCATTATGCACTGCATGGCACGACTATTTGGTAGGCGTCCTGCCCATCATGATGATTCGCCGACAACTGCTCCAGCCGCACGCCGCGTTCCATCGCAATTCGTCTCAGCTTCTCGGCCACTTCGCCCGGCCGAAGCAGTTTACCCTCTAATTGATATTGAATGTTAAGCTGGCTCGATTCACACCATATCGCAAGCTGCAGCGGGCAATAAGCGTCCCCCTGCTCCTTGGATGCGAAGCGGAATGTGTTAACCGTCTCGATAATCATATTCGTCAAGCGGACAGTGTCCACTTCCAGGTTCAATCGGTCGAGTTCAAGAGGCTCTGGTATCATTACCTTGAGCGGCATCGTACCGCCAGAGGTACGGTGCTGCATCAAAAACATAACGAGTTCCGGAAAACCAAGTTTGGCAATTCGGCTTTCCTCCGCCATTCTTTCTTTTATTGTTTCCACGCAGTCCGGTAATTTATCGTACTTTTTCAAACGAACATATCCATACAGAAGCTGCAAGTCGTTCATCCAATCATGCCGCTGATGATTCATTAAGTGAATTGCCGCTAATTGGGTTTCTTGAAGCATTCGTTCTCTTTGTCGTTGTTGTTGTCGCGAGAATAGCAAAAATGCTCCGCCAATACTGGCAGCCACAACGAATGCGAGTCCAATACGCCACCCGATGTGCATATTCCAACCAATGATAGCTGCTGTCCCAGCTGCAGCGACAGCCCAGCAACAGCCGATCCATAAGCTTGTCCTATTCATCACTTCGCTCCCCGATACTCACACATTTCCAGTTATGTACAAACTCCCCGAATTTCAGTATATCACGCGCCTGAAACCTCGTCCAAACAAAATCATACTAAGAAATAAAGGATTTGCACAAATCATTCCAGTAACAACAGAATTAGAAACAATGTGGACCGCGCTGATGGCGGCATTATGCGGGAAATAATGAGCAGACAAAAAGGAATTGATGTGGCATAGCCCCTTCGAAGCATTTCCTCAGATGAGCGACTATGTTATCTCTCGAACGAACAACAACTTCGGCTTTGCACAGGCTTGGTACAAGCTTGGCATAAGCTCTACATAAGCTGTGCACAGGCTCGACATATCTTGCACTTTGCCAAACAACGCATTGTCGTCTCTTATTCATTAAAAAAACCCCCGGCTCAAGCCGAGGGTTCTTCAGTCGTCTTAGTTCTCCACAGCTGCTGCAACAGGTGCAACTTCAACCGGGTAGACGCTCGCTTTTTTGCGATCGCGGCCCCAACGTTCGAACTTAACAACGCCATCCACTTTCGCGAACAGAGTGTCGTCCTTACCGATGCCCACGTTGTTACCTGGGTGGATTTTCGTACCACGTTGACGCACCAAAATGCTGCCAGCAGAAACTACTTGACCGTCGGAGCGCTTCACACCAAGACGGCGACCGATACTATCACGGCCGTTCTTTGTGGAACCTACCCCTTTTTTGGATGCGAACAACTGAAGGTTCAGTTTCAACATTATAGTCTACCTCCTTGCTCACTTAATTGTCTTCTATTTGAAGATACGAATCGTATGAAGTTTCGATCGTGTGTAAACTGACGATCATCGACTCCAACAGCAATTGAACCTTAGCTTCGATATCCGGCTGATTAATGCGTGGAACACGTCCACTCAAAAATCCATCCTTCATCTTGCATTCCAGCTCAATGCCCGTCAATGCTTCAATGGCGTTCACCGTACCCACCGATACCGAAGAGACTCCCGCACATACGATATCCTCTCCGTGGCGAGCATAATTCGCATGTCCTTCAATGGAGAAGCTCTCAATTGAATGATCCGGCTTGCGCCGTATTGTAATGCGAATCATATGGCACCTTCTTACGCCTGAATGTTCTCAATCGTCACTTTTGTATACGGTTGACGATGACCTTGCTTACGACGGTAGTTCTTTTTCGCTTTGTACTTGTACACGACAATTTTCGCGCCTTTTCCATGCTTTTCAACTTTCGCCGTAACAGTAGCACCGGATACTACCGGAGTACCTGTGACCAAGCCGTTGTCATTGGATACTGCCAATACACGGTCAAATGTCACGCTTTCGCCTTCAGCAGCGTTCAGCTTCTCGATGTACAATACATCACCAGCTTGAACTTTGTACTGCTTGCCACCTGTTTCGATAATTGCGTACATTGTGTTGCACCTCCTCATGTCTCAGACTCGCCTAAATCAGGTGGTGAAGCATCGCTTCACACTTCATACCTGTCTGGAGCGGTTACAGCATGTGCAGCACTAGACTTAACACATACCCGTAGATCTTAGCACACTCTGCAATAAAAATCAACGTATAATTTCCGGTTCCCGTTGAGAAAGCGAGGACAAAACAACTCCGCTTCCCTCGCACTCGGCACAGGGTTGGAACAGTTGATGCATGACCTGCTCACGAACCTTCTTGCGTGTCAGTTCCATTAGACCAAGCTTCGTCCAACCGACAACCAAGCACTTCGTACGATCCTTCCGCATCATCGTTTCCAATCGCTCCACAATACGCACTCGATGTTCTTCCGTATCCATATCGATGAAATCAACAATGATAATGCCGCCGATATCGCGAAGACGAATAAGACGCGCAATCTCTTCGGCCGCCTCCAGATTCGTTAAGAATACGGTCTCCTCCAGATCGCTTGTCCCCGTATATTTTCCCGTGTTCACATCAACAACCGTCAGTGCTTCCGTCTGATCCCATACTAGATATCCTCCGCTCTGCAGCCATGTCTTACGCTGGAAAGCCTTATCTAGCTGATCTTTCACCCGATAACGGGTAAATAGCGGCTCACTGTCTTTGTATACATGAATCCGATTTTCCAATTCAGGGTCAAACGAACGAACAAACGACTGCACCTTTTTCAATTGGCGAACATCATCAATGAGCAGTTGGTCAATCTCGCGTGAGAACGCATCCCGAACAAGCCGCTCCACCATGCTTAGATCACGGTGCAGCAACGCGGGAGCCTGAGCTTCCTTGGCACGATAACCAATCGTCTCCCACAATTCGCGGAGTGACTCAATATCACCCTCAAGCGTCTCCGTCAATTCACCTTGAGCAACGGTTCGAATGATCAGCCCCTCTTCGCCCTGGCGAAGCTGTTCAGCAAGCTGCTTCAATCGATTGCGTTCTGATTCCTGCTCAATCTTCTTAGATACACCGATATAATCGGCATATGGCATAAACACCGAATATCTGCCAGGTAGAGAATAATGCGTGGTTACACGCGCCCCCTTGCCTCCTAGCTGATCTTTCATCACTTGCACGATAAGTTCCTGTCCAACTCGAAGCAGACTCGTTATCGGCGGTTTCTGCTTAGGCTGCTTCTCCAAATGAGGATGTAAACAATCATCGACATATAAAAATGCATTTTTCTTCTGCCCGATGTCCACGAACGCAGCCTGCATTCCAGGAAGCACATTCACTACCCGCCCCTTAAATAAGCTGCCGACCAGCGTTGTGCCAGTTGCACGTTCGACTGCAAATTCGACGAGCCGACCATGTTCAAGCAACGCCATCTGCGTCACTTGTTCCTCACAGTGAACAATCATCTGATTCATGGTATCACCTCTACTACAGCGCGTCATCTTCCATTGTAACATGAAGCAGGATAAGGTGAACATGCCGGTTTATGGAACAGGCTAGAAAAAATGATAACCGTTTCTTTTCACCTCCAATATTGTGACCGAACTTACCTAGATAGCGCTCATGATTTCATACGATTCTGAGGCGGAGGCTCATCGAAGAAGGCATCAATTAATTGCTGTTCTGGAACGATCCGTTGGATTCGCCCTTCATCACCCATTACATAAATGAAGTGGTAGTCATCTCTGCGGAACAGACGAACGATTCGAGACAACGAACGCCCCCCTTCTGTTACAATTGGGCGTCCTAGTGCGACCGAACTCTCCCACTCGCGCAACCTCGTTGGACGATTCATCAAAAATCGTATGAAACGAAAAGGAACATTCCGATGTTCCACCCAGTTGGTCCACAGCAAAAAGAGAGCTAGCATCAAGAGATTAATATTCAGCTTGCCTCCCACAACTACCGGGCACACACTGTACAGCAGCATAATGGCACTGCATCCAAGGCTGACCCTCGCACCAACAAGCAAGGTTCGATGATAGCTCATCCACAACGAACATGCTGCTTGCATCATCCGTCCGCCGTCAAGCGGAAGAATCGGCAGCAAATTGAACAATCCAATGAACGCATTGGCCTGAATAAACCCTTTCGCCCATTCTGGACTACACCAACCCATCGCTTCCGCATACCATGCAATTAATATCATGAGACCATTTTGTAATGGCCCCGCTACCGCTACAATCCACTCTTGCCAAGCAGGCGATAGTGCTCCATCATCCGTCTCCGCCATCCCTCCGAAGGGCAGCAGCTTCACTTCCGTGATGGTCCATCCAAACGCCTTAGCACAAGCTACATGTCCCAGTTCATGAATCAGCACGATCGTAAATAACGTAAGCAATTCAAATATATAGCCTGTAGCTGCAGCTGCAGCCATAAGGATCACAAATAGCGGATGAAGTGAGTAGGTGGTCCCCCCCCATTTAATCAATTCGTATCACATCCGCCGGGTCAATATAAACGCCGCGCTGCTGCATCGCAAATGTAAGTACAGGCTCAGCACCTACCCCCGACTGGTTCTCCTGACTCTGTATCGTACCAATTGTTGCTCCGGGCTCAAGCCAGTCATCCTGTTGCACGGAAGTCGCTGTAAGCCCACTATACACCGTAACAAGACCATCGGCATGTTGGACAGTTACTGTAATTCCTGACTTCTCGTCTGAAGTTACCCGTTCAATTTTTCCCGTAGCAATATTCTGAACCTCAATCGCCGCACCACTCGCATGATCGGGAGCAATCGCGACAGACTTCAGATTCATAGCAAACGGCTGCACAATCTGCCCCTTAATCGGGGATGGATAGGTATGTGTGGACTGTACAGCCTTCGTTGATTCCTTATCTCGTGGAAACAAAGGGATGAACACAGGTGTTCCGGAGAAAGTTCGCTCATACCACGCCGCAATCGGCCGCATGTCCATCTCATCATGAAGGGACAATTGAATCCAAGCGCGCATAGGTGCATTCCATTCCGCCGGGAAGGATGTGATTCCATAAGCTGCAGCGAACAACAAGATGGTTACGAGAAGTCTGGAGCGCAAGGAGCGCCATACATTGCCTCTTCCTGTAGGAGGATCTTCCCAGCCGTAGCGTTCATTCCACTTCGAACGGCTTATCTTCCACTGCTGCTCTGGATCATACGTATACTCTTGATTGAATTCGTAGTCCACATGCTGCTCTCCGTTATTATAGACAGCCGTTGCAGAGGGAACATTCAACACGACATCCGGTTGAACAAGTGAATGGGAAGACAGATTACCTTCCACAGCTTCCTTCGCATGCGACTTACGTTTCATCTCTTCAGCCATTAGAATATCACGGATTCGTTCTTCTCTTCGGCGTCGAATATCTTCTTTCATGCTCGTCTCATCCCTTCTTAACCCATTTCAACAATATGCATCAGCTGAATGATGTGCTTATCACATGTGTATGACAAGCCTACAGCAGATATGAGCAGTGAGCCTGAGAACAAGCAGATGTACGCAAAAAAGCGGCACTACATCCGTTATGGACGTATTGCCGCCTTAGCGCTAATTTCGTAAATGATGAGACCAAGACCCTAATCTTCGACTCCATTAAGGCTCAATCTGATATTTCTCTTGATAAATGTGTATGCTCATCACCAGTCCAATACAAATCATATTCAAGAGAAGTGATGTACCGCCATAACTGATGAATGGCAGCGTAATCCCGGTAATCGGCATAAGACCGATCATCATTCCGATGTTCTCGAATATTTGGAACACGAACATCGACACAATGCCGATTATCATGTACGACCCTCGCAAGTCATAGCACTGGAAGGAAATGAGAATCATCCTGTATATCATCAGGAAGTACAGCAGCAGCAGCAGGGCCGAGCCCTGGAACCCGAACTCCTCACCGATTACCACGAAGATGGCATCCGAATACGTATACGGTATGAAGCTGCGCTGCTTCAATTCGCCCTTCATGTAGCCATCACCGCTGAGTCCGCCTGAACCGATCGCAATCATGGCATAGTTGGATTGATGCTTCGCATCGTTGGTTGCTTCCGCTGGGTTGATAAATGTGTTTATCCGCTCATACCAATGCTTCTTCTCGATCTTATTCACGAAGAAATCCTTGACTTCTTTATTGAAGGTCGTGAACGATACGTAGACCGCTCCCCCTATGACCGCAACACAGAGGAGCGCCACAAGGACATGCCGGTATTTCACCGCTCCGATCCATAGCATACCAATCAGTATTACAATATAAATAATGGCGTTACCAAGGTCAGGCTGAATCACTACTAGTCCAAATGGAAGGATCGTTACCAATCCAATTGGTAGCAAGTCCTTCGTAAGTGAGAGTGGATCACCATTCCGTCTTCCTAGCAATTGCGCTAACGCAAATATGAGCGTAATCTTTGCGAGCTCAGCTGGTTGAAAAGTCTGCCCACCGGGAAGCTTATACCAGCCAACAGCCCCGTTAAGATCCGCCCCTAGGAAAAACACGCCAACAAGAAGCAGGATTGTGATCCCCATTGAAATCGGCCAGCTCTTCAATAGCAATCGATAATCGAACAGCGCTACGGCAAACATAAGGATAAATCCGAGAATATAGAATATAATCGTCTTCATCATCATGGATGTATCGCTGAACATTGCATCCCCATGCGTTGCACTTAGGATGACCAGTGGGCTGAACACCGAGAACACGAGCAAAATACCGACTATAATCCAATCAATTCGTTTCAGCTTGTTAAACACTGATTAATCATCCCATTCCAAAAAACTTCTTCACACGGTCTAGCACGCCTTTCTTCTGTTCAAGCGGCATCAGTGGTACTGTATCCCCCAAGATGCGGCGCGCGATATTCCGATAAGCCACAGCAGCAGGAGCATCTGGATTCATGACCGTAGGTTCACCAGAATTAGCCGCTTTAATAACCATTTCATCATCAGGAACAACGCCTAGCAAGTCGATATTGAGCACTTGCAAAATATCATCCAGCTCAAGCATGCCGCCATCCTTCTTCATCATATTGGCGCGAACACGGTTCACAATCAGCTTCGGCGAGGAGACTTCCGAATTCTCCAGCAGTCCAATGATCCGATCAGCGTCACGAACCGCAGCATTCTCAGGCGTCGTAACAACGATGGCATGGTCTGCTCCTGCGATCGCGTTTTTGAATCCTTGTTCAATGCCTGCTGGACAGTCAATAATAACGTATTCGAATTCCTTCTTCAGTTCCAGAACGATATCCTTGATCTGTTCTGGAGACACTGCCAACTTATCCTTCGTCTGAGCGGCAGGCAGCATATACAACTCATCAAAGCGCTTGTCCTTCACAAGTGCTTGATTCAATCGGCAACGGCCATCCGCAACATCGCAGATATCATAGATGATACGATTTTCGAGCCCCATCACGACGTCTAAGTTGCGAAGACCGATATCTGTATCGATCATGCACACTTTTTTGCCGAGCAAAGCAAGCGCGGTACCAATATTCGCGGATGTCGTCGTCTTGCCGACGCCGCCTTTGCCCGAAGTGACGACGATTGCCTCTCCCATCCTTCTACACTCCTTTGAACATATTGATGTCCTTGCGAACGCGATGTAGCTGCGAGATTTTATCAATTTGCATGACACCTTCATGCACATAAGCAAATTCCATATGCGATTGGGTTACACCCCATTCATCTGGCGGTCTGCTAATAATTTCCCCGATGCGCAGTTGCGTCGGTGCAAATAACGAGGCCCCAATAACGGCAGATAGCTCTCCTTCTGCCCCTGCATGAACCATTCCACGCAGCGCTCCTAGGACCATTACATCGCCAGTGCATATAATCATTCCGCTAGGATTGACATCTCCCAAAAACAATAAATTTCCTTCGTGGCGCAGCACCTGTCCAGAACGTACCATACCGGTTCTCGTCTCAATACGATACCCCTTCTGCTCCGCCTTCTTGTCCTCAAAAGATTCAATCGAACGTACGAGTAAATTCCCCCGCTGACGCAGTACATCCAGCACTTCAGTCTTCTGCTCGTCTGTTGCAGCGCGGGCTCCTAACTTGACATCGACATATACAATCGGTCCGTCGAAAAAATGCGGTGTATGTTCAAGCTTGTCGCGCAATTCGCCCAACAAGACTGCAAATTCACACTTATCGTCAAGCAGGAACACTAGGCCGTCCTTCATGCCTTTAATCGTTACCAGTGACTTGGCCGTCATGAAAGGTCCCTCCCCAATTTTATCTTTTTCGAGATGGAAGAGGAAAGTTCCTGCAACACCGGGTTGAAAAAGAAATTATCGATAACAAAAAGGCATAAGCCGTCTGGAAACATATTCCAAGACGGCTATTACCCCTGTTCATCTTCGGCAGACTTCTTCCCAGACAAATGGTCGAACCATCTTCGCATCGGAACATATATGGCCAGCGAGAAGACAAGCTGTACAATCAAGCTTGGAATCATAAAATCGAATATCGCATATTCGAATGTCATTCCATGCAAGCCAAACAGTCGGTAAGCTGCATACAGCATCGTCTGATAGGCAAAACTGCCGAATACAGAAATGATTATCATCGTAATCATGGATGTGTTGCGAGACGCAAAAAGTAATCCTGTCAAATATCCGAGCAGCCCCATGCTAAATGTGTGTGGGCCCAGCATATGGCCATAATATACAATATCCTGCAGAAACCCGAATCCCAATCCCATCATCAACGCAGCATGCCGATGATGATATACGGCATGATACAGTATTACGATGAATACCAGTTGCGGGACAATCCGTCCTTGCCACGCATCTGGAATAAATACAGGCAGCAGCGAACCTTCCAGCAGGAAGAGAATGAACATAAATACGATCATCCAGTTTCGATTCATTGCTGCGCCTCTTTCCCCGTCTCCTTCATGTCCGGTGTGATAACGATGAACAACTCACGCCAGTCACGATAGGTTGCAGCAGGCTTAACCGTAGCAGAATGCGTCAATCCGATGTCCCCTACTTGCCGCGATACAACTTGGCCGAGAACGAGACCTTTCGGGAATGAACCGCCAAGGCCGGACGATACAATGGTATCTCCTTCTTCCAGCTCATCATCCTCTTGAATACGTGTCATTAAGAATGTACCACTGCTGTGGTCATAAGACTCAATCACGCCGAAAGACTTGTTTTCTTTTCCAAGTACAGTAGCTGATATTGCTGGTGAGTTCGGATCCTTCTCATCCATATTCGTCAACAACTGGACTGTGGAGGAGAATTCGAATACGCGGCTGACAATCCCGACTACGCCTTCCGTCGATATAACCGGCATTCCTTGACGAACTCCATTTTTCGAGCCAAGGTTCAAGTTCAACGTCTGGTTAAATGGATCGGCCACATTGATCGACGTCACTTGTGCAATTCGGTATTTATAAGGCATATTCATCTGCTTCTGACGCTCCGTAAATTCCAGATCGTCTAGAAGTCTCTTATTTTCTGCCGCAACCGAATTGTAGTAGGCCTTATCCCTTGTATATTGCGCGAGCATCGTCTTCAATTGCTCATTTTCTTCGTGCAGTTCCTTCAGACTGGAGACATCCTTCACGAAATTCGATACATACGATGCCGGTCTGTAGAATATTTGCTGCACAAAGGTTACCGTATCATGCACAAATTTCTCTGGCCAAGTAAGGTTTAGGCGTCCGCCTAGTGTAAACCCCATTAACGCAATAAACAAAATAAGGCCAAACAACATCAAAAATAAACGTTTGTTCCCCAGAAGCTTAAACAGTATTAACACCTTCTCATCGTAAAGAGGTACTCGTTCCCTCAGAAAAGAGGTCGCTCACGATGTCCACATGCCATCATGAAGTCGTTTCCGCAAGCTTATGCCCAAGCATCAGGCTTGGCAGCAACCTTCAGTGATAACAATGCCCGCGTCGTTGGAACGAATCGACGCGGGTATCAGACTCCCTCATGGGCGTATTCTTATCGTTTGGAACGAAGCGCAGAGCTGCTGCGTCCCTTGAACAAATGAATATTATCAAGCGCGCGTCCAGTACCAATCGCTACGCAATCAAGCGGATTCTCTGCCACGATGACCGGCATGCCAGTCTCACGAGCAAGCAGCTTATCCAAATTGCGAAGCAAAGCGCCGCCACCTGTCAATACAATACCGCGATCCATAATATCAGCTGCAAGCTCAGGAGGACATTTCTCCAATGTTACCTTAACAGCTTCAACAATAGAGCTCACTGTATCAGCCAAAGCATCTGTAATTTCGTTCGAGGAGATCGTGAGCGGCTTCGGAAGACCTGTCAGCAAGTCGCGACCGCGAATCTCCATCTGCTCTTCTTCATCAAGCCCCATAGCCGAGCCGATATCCATCTTCAGCTGTTCAGCTGTGCGCTCACCAATCATCAAGTTGTATTGGCGCTTAATGAATTGAATAATTGCTTCGTCCATTTCGTCGCCTGCAACACGAACGGAACGGCATGTCACAATACCTCCAAGGGAGATCACCGCTACTTCAGTTGTACCGCCACCAATATCTACGACCATACTTCCTGTTGGTTCCCATACAGGCAAGTCAGCACCAATTGCTGCCGCGAACGGCTCTTCAATCGTATAAGCTTCTCTAGCACCTGCTTGCTTCGTAGCATCTTCAACTGCACGCTGTTCAACAGCAGTAATACCAGAAGGCACACATACCATTACGTTCGGATGACGCGGAAACAGCGAACGCTGCTTCTGAGCTTGCCGAATAAAATATTTTATCATAGTAGCAGTTGTGTCGAAGTCAGCGATGACGCCGTCCTTCATTGGACGGATTGCACGGATATTCCCCGGCGTACGTCCAATCATATTTTTCGCTGATTCTCCTACCGCTTCAATCGTCTTCGAATCTGTGCGGATTGCTACCACAGACGGTTCGCGCACGACGACACCTTTACCGCGTACATAGACCAATGTATTAGCAGTTCCCAAGTCAATACCTAAATCTTTCGTAAAGCCACCCAACATGATGTTAATCTCCTTTTTATAACCTTCAATCTCAATCATTATATTACATGAGCCCGCGTTCCTTCAAACTCACATATTGGTTATCGCCAATAACCAAGTGATCCAGCAGTTCGATACCAACAATTTCTCCAGCTTCCATGAGCCGCCTAGTAAGCGCTACATCCTCTGGACTCGGTGTTGGATCTCCGCTTGGGTGATTGTGAGCACAAATGATGGAAGCTGCACCACACTTCAGGGCAGCCTTGAAAACTTCGCGGGGATGTACCAAAGATGCATCCAGGATTCCGATCGTAACCGTCTCCTGTGCCATAATTCGATTCTTCGTATTCAGAAACAAACAAATAAAATGTTCCTTGTCATAGTATCGCATCGACTCCATAAGCAGATCGGCTGCATCTTGCGGCCGTCGTACCTGCAGTGCATCCTCAAGACGAGAACGCGACATACGGCGTCCAAGCTCTAATCCTGCTTTTAGCTGCAGTGCCTTAGCGTCGCCAATACCACGAATCGCTGTCAACTCTGTCACAGACATATCGTGCAAATGCCGAAGCTGTCCTACGTGATTCAATATTCGCTGCGCTAATGTAATGGCCGATTCATTTCTCGTGCCTGTACGCAGTAATATTGCAAGTAATTCAGCATGACTTAATGACTCTGCCCCATATTGCATCATGCGTTCTCTCGGACGTTCTTCATGGGGAAGATCGCGTAGAAGTGGACTATGTCCCATCTTACAACCCCCTGTAGTCGATTGTCCGGTCGCCATCATGCACCGACGAAGCACCATTGGTCGGCATCCGCTGTTCCTAGGACCGTCTTGCATTCAACATTTCATACTCATCTTATCTCATTTACAATTACTGCTCCACCTTGCTGCTCCGTACTGGCAGCGCCCATTACGGGATGATAATGCCATACGAAGCAAGCATGTCGCTAACAAGCGACAACGGCAATCCAACTACGTTGAAATAACAGCCTTCAATTTGCGTGACAAGTGTTGAGCCAATTCCTTGAATCCCATAGGCCCCTGCCTTGTCCATTGGTTCACCAGTTGCAACATAGCGATGTATCTGTTCATCTGTCCATGGCTTCATATGGACTGTGGTTACACCATGCGCAACTTCTGTATGTTCGTCCGCTGAATCAATCATCGCCACGCCGGTATACACCTTGTGCGATCTTCCCTGCAGCCTAGTCAACATACGAACCGCATCCTCTTCATTCACTGGCTTGCCCAGCACTTCGCCATCCAAGACGACAATGGTGTCGGAACCGATGACAATAACGTGCTCACCAGCCGCCTTGCGGACATCTGCTACCGCCTGTGCCTTGCGCAGTGCCAGCGTCTCAACAATACAGTCAGGATCCAGATTGGGATCCACTGTCTCGTCTGCATCGCTAGGATGTACGACATAAGGAAGACCGAGTGAACGGACAAGCTCTTGTCTCCGTGGTGAGGAGGAAGCCATTACGATCGTTGGTCGCTCGAATTTGGATATACTCATTTTCGTAGTCGCTCCTCGCCATTTTTTGACACTGTTCTATTATACGCGTAACTGGCTGTCGAAACAAACATTCAAATGAGGATCTTTGCAAGATTTAGATGAACAATTTATGGTAATCTATGCAACAATCCCAAATTCATGCAGTTTTCTATCCTTCCCCTCACAACAATGCGAATGCAAGTTCTTATATACAAAACAGAGCCCCTTCAAAGAGCTACGCTCCTATCAAAAGACTCTGTTCCCAACAATATAATTGGCATGTGATCTATTCCGCTCTCAGCTACACCTTCATCGTACCCAACCAAACCGCCTCTGCATTCCGATAATGCATAACCGCCTGCTGGATACTCCATAAATGTGAGGACGAAGGCTGCTTATTATACTCATTCACTGCACTGATTGCTGTGTTCATGCTCTGAACCAGCTCCGTCCAAGCTTTCTTGGACTGGTCAGGAATCCCTTTTTGCACGTTGCTCATTTGCTGTGTCCACTTCTGATGCTCCTTCCGAAGCTGTTCCGTGATCTCTTGAGTGAATGCTTCGGTATTGGTTTTTTCTAAATACGCAATCGATTGAGACATTAACCATTCATTCACCACGTCACTTTGGCCTAAAAATTGCTCCACGGAGGCTGAGTCACCTTGGAATGCCAACTTTGTAATCGCCGGACGGTTCAAGGTTCTCACATACAAGTCCACCTGCTTGTTCTTCAGCAACGCGCTCAACCCCATCGCATCCTCCTTCGAAGGTGCGATCGCGGCATACACGCGATGCTGCTCTGACTTCTCCTCCATCGCAGCCAGCCCGAGTTCTCTCAGCTCCGTCGCTGCCTTCTGAGCCCCTTCTTCCTGGGCGAACACACCATATTGCAGCATGTAAAACACTTTCTCTGGAATATTCACATCCGTCACATACAGACCTGCTGCGGCTGCAGCCGAATTCTCTCCATTGCTAGTAGATGAGGACTTGCTTCCTGAATCCCCTGCCTTCACCGTTCCCTGTTCGTTCAATGCCGTGTCCTTAGATGCCGGCTCTCCACCTTTTCCTTGCTTATCATTCGCGAATACTGGAATAGCATCACTTGGATTAGGCATCGATACTTCGCCCTTGAATAGAGACAGAGCGAGAAATCCGAACAAGGCACCCGTTGCGAGCGCGCCCGCAACGGAAGCAACGACTCTCCACACCGGGGGCTTGCGAGAACGTGTATGAATACCATGCCATAACAACTCGCCTTGATCACTAAGTGAACTAGAGGCAGGATCTTCAATAGAGGTTGGGATCGCATAACCGTTCTTCGGAATGTCATATTCAGGCTGACGATCCGACTCCCGAATCCAGCGCTCCACTCGTTCATCTTCGCTCTCTGCCTTTTCTTGTTCCCGGTCATTGTTCGGAGCATCTATTTCGACCTTTTCTATATGATGCCGATTCTCTATGGGAGTTGATTCACTATACTCTTCAAGTTCTGATACGCTCGCCCGCTCAACTGAAACCCCATTCACAATCGTACCATCAGACATCTCCTCCCAATCTGTAAGCCGCTCTTTCTTCTTGCTCGCCTCTATGCCCTGAATCTCATGTTTATCCTTCACAGGCTGGGAATCATCGAATCGAAACGTCATCTTCGTTCGCATGTTGGTCATATCCGAACACCTACCTTGTCCTATTGGTTACTAGTAGATTTATGCTAGATTCGAATCCAATAGAACCTACCTTACAAATTATTGACTAGAAAGTGCGTCCGTCCTCCTATATGCGTCCTATCAAATCTTGCAACGCTAGCATATGATATACAATCCCGCAGCAAAGGAGGGAATAGAATGAACAGCAAGAAAAGCAAGAAAAGCAACTTGCGTTTGACCCCAGCTGAGGTACGTCGATTCGTTAGACGAAATATCGGCCGTCGCGTGATTGTCGTTCTTTTTACTGGAGAAGTACTGGTTGGCAGAATCTTATCCTCGGGGCTTATCTCCTTCCGATTACGTGTACAGCGCCGGGGCTTTTTCTTTATTCGTCGTATTCTATTTGCAGCTGTAGTTGCTATTAGACTTGTGTAATCCACTCAGACAAAGACAATAAGTCAACAGAAAAAAAGATCGAACGAAGGGCCAAAATCCTGACCCCCAGCTCGATCTTTTCTTGCTATTCTAGTTGTTTACAGACTTACATCCCACTGTTGGAACATCGCTGACTTACTGCCAGAGATACTACGATTTCAATGCCTCAGTTAAGTCACGCGCTGTCTTCCAAATATCACCTGCACCCATTGTGATTACCAAATCTCCGGACTTCACAATTGATTTCAGATGCTCTAATGCATCATTCTTATCCGCAATGTACTGTGCGTTGCTGTTGCTGTTTTCGCGAATCCGGTCAACCAGTTTCGAAGAGTGTACCCCTTCAATCGGCTTCTCCCCAGCTGGAGAGTAGATATCTGTCAGAATCAGTTCATCTGCACCCTCAAATGCCCGGCTGAACTGATCGAACAGGAAATAAGTCCGCGAATAACGCTGCGGCTGGAATACGGCAACAATACGACGGTTTGTTGCTTTGGCAGCAGTAAGTGTTGCCTCAATCTCCGTCGGATGGTGAGCATAGTCATCTACAACAAGTACGCCCTGCTCTTCCCCAATTACTTGGAAACGGCGCTTAGCGCCAATAAAGTCCACGATAGCAGCAGATGCCTGTTCAAACGGAATGCCTGCACGCATAGCAACAATAATGGTCGCCATTGCATTCAACACATTATGCGTACCTGGAATAGACAATTGTACTGTGCCAAGCGCCTTGCCTTGATGATTCATCGTAAAGGTCATGCCGCGATCTTCCGCAATAATCTCTGTAGCTGTATAATCAGCCGCTTGTTCAATGCCGTATGTCACAACACCTGCGCCCAAGTTCGGAAGCATAGAACCAACAATTGGATCATCCGCACACACTACAGAGCATCCTTCCGGATTTACTTGTGACAGGAACTGTACATAAGCTTCCTTCAATCGCTCGAAATCCCCGCCATAATTCTCTAAATGATCTGCCTCTATGTTAAGTACAACCGCTATATGAGGGTGATAATTCAAGAAGGAGCCATCACTCTCATCCGCCTCAGCTACTACATATTCACTATTTCCTGCTTGGGCGTTTGTTCCTAGGTTCGTCACTTCGCCACCAATAATATAAGTCGGATCTACGCCACAGCGTTCCATGACAAAAGCAATCATGGAAGATGTCGTCGTCTTCCCGTGAGCACCAGCTACAGCGATGCCTTTCTTAGCATTCAGCAAGCGCGCCAGCATCTGTGAGCGGTGAATGACTGGAATCCCTTGCTGTTCAGCTGCAACTCGCTCTACATTATCTTTCGGACAAGCCGTAGAGTATACTACTGTGTCTGCGTTCTGAACATAGGCAGGGTCATGCCCGATATGTACAGTCGCTCCCTTTTTGCGTAACTTTTCCGTCAAATCCTGTTCGGCCACATCGGACCCCGTGACGGTGTACCCCATTTCCAGCATGACACGAGCGATGGCGCTCATCCCATAGCCCCCGATGCCGATAAAATGAATATGTTCCGTCGTATTCAAAACGAACTCACCAACCCTTTTCAGATTCGGTCCGATGCAGAACGAAAGAACGCACGTCTGCAATCAGATATAATGTCCCCGTAACTACTGCTAAATCTCCAGGCTCTGTTATCGCTTGTAGCTGTTCCAAAGCCTTATGCCAATCCGGCTCTACAAGAATGGTTGGACATTGTATATCGCCCTCGCCCTCCATCACTTGCTCGGCAATATGTTTCAAGCTCTCCGCATCCATCTTCTTGCGGAAATCTGGTTCTGTAAAAATAACGGTATCTGCTAAAGGTAGTATATGTCGTAGAACATCGGGATGATGCTTTGTCGACAGCATACCCATCATAATATGAAGCCGTTCATACCGGTACGTATCGCGCAGCGCTTGTGCAAGCGTCGCTGCCCCCTCCGGATTATGCGCTCCATCGAGCAGCATGCGAGGCTTCTCGCATACCATCTCTAAGCGCCCTGGCCATGCTGCACGCTTCAGTCCTTCTCGCGTGGTAGCATCCTCTAACATGAAAGCCATATATTGTCGCAGCACTTCAAGCGCCATTAATGAGGCGGCCGCATTCTTCAACTGATGTGCCCCGTTCATCGTGAGCGACATTCCTTCCATCGAACGGAATGGGCCGAAGAATGTGAAGTTCTGTTCATTTTCAATCGCATGGAGCAGTTCCACCCGGAACTGTTCGTTCATGACATACAGTGTAGATTGGTTTTTCTCAGCAGCCTGCTTAATCACTTCAAGCGCTTCTGGCTGCTCCACCGTCGTCACCGCTGGCACCCCTGGTTTAATAATTCCTGCTTTCTCGGCAGCAATCTTCTCAATCGTATCCCCAAGTATGTCCATGTGATCATGGCCGATATTCGTAATAATCGATACGATCGGCGTCACGATGTTCGTTACATCAAGCCGTCCGCCAAGTCCTGTTTCCCATACGACGACATCCGGGAACGTCACTGTCGCATAGTACATAATGGCGAGCGCAGTTGATACTTCAAACGTCGTCGGCGAACCGAGCGGCGTTTGTGCGATTTCATCCACCAACGGCTTCAGCTTGTTCACAAGTTGAAGCAGCGTATCTTCAGGAATGTCCTCGTTGTTGTACTTTAAACGATTCGTATACTTCTCAATATAAGGAGAAGTAAATGTGCCGACATCATATCCGTTAGCAAGCAAGACACTTGTTAACATCGCACAGGTCGAGCCTTTACCATTTGTGCCCGCAACATGAATGAACTTCAAGCGACGGTGCGGAGAACCTAACCGCTCCATCAACAGTTCGATCCGATCCAATCCAGGACGGATTCCAAAAGGAATTAAAGAATTAATCCAATCAATTGCGTCTTCTACCCGAACAAAAGGAAAATCGGTTGCTTCCGTCTCGCTTGTCGTAGGCATAGTTCCTCATCCTTTATCAGATGTCATTAAACGACCGAACCGGCATGTGACAGCGCTCACGTCCGGATCGGTCGTACATATCGCACAGGTTGTTTACGCTTCTTTCAATTCGGTAATACGCGCCAGTACTTTATCTCTCTTCTCACTGTAATCACGCTGCTTGGCACGCTCTTCATCAATGACCGAAGCAGGCGCCTTCGCGATGAAACCTTGATTAGCAAGCTTCTTATCGACACGCTCCACTTCTTTGTTCAGGTGCTCGACTTCTTTTTGAAGACGTGCAATCTCCTGATCAATGTCAAGAAGGCCAGCGAGCGGCAAGTACAACTCGGCTCCTGTCACAATAGCGGTCATCGCTTTGTTCGGAGCAGCAGCTTCTATGCTTACCTCCAGCTTCGAAGTACCGCAGAAGCGTTCCACGAACTCAAGGTTGTTCGTAATGTTCGCTTCTACCATACGATCAGTCGGCTTCACAATCAATTCTACCTTCTTGCTCATCGGAACGTTCACTTCAGCACGAATATTGCGTACTGCGCGAATCATATCCATAAGAAGTGTCATCTCGCGAACCGCCTCAGGCGCTTCGAATTCAGCACGGTATACTGGCCATTCCGCAAGTGTTACCGTCTCGCCGGAGTGCGGCAGATGCTGCCAAATTTCCTCTGAGATGTACGGCATGAACGGATGGATCATGCGCATTGTATGGTCAAGCACGTAAGCTAAAACGGATTGCGTCTTCTTCTTCGCTTGCTCATTCGAGCCATACAAGCTAAGCTTCGCAAATTCAATATACCAATCGCATAGATCATCCCAGATGAAGTTATTGAGTACACGGCCTGTTTCTCCAAACTCATAAGCATCCATCAAGCGTGTAATTTCGCGGGCAGTCTCGTTCATACGGTGGAGAATCCAGCGGTCAGCTGTGCCCAATTCGCCTGTGATGTCGATATCCGCATAAGTGAACCCTTCCAAGTTCATCAAAGCGAAACGGGATGCATTCCAAATCTTATTGGCAAAATTGCGAGCCTGTTCTACACGTTCCCAGCGGAAGCGCAAGTCTTGGCCTGGTGTACTGCTCGTCGAAATCATGAAGCGCATTGCATCAGCACCGTACTTCTCGATAACTTCAAGCGGATCGACACCATTCCCAAGCGATTTGGACATTTTCTTACCATCAGCATCACGCACCAAGCCGTGCATCAGCACATCCTTGAACGGAATTTCGTCTGTAAATTCCAACGCCGTAAAGATCATGCGGGATACCCAGAAGTAAATGATGTCATAGCCTGTAACGAGCACATTCGTTGGATAGTAGCGCTTCAGATCTTCTGTCTGTTCCGGCCATCCAAGTGTGGAGAACGGCCACAATGCAGAGCTGAACCATGTATCGAGTACATCTTCATCCTGCTTCAAGTGGTTGCTTCCGCATGACGTACATGCAGTCGCGTCTTCTTCTGCAACATGAATGTGTCCGCAATCCTCACAGTACCATGCAGGGATGCGATGTCCCCACCATAGCTGGCGGGAAATACACCAGTCGCGTACATTCTCAATCCAATGCAAATATGTCTTCTCGAAGCGATCAGGCACAAAATTAACACCTTTGCCAGACTTCTGTGCTTCGATTGCACGCTCCGCGAGCGGCTTCATCTTCACGAACCATTGCGTAGACAAATACGGCTCTACAACTGCGCCGCTGCGCTCGCTGTGACCAACTTGATGCACATGATCTTCAATCTTGATCAGCACGCCTTGTTCTTGCAAATCCTTCACGATCTGCTTGCGGCAATCTGCACGATCAAGCCCTTGATATTGACCAGCCAGCTCGTTCATTTTACCGGACTCATCCATTACCGTAATTTGCGGCAGTTGATGGCGGAGTCCCATTTCGAAGTCATTCGGATCATGGGCTGGCGTAATCTTAACCGCACCACTTCCGAAGTCTTTATCTACATAATCATCAGCAATGACCGGAATCTTTCTGCCAACAATCGGCAGTACCAGCATTTTGCCAATCATATGCTTATAGCGCTCATCCTTAGGGTGTACAGCTACTGCTGTATCGCCAAGCATCGTCTCCGGACGTGTTGTCGCCACAGTGATTGTGCCGCTGCCATCCTTCAGAGGATATTGCAGGTGATAGAGATGCCCCTGCACTTCCTTATATTCAACTTCGATATCAGACAATGCCGTACGTGCTGCCGGATCCCAGTTGATAATATACTTACCGCGGTAGATGAGACCTTTCTCATAGAGCTTCACGAATACTTGGCGAACCGCACGAGACAGACCCTCGTCCAGCGTAAAGCGCTCACGGGAGAAGTCCAATGACAGTCCCATCTTCGCCCATTGCTCACGAATCGTATTCGCATACTTCTCTTTCCAATCCCATACACGCTCCAAGAATGCTTCACGCCCAAGATCATAGCGTGTGATTCCTTCTTCGCGCAGCTTCTGCTCTACCTTCGTCTGCGTTGCAATACCTGCATGGTCAGAACCTGGAAGCCACAAAGCATCATATCCTTGCATCCGCTTGAAACGAATCAAAATATCCTGCAATGTAAAGTCAAGTGCATGACCAATATGCAGCATACCCGTAACGTTCGGAGGCGGGATTACGATTGTGAACGGTTCAGCATCCTTGCGTTCACCTGCTTTAAAATACTCGCCTTTCATCCAGAAATCATACCATTTCTGCTCCGCTGCCTTCGGATCATACGTCGTAGGCATAGACAGTTGCTCTTGATTCTCTGCCAAGCAAATCCCTCCGTTACATAATCATGAGTATCTAATCGACAATGTTCAGCCTATATAATCGAAGCAAAGCAAATCATACTGCTCGATCCATGCATGCTTCTCTAAGCGTATAGCTCGGTATTTGCAAGGACAATTCGCTTACGTAGGCAAATAAAAAAACCTTACGCCGCAAAGGACGAAAGGTTTAGCTTCCGTGGTACCACCTTTATTCCGCTCCCAGTAAAGATCCTTACATCTTACAGATCGTGTGAGCGGCACTTCAGTTGCAAATAACGGCTGCGGCCGGCCTATTCTAGCGTATCCGGAACATGATGAACATCGTGTTCATACATTACCGTGACACGTTCAAAAGGGCAACTCCCAGGTGACTTCAGCGCGGGACAATCCTGCAGGCGTTGCACCGTGTCGCTCTGCTCTCTGTAAGGGGCCAATCGCTTACTAATCCTGTTCATAGTCTTTCAATCAGATCTTTATAAAAATAAACAATAACATTTACGATATATTGTACCTTCGCATACCGAGCGAGTCAATAGACGAAGCACAAAAGGATACTGACAAATGCTTTCCCTATTAGAGGATGTTCAAAAAGTCCGCTTTTGATCACGAAGTAAATCATGAAGTGGACTCGGCATCGAATCTTGAATTCAGCCGGGCCTAAGCAGATGCTTACGAAGTATGTTTCCTGCGGAAACATCTCAGGTGCTCATGTACCCAAAACGTACGCTCCGCTCCTCAGGCCCTAGCTTCATCCAACTGAGGCGTTTTGAAAAAACGCACATCGGAAGCATAAGCTTCGGTGCTGAAAACCGGCCTTTTTGAACTCGCACTATTAGTCATATCCTGTTTTTCATTTTTCATAACATGTACTATAGGAGGTGTTTTACATGGAACGGTGGTGGTGTCGTGTTCGAGGTTCCATTAAAGGGGTTCTTTTCCCCATCATTTGCTTGCAATTTGTTCGCACGTTGCTTCTGCCAACAGCATTTGACGTATTTTTGCTATTTGTATTATTCCTCATCTTCATTGGATTTTTGTGGGATGTATATTGAAGCTTGTACTCTTGTACAACTGCATTCAGACACAAAGAAACCCGTCGCTCATTGAGCCATACGGGTTTCTTGCCTATCTATAGGGAGTGGAGATATCGTTACGAGGTGGGAATATACAGAACTTGCCCTTCGGATATATCCGATTCCGCTAAGCGGTTGTAGAGCGCAATTTCTCTCGAGTTCATGCAATAGCGATCAGCAATTGTATCGAGTGTTTCAGAACGCTGCACAATACACAAGCGCACCTTCTTGAAAGCCCGCTCATCATCAATACGCTGCAGGAATAGCGACTGCCACTTTACTTCCTCACCAGTTGTCTCCTCATTCATTGCTGCTAGCTGCGCTGCCTCTTCTTCCTTCTGGATACGTTCCAGTTCTTGAGACTCCCGCTTCTTCTGCAGCAACGAACTGAATCCAACTGGTTCCGCTGCTTCCGGCTCACTTTGTTTCGACTTGCCGATTGCAACCTTCATCTCCTGCTTGGCAGCTGCTGGAACATCCTCCGGCTCATTCAATGGAGCAGCTGCTTCAATATCGTCCCGCTCCACTTCCTGATTCGAGGCGAGCGATTCACCTTCACCCTCTGATTGAACAGCTGCATCTACTTCGATGGATTGCACACTTTCCTTTCTCGCAACAGGCTCATTCGTATTTGCATCATTCGAGAGGGTCGGTGAATGAGACTCCAACTGAGTCATTTTCGCTGCTGGCTCGTGTTCTGCGCTATCCGTGGCAGCACTTGCTCTGCCCGGCGCTCGCCCTGCTTCGCCTTGCCCCTCGGCACTCTGAACCTCTAACCGCTCCTCCTCATCTCGCGTCTCTCTGGCCCACTGAGAACCACTCCATGTGAGCGGAATACGTTCAGATTGGGGAGTATCTCCATCAAATGCATCATGATTGGTTTGTGCAGGCAGCAGCCTCTCCCCTTCGAATTCGCGAACCTCCACGTCTTCAGCAGCTCGATCGAAGTTCTCTTCCAACTCTTCTTCTGCCTGATCCTCCATCTGTTCCTCTGCCTGTTCTTCTGTTTGTTCTTCTTGCTCCTGTTCCTCTGAAGCCCTAACAGGACTGAAATCTCTATAATCAGCTTCTGTTTCTACTTTCGATTCAGTCGCAACTTCCGATTCAATTGCAACTTCTTCAGTCACATGCTCTGCTGATTTCGTGAACGCCGGTGTGTATGTACCGTAGTCACGCAGCCACGCTGGCTCTTCCCCATCGTGCTCGAGCTCCGTTTGATGTACAACTGTAAATTGCTCCGGCTCCCAAGCCGCTGGCTCTATACTTTCCATTGAGATGCCGCGCAGCGATAAAATTCCTGTAATATTTAATGTACGTGTTGATAAAAGGTCTACATCGAAGTGCTCAATATCGACCGAAATATCATCCAAGCTGCGCACCCGATTTAAGGGGAGTGTGATTTCAACAGGGATCCAATGCTCAAGCGAATGACTGCTGCGCAGTTCATCAGCACCTACATATGCCCCAGCCAGCAGCAAGCTGCCACGCACTGTCACCTGGTCACCAGCAGGAATGACCTGAATGTGCGGTGTCAACTCCACTTCTTCCAATTGATCAATGCCGACCACTTCGTCGGACAAGTGCACACGTTCATAAATATCAAAGCGCAATCCATATGATTCTTCGTTCACAGACCGCTCCTCCTCCCGCAGTTCATATGCCATCTTCCCTTGTGACCAGCGTACATGCGATATGGCAACGATGTTAAGCTACAGTCGCAAAGTCAGACTCGTATCACTACTTCATCTATATGGGAGGAAAGAGAGGAGCATGACTATATTTTTTGCCGCAAGCGCAACATGTCCTCAGGCCACGGGGCGTCTACAACAATCTGTTCTCCTGACAGCGGATGAATGAAGCGCAAACTCTCCCCATGAAGCGCTTGTCTGCTAATGAGCTTGCCATCGCCCCCATATTGCGTATCTCCCGCAAGCGGATGCCCCTTCGCACTCATATGCACCCGAATTTGATGTGTCCGACCCGTCTCCAGCGTTAGGCGCACGAGGGACAGTTCTGAGCCGGGCTGCAGTGTTTCATAGTGGGTAATCGCAGGAGCTCCGCTATCGCTTACCCGATATTTGCCGCGATGATGACGATCCTTCCCTATGGGCGCATCTACCGTTCCAGAAGCCGGCGTCAGCGTTCCCTGAACAATCGCATGATAGATGCGCTCAATCTTCTTCTCGCGCATCATCTCATCCAGAATCACTTGTGTACACGGCTGCTTCGCGTACAGCACCGGCCCGGTTGTATCAACATCTAAGCGATGTATATGCAGCACCTTGGAAGCCTGCCCCGTCCATAGATAGTGGCATGCCACAGCATGGGCAAGACTATCCCGCCTCTTATCCTGCTCCGGTGTCGTTGGATGAACCGCCATACCTGCAGGCTTATATACAACCAAGCAAGCATCATCTTCATACAGCACCTCGGCAGGTGCGTCAGCGGGCTCATAAGCATCCGATTCAGCAACAAACCATTTCACACGCAGCCTATCTCCTGCAGTGCGAATATCTCCCGCATGATTCATTCTATGAACGAAATTCTTCGGCAAACGCAGCTCGCTAATCAGCCATGCCAGTGTAGATTGTTCATCTTGAAGCGCTGCTTTGCCAGGCATGAATTCTATCCATTCTCCTTGTCGTCTCCAATATCGTGTCATAACGCACCTCCTCCGTTTCTATCCATTTCAAAGCCGGTCTCCACTTCTAACGCGGAATCGCCGGGCTCGTATTCGTCCTATTTATGCGTATAGATTGACCATACCATCCTATATTCAAGCCTGCATATTCTTAGATCGATTTCTTTAGTGCAGCATAGTTGGCTTGAATTGTAAATTCAATGTCCTCATCGGTATGAGCCGCCGACACAAACATCCCCTCGAATTGCGAAGGCGCTACATTAACCCCTTCATCGAGTAGATGCTTAAAGTACGTGCGGAACAGCTCTTGATTGGACGTGCGAGCCGTATCAAAATTCGTTACCGGCTCATTCGTAAAGAACGGGCATACCATCGAGCCAACACGGTTGATTGTACACGGCACTCCCAGTTCTTGCGCATTGCGGATAAAGCCTGCCTCAAGCTTGGCACCCTTACGATCCAATTCTGCATACACCTCCTGCGTAAGCAAAGACAATGTCGTATAACCGGCAGCCATAGCCAGCGGGTTGCCGCTAAGCGTACCTGCTTGATAGATCGGGCCACTCGGTGCAATTTGCTCCATGTACTCGCGTTTGCCTCCGTATGCACCTACTGGCAGTCCACCACCGATAACCTTGCCGAAGCAAGTCAAGTCCGGTGTGACGCCAAACAACCCTTGCGCACAGCTGTAGCCCACACGGAATCCTGTCATAACCTCATCGAAAATAAGCAGACTTCCATATTGCTCCGTCAAATGCCGCAGGCCTTCCAAGAACCCTTCCTGAGGCGGTACAACCCCCATATTGCCTGCAACCGGCTCTACAATGACACAGGCAATATCTTCGCCATATCGATCAAAGGCCAGCTTCACTGCTTCCAGATCATTATACGGAACCGCAATCGTATTGCTGGCAACCCCTTCAGGCACCCCCGGGCTGTCTGGTAGTCCCAATGTCGCTACACCCGAACCAGCCTTGATGAGCAGGCTGTCTCCATGACCATGATAGGAGCCCTCGAATTTAACAATCTTACTCCGCTTTGTAATACCGCGCGCCAATCGTATTGCACTCATCGTCGCTTCCGTTCCGGAATTCACCATACGAACGATGTCTACGGAAGGTACACGCTCACATACCAGCTTCGCCATAGCCGTCTCAATCTCCGTAGGCGCACCGAAGCTTGTCCCCTTCGCTGCCGTCTCTTGGATCGCACGCACAACTTCGGGATGCGCATGACCCATAATTAGCGGTCCCCATGAGCATACATAATCTATGAATACATTGCCATCGATATCATACAGCCGGGATCCTTCCGCCCGTTCAATATAAGCGGGTGTCAGACCGACGGATTTGAATGCGCGTACAGGGCTGTTCACACCGCCAGGTATGTATTTCTTTGCTTCTGCAAATGCTGCCTGCGAACGTGTGTCTACACGGCCAGATTTTTTTTCAGACATGTTGGTTGCTCCTTCTTATTTATTCCTCTGTTCTATGTTACACTAATAAAAAATCGGCTTGGCAAAGAGGGGAAAGTCATGATTGAATTGCTCAAACGCGTCCCACTGTTCTCTGATTTGACTGATGAACAGCTGGAAATCGTATCGTCCATCACATCCCGCCGGGAGTATGCCCCACATACGATCTTGTTCCAGCAGGGAGATCCAGGGCACACATTCTGCATCGTATTTCGCGGTGCCGTCAAAGTATACACATCCAACAAGAAAGGCCAGCAGAAGATCCTTTCTGTCTTTCAGAGCGGCGACAACTTCGGCGAGCTTGCGCTTATTGATGGCAAGCCGCGTTCTGCAACAGCAGAGACATTAGAGGATACGGTTCTCTTTACCGTCACATCCGAGAGCTTCCACTTACTGCTGCGCGCCCACTACGATATTGCGAAGCAGGTTATGATTCAACTATGCGGTCGACTGCGCTCGACGAACGGATATGTCTATGACTTAACGTTCTTAGATGCACCAAGCCGCATCGTAAAGAACATCGTTCGCATCGCTCAGCAGCAAGGCGAGCGCCGCGGAGATAAAATCTACATCCGTGCCGCCTTCGACGCTGATGCCATGTCAGGTCTTGCTGGCGTACATCGGAACGTATTAGAACAAGTGATTCGTGATCTCGAGCATCAGCGTATCCTGACGCTGCAGCCGACCGAATACACGCTGGACGTATCCCGACTGTTCCAGAGTCCTTACGTTAGCTAGCTCCATACATCGGGTAGACAATCTCCCCGTCGGCACATTCAACGAACTTTGCCACGGGGAGATTGCTATTTATACAGAAGTCGCTTCTTTTAATCAAGCCCCACTGCAACAATTGTTACGCTCGCTCAGACAGCCAACGTGCAGCATCCTTCGCATGATACGTAATAATCATATCTGTTCCCGCGCGCTTCAGACCAAGCAGCAGTTCGCTCACAATAGCGCGTTCATCAACCCATCCAAGCTTGCTCGCTGCCTTCACCATGGAATACTCGCCGCTCACATTGTAAGCCACTAGCGGCAAATCGAATTGATCCTTCATCACACGGATAACATCCATGTATGCCATGGCTGGCTTCACCATAAGCATGTCCGCACCTTCCAGAACGTCCTCTTCTGCTTCACGAATTGCTTCGCGCACATTGGCAGGATCCATCTGATAAGTCTTGCGATCACCGAATTGAGGCGCGGAATGAGCCGCATCTCGGAATGGACCATAGAATGCCGATGCATACTTCACCGAATAGGACATGATCGGCACATCATGATAACCTGACTCGTCAAGACCTACACGAATCGCATGCACGAATCCATCCATCATATTGGATGGCGCTATAATATCAGCCCCCGCTTCTGCTTGAGACACCGCCGTACGCACTAAGTACTCGAGCGACTCGTCATTATCAATCTCGCCTACCTCGCATCCATTCACTTCATGCACATGAACCATTCCACAATGCCCATGATCGGTATATTGGCATAGACATGTATCCGCAATAATAAGCAGGTCAGGGTGAGCCGCCTTAATTCGTCTTGTCGCTTGTTGGACGATTCCATCCGCGGCGAATGCAGAGCTTCCGACAGCATCCTTCGAAGCTGGGACACCAAACAGCACAATAGCTGGTATACCCAATTGAACAATTTCGTCTATTTCTTCATCCATACGGTCAAGGGAGAAATGATAAACTCCCGGCATGGAGCTAATCTCTTCCTTAATCCCTGTACCATGCGTCACAAATATAGGCATAATCAAGTCATTGACTGTCAATACAGTCTCGCGAACCATATTGCGGAGAGCTGCCGTCTTCCGTAGGCGGCGTAATCTTGTAGTTGGAAATACCATGTTAGCAACCTCCTTGAATGTGTATATGCGCCTTGTCAGCACTGCTAAGTCTGCACATCTCGTCCACCATACTGCTAATGGTAGATCGTTCTGCGACTGCAGCAACCTGCAAGCCTGCATCACGCGCCGTGCGCGCTGTAATCTCCCCGATGCACACCACTTGAGCGCCACCAAGCTTCGCTACAGGGTCAGGAACCCCCATGCGTTCGAGTGCGGCGATCAGGTTCGTAACCGTCGAGGAACTTGTAAACGTAATCAGATGAATCGCGTTCTCTTCCAGCAATTCCACTAAATAAGGATCATCGTACTCCGGCAGTACGGTCTCGTACAAATCCACCTCATCCACAAGAAGGCCATGCTGCTGCAGCATCTCCTTCAGCCAAGGGCGCGCCAGATCACCCCGCGCAAGAAGCACGCGCTCTTCTGGCGAGATTAATGGACGAAGGGCATCCCATACCCCTTCTTGACTATACTGAGCAGCAGATACATCTGGCTGCACTCCATATTCGCGAAGCGCTTCAGCAGTCTTGGGGCCTACCGTTACGATTCGTACATTCGCCCATTGGCGAATATCCTGCCCTTGCTCCTGCAAGTGTTGGAACCAATACTTGACGCCATTCACACTTGTCAGAACTAGCCATTGATATTGCTGTGCATGGATAAAAGCCTGATGAATCGCTTGCTGTTTCCCAAGAGAGACAGGCGCCCGCATCTCAATGACCGGGTATTCATACGTCTCCCCTCCAAGCTGTTCAATGGGCTTAACAAGCTCGCTAGCCTGCGAACGGCTCCTCGTGACAAGTACTCTCTTACCGAACAGCGGGCGCTCCTCTGCCCAAGCTAGCTGTTCTCGCAGCTTCACAACATCCCCTACGACAATGACTGCCGGCGACTCGAAGCGAGCACGCTCTGCCTCATCCGCAATCGTCGCTAGAGTCCCTACGAGCGTGCGCTGCTCAGCCCTTGTTCCCCAGCGCACTAATGCAACAGGCGTATCCGCTGCCCGTCCATGACTCATCAATCGTTCGGCAATTACACGCAGCTTGCCGATACCCATAAGGAACAGCAAAGTTCCAGCACTTTGGGTCATCTGCTCCCACTCGATGAACTCATCCAACTTGTCCGGGTTCTCATGACCTGTCACTACACAAAAGGAAGACGCATAATCCCTGTGAGTCACAGGTATGCCTGCATATGCAGGAACCGCAACAGCAGAGGTGACCCCTGGAACGATCTCATACGGAACTCCATGCTGCTTCAGTACAGCTACTTCTTCTCCCACTCTTCCGAACACACAAGGATCGCCCCCCTTTAAGCGAACGACCTTGTTTCCTTCCTGTGCTAGATCAGCAAGCAATTGGTTAATATCCGCCTGCTTCATCGCATGTCGATCAGGCAGCTTGCCCACATAGATCCTACGAGCTCCCCGCTTCATATATCTGAGCAATTGAGGGCTAGAGAGACGATCATAGACAACAACATCCGCCTCCTGCAGACAATTCAAGCCTTTGACCGTTATCAACCCTACGTCACCTGGCCCAGCGCCTACCAGATAGACAATACCTATTCCAGAGGAATGCCGCTCCATTCATATCAGCCCCTTAATTGGGATAGCATTTGTTCCGCCCCTCGATCCAGCAGCCGCTCTGCAACTGCAATGCCAAGCTCCTCTGGTTGTCCACCTTCCATTGTGTCACTCAGTATCGTATTCTCTTCCGCCGATCCGACAAGACCAATCAAGCGTATCGTGTCATCTGCCTTATGAAGCTCTGCATACGCTCCGATCGGCACTTGGCACCCGCCATTCAAACGGCCTAAAAAAGCTCGCTCCGCCTGAACGGTACGAGCAGTATTTACATCGTGATAACGCGCAAGCAGCGACAATACTTCCTCATCATCTGCACGGCATTCAATCCCCAATGCCCCTTGCCCTACCGCTGGGAGACACAGTTCTGTCGGCAAATAGGATGTGATACGATCCTGCCATCCCATCCGATGAAGTCCTGCTGCAGCAAGAACGATTGCATCGAATCCTTCCGTCTCTAGCTTCTTCAACCGTGTATCAATATTGCCGCGCAATGGCTCGATCTGCAAATCCGGTCTATACGCCTGCAATTGACAAGCTCTGCGCAGACTGCTCGTGCCTACCTTCGCACCTATAGGCAAATCCTCAATCGAGGTGCCAGACTTCATAATCAAGCAATCTCTTGGATCTTCCCGCTTGGGCACAGCGCCAACCGTCAGTCCATCCTGAAGTTCCCAAGGCATGTCCTTCATGCTATGAACCGCGATATCCACTTCCTTATCCATTAACGCTTGTTCAATCTCCTTCACGAATAACCCTTTGCCGCCTACCTTGGACAAGGTGACGTCCAGGATGCGATCTCCTTTCGTTACGATCTTCTTAATTTCGAATCGGAACGGAAGGTTGTTCTCTTTGCAAATGGTCTCCAACGCCGCAATCACATGCCCGGTCTGCGTCAACGCCAAGGCGCTCTGCCTTGTCCCAACAATGATAGTACGCATCTAGTTGCCCCTCCTGCTTGCCTAAATTATTCATTCATTTATTGATATTGGGCGAGCCACGCCATGACCCAGTCCTCCCATTTGGGAAGTGTGACATTACATTCATAGGCCCGCCAGCATTCTTCTGCATAGTGCCGCATTGCTCGCTGGCGATCTACCGTGTCTGGCAGCACATCATGCGAAGCCTTGCGTGCATGCAGCAGCATCTCTGCTACTTGCGCCAACTCATCATCCATTAACTTGGACAGCTTGGCTAATATGCTTCTCGTCAAGGTTGGACTAGCGCCGCCAGTCGATACAGCGAGATGGACATCTCCGTGCTGCACCGTCCCAGGATTGGCGAAGTCACTCTGTTCCGGACTATGAGCAATATTGATGAGCGCCCCACAGCGCCTTGCTTCCTCAGCTACTCGCTCATTCACTTCACAATGATCTGTCGCAGCAAATACAAGCAGCGCTCCAATGGCGTCCCCCTCTTCATACTCTCTTGCGATATGAACAATGCTGCCTTCATGGACAAAGTGCCAAAGCTCTGCAGTCAATACGGGACTGACCACTTTCACTTCAGCACCACTCGCCAGCAAGTGACGAACCTTGCGCGCAGCTACCTTGCCGCCGCCAATCACCGTACATGGCTTGCCAACAAGCTTCAGCATAATCGGATACAGAGGGGAATCACCCATTCGCTACACTCCAATCCAGCGATGAAATGTCGACAATGAATTCAATGCGAAATTGAGCATCATTACCGCATAACATCCTAAATTCAACAAAGAAAGTCGAAATCCTGTTGAATCATTACGCGAGCGTTTCACAATATAAGAGCCATAGAATAAAAGCGCTAATAACGTAAACCATATCTTAAAATCAATCAGCAATTCCGTACGATTGTCGAGCAGAATAGCCCCAACTGCTACGGCAAGCGACAGTAAAATCATCGGAATGCCAATTACGACAGCTAGAAACGAAAAGCGTTCAATTCGTTCAAGACTAGGCAAGCGCCGCACCGCGTCAGACCATTGCTTAGCCTTCAACTTATGATGGAGAAATACATACATGCCCGCGAATACGGCACTAATCGTTAAGGCCGCGAAACCAAAGGCTACAAGCGAGATATGGAAAGAGAGCAAATTGCGCATCATCTCCCATTCCTTCATCGATGCAGGCATTGTCGGGTCGTTAAGCATATTCACGAGCAATAAGGCAAACCCAATAAGATTGACGAAAAAAACGATAAATTCGATATGAAAGAACCTGCTAATGACAATGGATACGGTCACGAGGAACCATGAAAACAAAAACATAAATTCAAAACTACTAAAAACGGGCACATCCTGATGCCTCACCATTCTTACAATCAAGAAGATCGTCTGAAGTACCCATACAAAAGTAAGAAGCCCTGCGCCCATCCGCTTCGCTTTCCGATTGACTCCTACCACATCGGAAAAATAAAACAGAAGGCTCAGGGCGTATGTGTAGATAATCGCATCGTAAATCCAACTATTCGTAACCATCGATGCCTGCCGCCTCCTGTTCTTCCTCTACCATGTGACGGCTGCCCAAGACAGCACAGACTTCCCCCGCTCGGGTTCCGTATTTCGATTCACGGTGACTTGGGGTGAGGGCTGTTCCTTGCCTCGCTCCTCCATGCCACCCGCTTCTGGCTGCTCCAGTGCGAAAATTTGCGAAAATAACCGCAATGCCTCGTCCCCATTTTTCTCAGCGGCGAGCTCTTTAATTTGATTAATTGGGTCGTGCATCATTTGGTTCAACATGCTCTTCGTCAGACGGCGTATCAATTTTTCTTCCCGTTCAGACAGCTCGGGAAGCTTATTGAACAAGCTTTGCAGCGTATCCTGGTGGATACGTTCTGCTTTGGACTGTAAAGACCGAATCATCGGAGTTACACCCAGCATTTTGAGCCAATAACGATGCTCCTCGAGTTCATCTGCGATGAAAGCTTCAATCTTCGCCGCTTCCTTGCGGCGACGTGCCAGATTGCTCTCCACAATACCTTGCAGATCATCGATATCATATAAGAATACATTCGACACGTCACTAATCGCCGGATCCAGGTCACGCGGCACGGCAATGTCAATGAAGAACAGCGACCGAGATTTGCGCCTGCTCATCGCCCGCTTCACATCATCCGCTGTAAGCACATATTCCTTCGAACCCGTTGAGCTAATCACAATATCAGCCTCAACCAGCATCTGTTCGGCCGCATCAAGCGTACCTGCCCGGCCGTTAAACTGCTTCGCCAGCTCTTCCGCGCGAGATAGGGTACGGTTTGCCACCATTACCTCCGCAGCACCGTTGGCATATAAGTGCTTCACAGTCAGCTCGCTCATTTTGCCTGCGCCTAGAATGAGCACCTTCTTTCCTTGGAACGATCCGAATATTCGCTTGCCAAGCTCCACTGCGGCATAGCTGACCGAAACCGCATTTTCGTTAATGCTTGTTTCGGCATGTGCTCTCTTCGCGAGTGTTATTGCCTGCTTAAATACGGTATTCAGCCACGTCCCGGTTACCCCTTCATTTTGCGCGAACAAGAAGGCATTACGGATTTGGCCTAAAATTTGCGTTTCGCCGATGACCATGGAATCCAAGCCGCAGCTGACCCGGAACAAATGCTCGACAGCCTGATCATCTTCATATATATAGAGGTACGGTGTAAATTGCTGTCTGGAAATGCCGAACCACGTCTCCATAAAGCTGCGGATGAAGTGACCGCACATGTGCAATCTGTCGACAACCACATACAGTTCTGTGCGATTGCATGTCGACACCATCACGCATTCGAGCACGCTCTTCGTCTGTCTCAATTGTCTCAGCGCCTCTTGCCAATCACTTTCGGGCACCGCAAACTTCTCCCGAATTTCTACGGGCGCCGTACGATAGTTCATGCCGACGACGATGATGTGCATTCATTTCACCTGCTTTTCAAAATTTAGTACATTCTCAGATGATAATCATTATAACATAGATCAACAAGAACATTCGTTCGTAATTTGAAAATATTATGAAATGCATGTCAAATTTTAGTTTGTACGGGCTAACTGCACCTTATACTATCATTGCAACGCCCCAATGTCATTCTTTTTTTATGTACTTTTTGCCAGTTCACTTCGGTGTAAAATTAGATTCCAGCACTTCCTTCAAATCCTTGTCTGCGCTAACCAGTTCTTCACGCTTGGATGTGACCCATCCCCCGCTGCTGCTATAGACGAGCGCATAGCTGTCATAGAGTCGGTTCATTGCCTCAGCGCTCATGCTGATCATCTCTTTTTCACTGTCCGTTAATGGGCGATCGCCATTTAACTGCATCAATGTGATGGTTTCTACAACCTTATTCAGACTTGGCAGCTCTGGCAGCTGCTTCTTCCCTGCCGCACGAACCAGTCTTTCATGTGCAAATGCTGCTGAATAAGCAACAAGCTTCAATTTTTGAAGTGGTTCTGTCGAGTCATATCGCGCCGCTTCCTGCAATGATCCTTTTAACAGGTTCGTTTGAAATTGAGCTACTTCGTACAGCATTTTAAGCGGATCGGACGCTTCTGCCTTCGGAGAGAATAAGTTGTACACTTGAATGGAAGGCCATATTAACAGCATGAACAACACAACCATCCATACGATACCGCCTCGAAATCGTCTAGGTCTCATCAGCATTCTCCTACTATATATGATTATGTATATAGCTTATGGAGCAACAAGTGGACAAATAACCGAGCTATGAGGTTGACTCTCTATAAGAATAAAAAAAGCCCGCTCCACCCTGTGCCAAGCACGAGGATGAGCGGGACTTTATTGTCGTTTATACCAATTCGGATACTTTCATATCCGGAGTAACCACTTGCAATTCGCCTAATCCGCGAATAAGTTTCTTCGCGTACGTTTTCTCCGGTTTCAACACAGAGACCAGGTAATCAATGGCTAGCTGCGGGTCTACTGTTTCTCCGCAAGTGTAACAATCGATTGCTGCAAATCCACGTTCAGGATAAGTGTGGATTGAAAGATGACTTTCTGACAACATAACTAGAACTGTTGCCCCTTGTGGGTCAAACTGTTTAGATTGAACAGACAAGACCGTTGCACCACACGCTTCAGCGGCTTCTACCAGTTGTGCTTCAAGCAATTGAGCATTGTTCAGCAAATCGAAGTCGACTCCCCACGTGTCAACAGCAACATGTCTTCCGAAAGTTGAGTATTCCATCTTTCGGTTCCCCCTTCCTAGGAATAAAATGTTTGAAAAAATAATTTCATCCGCTAGGACCTACGTCATTCACTTCCCGAGGGAAAAATCTCTCGCAACATGCAATGTCCTGAGTGAATCCTGGTTCCTATATTGTTTTCAACGAGATTAAAAATAACATCTTACTCACATAAATGCAACACTTTTTTATCCACTTATCCCCTGACTATTCCATTTTCCCTGTCTACTATATGGCGAAAGCCTCTAATAGGTGTCTAGTACGCCCGCCCAATATTCGCTGCAGAACAAAAAAAGAACTTAAGGCATACGCCTTAAGTTCTTTCATATTCAAGTGCCGCTCAGGCTTCCAAGATGAACAATTGCTTTGCCAGTGCTGTTAGCTGCTGATCTACAGCTTGAACCTCATCTGCTGACAGGCTTCGATTGCGCTTATCGAGCAAACTGTTGATGCGCTCCTTAATACTCGCAATTCGTATTTCTACATGTTCGTTTCGGTACATGTTATGCAAGTCCTGCACCGTATCCTTATGTTCGAAAATAACGCGAGGCTCTTCCTTCTGCTCTACAATCTTGCGAACAGCCCCATCTGCGTAATAATAAGTGATTGTAAATCCCGCAAAAATCCGATTGACTACCGCTTCGCCACGGAATGTCGCCACAAGCTTATGCATCACTTGTGTCAATTTCGGATGAACCAAGCGGCAAGACGTTACACAGACATACCGATTGCCTTGTTTCTCGAACAGGAATATGATCTCATCACCCTGGCCGTCCTCAAGAACCACCTCTTGATTACCGTTTTCTAATACTTTCACCCGCCCCACAATAGATTGCTTCGCGAGCGATTGCACAAATCGGGTCAATTGAGCTTCCGTTAACTGTAAACTGGCTTTCACATACTCTGTGGCTAACCGCCGAGCCATAAAAACTCTCCTTACCTGTATTCAACATATAATATTTATACATGTTTATTATACTACAGGGAGAATATGAATTCCTGTTCATGAGCCGCCATTTTATGGTGCATTTCGCAAAAAAACGGACTGAGGCCGGAACTACCCCGCTTTTTATCCAACATGCTTACGAATTAACGCTTGCATGCTGATTAATAATGTCCCATAACTCTTCACGGCCTTGTCCTGTCTCCGCGGAGAACATGACAAACGGAGCATCCGATGACAACCCAAGGGTGGTACGAACTTGCTTCACATGCTTCGGAAGATGGTTTCTCGATATTTTATCAGCCTTCGTCGCAACCACACATACCGGGACGCCGTAATGCGTAAGCCAGTCATGCATCATGCAATCGTCTGCTGTAGGCGCATGGCGCAAATCAACAACCAGCAGCACAAGGCGAAGTGTCTCACGCTCTTGGAAGTACGCTTCAATCATGCGTCCCCACGCAGCGCGCTGCGTCTTCGATACCTTTGCATACCCGTATCCCGGTACGTCCACGAAATACATATTGTCATTAATGCGATAGTAGTTCAACTGCTGTGTCTTACCCGGCTGCGAGCTTGTACGCGCCAAGTTCTTGCGCATAATCATACGATTGATTAACGATGACTTCCCTACATTTGATCGGCCTGCCAGACCAATCTCCGGAAACCCGTCATCTGGATACTGTGCAGATCCAACAGCACTAATAATAAATTCAGCATTTGTTATTTTCATACGCGATTATCCTCACCTTACATTCTGTTCTGTCTATTGTACAATTGTACACGATTCCCGTCATTTCACAAAAAAAAAGAAAAACGGATGCGCTGCACGCGCATCCGTCTTGTTGCTATGCCATTATGATGAAGTCGCCTCCAGCAACGCATGCTGCAGCACTTCATCCATATGAGCTACTGGTATAAAGGTCAGCTCCCGCCGTACTGTATCTGGGATATCCGCTAGATCGCGTTCATTGTCATGCGGGAACAGTACCGTCTTGATTCCTGCACGAAGCGCGGCCAGCGACTTCTCTTTCAATCCACCAATCGGGAGTACTCTCCCGCGCAATGTAATCTCACCGGTCATTGCAACATCCTTGGATACATACCGATTAGTGAACGCCGATACAAGTGCCGTCGCAATTGTGATTCCGGCGGAAGGGCCATCCTTCGGAATCGCTCCTTCAGGGACATGGACATGAATATCCAGCTTCTCATGGAAGTCGGGCTCCAATCCCCACTGCGCCGCCTTCGAGCGGATGTAGCTAAATGCAGCCTGTGCTGACTCCTTCATGACATCGCCTAGCTTGCCTGTCAATTGCAGCTTGCCGGAACCAGGAACAACGGTAACCTCAATATTAAGCGTATCCCCTCCCGCTTCGGTCCACGCAAGACCTGTCACCGTTCCTATCTGATCATCTTGTTCTGCCAGACCATAGCGATATCGAGCTACACCTAAATATTCGGATAATTGCTGGGCGTGAATCTGTATGTCCTCCACCTGTTCAGATACAATTCGCTTTGCAGCCTTGCGGCATAGCGCAGCCAATTGCTGTTCCAGTTGGCGAACTCCCGCTTCACGTGTATATTCACGAATCACTTTCAGAAGGCAGTCCTCTTGAACCGTCAGCTGATTCGCCTGCAATCCATGGGCTTCCTTCTGCTTCGGAAGCAGATGCCTGTTCGCGATTTCCAGCTTCTCAAGCTCCGTATATCCAGACAAGGACAGCAGTTCCATCCGATCCAGCAGCGGACGCGGTATATTGTGAACCGCATTGGCAGTTGTCACGAACAGAACCTTGGACAGATCGACCGGGAGCTCAACGAAATGATCACTGAATGCATTATTCTGTTCTGGATCCAATACCTCCAGCAGTGCAGACGCCGGATCCCCACGGAAGTCAGATGCCATCTTGTCGATTTCATCAAGCAGCATTACTGGGTTCATCGTGCCCGCATTTTTAAGCGCCTGAACAATTCGTCCTGGCATTGCACCTACATAGGTACGACGATGACCGCGAATCTCCGCCTCGTCACGCACCCCACCTAACGAGATACGAACAAATTTCCGTTCAAGCGACTTCGCAATTGACCTTGCAAGCGACGTTTTCCCGACACCCGGAGGGCCAACAAGGCATAGAATCGGCCCTTTCATTTCTTTGACTAGCTGCTGTACAGCCAAATATTCAAGGACACGTTCCTTCGGCTTCTCAAGTCCATAATGATCGGCCTCCAGAATGGATTCTGCCTTGCTCAGATCCAGATCATCCTCCGAGAGCTGAGCCCACGGAATCTGAAGTAGCCAATCGATATAGTTTCGAATCACCGAACCTTCTGCGGAAGAAGCCGGCATTTTCTCCAATCGATCGATTTCTTTGCCAATCTTCTCACGAACTTTATCCGGAGCCTCGAGCTCCTTCAATTGGGCACGCAGCTCCTCGGCCTCGCCCGCGCGGCCTTCTTTATCTCCCAATTCCTTCTGGATCGCCTTCATTTGCTCACGCAAATAGTATTCCTTCTGTGTCTTCTCCATCTGCTTCTTCACGCGCTGGCCAATCTTCTTCTCCATCTCCAGCACTTCGCTCTCATTATTGAGCAGCTCAAGCAGCTTATGCAGACGGGCTTTGCTATCCACCGTCTCCAGAAGCGCCTGTTTATCTTTGAGCTTGATGGACAAGTGGCTGGCGATTACATCCGCCATCCGACCCGGTTCTTCGATGTCCGTTACGGAAGCTAGTGTCTCTGGCGACACCTTCTTCGACATTTGCACATAGTTCTCGAACTGGGTCAATGCCATGCGCATGAGTGCTTCTGTCTCTGAAGGATCACCCGACGTCTCTTCATGCAATACATGCACCTGAACCTCATAGAACTCCTCATTAGGCACATATTCAACGATCTCAGCGCGCTCAACACCCTCAACAAGCACACGTATTGTGTTATTAGGCAGACGTAACATTTGACGAACCTTCGCTATCGTGCCTATACGGAAAATATCATCCTGAGAAGGCTCCTCGATGCTGACCTCTGACTGCGTGCACAACAGCAGCAATTGATCTTCCAGCATCGCATGTTCAAGTGCCCGTACCGACTTATCGCGCCCCACATCCAAGTTCAACACCATGCTCGGGTACACGAGCAAGCCTCGTAGCGGGAGCAGAGGCAGGCGGCGGTCTTTGTTCGATTTAAGCCCCATCGTTCGGCACCCCCATGGCTATCATGATCTATCTAGTACATTGCATCCAACATTTTATCAAATGTTCAAGTAAAACACCAATTTTCCACAGGCCGATCAGCTATAGCTGCTCCCATCAGAAGAACTGCTATTCTTCTCCGATCCTTCTGCATGCAGCAACGGCAGCGAGGTGCCCGCGGCACGTTCGAACGGTTGCGGCTTATGCTGTGCATCTCCCTTCCATTCACTGCCGAATGCATGTTGGAAGCCTTCCTCAATGTGTTCGACGGGTATGACTTGCACTCCATCCAAGCCTGCGAAGATATCCTGCCAATTCTCCTTCGGAATAAGCACGCGAGTTGCTCCTGCTTGAAAAGCCGCTTCCACCTTGGCAAGTACGCCGCCGACCGGCTTAATGCGCCCATGAAGACTGATTTCACCTGTCATCGCAAGCTTATTGTCCACAGGCCATCCATTCAATGCTGATGCGATGGCAATCGCCATTGCCATGCCCGCGGATGGACCATCTACTGGCGATCCACCTGGGAAGTTAATGTGCAAATCGAAATTGGACGTCTCATGTCCCAGGCTGCGAAGCACGGTCAATACGTTCTCAATAGACCCCTTCGCCATACTCTTGCGGCGCAGCGTTCGGCTTCCACCGCCCAGCTCTTCTTCCTCGACAACACCCGTAATTGTATACTTGCCGTGCCCACTCTTCACGCGGATCGCACTCACTTCAATTTCCAGCAGCGCTCCCATGCTAGGACCGTATACAGCCAAGCCATTCACGAGACCTACCTGTGGTTCTGCGGGAACTTTGCGATCAGGACGCGGAGCAATCTGGCTGCTGTTGGCAACCCATTCAACATCAGCCGCATCAATCGATGTCCGCCCTTCTGACATCGCCAGTCCAGCCGACAGTTGGACAATATTCACCGCCTCACGCCCATTGGTCGCGTACTTTTTCACCATATCTACCGCTTCTGGCGAGTGCGGGAAGCCAATTTTCTTCAGCCCATTTTCTGCAATAGCTCCGATTTCATCAGGAAGCAGCGGCCTGAAGTAGATTTCCATACAACGTGAACGAAGCGCTGGCGGGAGTTCTTGGGAAGAACGGGTCGTCGCTCCCACAAGCCTGAAGTCCGCAGGCAATCCATTCTGAAAAATATCGTGAATATACGAAGGTACATTCGAGTCTTCCGAATTGTAATAAGCGCTCTCCAAAAATACTTTACGATCTTCAAGTACCTTCAACAGTTTATTCATCTGTATCGGATGAAGCTCTCCAATCTCATCAATAAACAGCATGCCCCCATGTGCCTTCGTCACCGCTCCCGGCTTCGGCTGTGGAATCCCAGCGACTCCCATCGCACCAGCACCTTGATAAATTGGATCATGAACCGAGCCTATTAATGGGTCGGCAATGCCACGTTCATCAAATCTTGCTGTCGTCGCATCGATTTCAGTGAACTTGGATTCCATTGTAAATGGCGAGCTTGCATTCTTCTTCGCTTCCTCCAGCACTACTCTCGCAGCAGCCGTCTTACCTACGCCTGGTGGGCCATAGATGATCACATGCTGCGGGTTCGAACTGCACAAAGCAGCTTTGAGCGCCTTCAATCCATCTTTCTGCCCAACAATATCACTCATGATCGCAGGTCTTGTCTTCTCTGCTAGCGGCTTCGTCAAGGAAATAGACCTTAGCTTGCGCAGCTTATCCATCTCCTTGCGCGATTCTCGATCAACAGCTGTGCGATTTCCTTTCTGACTGCGCAGCAGATTCCAGAAGTATATGCCAATAACTACGGCAAAGAACGCATTGATCAGCATCAATATTACGCTTAAATTCATCGTTTCATCCTCCCATAACGCCCTCGCAAGGACAAAAAAATCCGGCAAAGTTTACTACTTGGTAGTATTACCCTTTGCCGGATGCATTATAAGCGTATGTGATTATGAGTTATTATTTCTTTCCCAACATTCTGCATGCTTCAGTCCTGGAACAGAATCTGCATAGAAGACTGGCTCCTCGCCACGCTTACGCTGACCCATATAATCTTTCAAAGCCGCAAATGCCACTTTACCAAGCAGCATAATGGAAATGAGATTAATAAACGCCATGAAGCCCATGAACAAGTCTGCCAAATTCCATACTAGGGTCATCTTCGCAACAGAACCGAAGAGAACCATCGCTATGACACCTAGTCGATAGGCAAGCATCCAACCCTTTTTCTTCGTAATGAATTCGATGTTGCTTTGACCGTAATAGTAGTTTCCAATCAGCGAAGTAAATGCGAATAAAAAGACAGCTAAGCCAATAAAAATGTGCGCCCAATCTCCAACCTGAGCCGCAAGCGCATGTTGAGTCAATCGAATGCCGTTCTGCTCGCCCGTCGTCGAAATCCCGGAGAACAGGATAATGAACGCTGTTGACGAACAAACAAGCAATGTATCGACGAATACCCCAAACGACTGGATCAAACCTTGCTTGACTGGATGACTAACATGGGCTGTCGCCGCCGCATTGGGAGCACTACCCATTCCGGCCTCGTTCGAGAACAGACCGCGTTTAATTCCGTTCATTACTGCTGCACCTACACTGCCAGCCAACGCCTCCCCAAATCCAAAGGCATTTTGAATAATAGAAGCAAACACGCCCGGAATTTCTCTAAAATTCACGAACATGACGAACAAGGCAATCGCTATATAGGCTAGTGCCATGATCGGAACTACAGTCGCAGAAACCTTAGCAACCCGCTGAACCCCACCGAATATCGTCGGGATGACAAGAACTGCCAAGATAACCCCCATCCAAATCGGATCCAAGTTAAATATATCCTGGAATGCAGCACTTGCTGTGTTGGCCTGTACAGAATTAAAAACGAATCCGAAACTGAAAATAATGAGGACTGCAAAAATAATGCCTAGCCAGCGTGCGTTCAACGCTCGTTCCATATAGTAAGCTGGGCCGCCTCTGAAATCCTTGCCATCGCGCACTTTATACACTTGTGCCAATGTGGATTCGACGAACCCCGAAGCCGCGCCAATAATGGCAATCATCCACATCCAGAATACAGCGCCAGGGCCACCTAACGAAATGGCAATAGCGACTCCGGCCAAATTCCCCGTACCAACACGCGAGGCCGTACTCATTGCGAATGCCTGGAAGGAGGAAACGCCTTGTTTCTCACCGGAAGACTTTCCTTTATCCCGCCCCAACATAAGACGGAATGTTTCTTTAATCGCGGAAAGCTGCACGAAGCCTGTTCGGAATGAAAAATATAATCCTGCTGTTATCAGGACAAATATAAGCATCAAATACCACAAATCATTAAACTTTCCGATCCAATCCTGAATTTGATCGATCAATATATCGCACCTCTCTTATTGTCTAGTCCTGTTGCACGCTATATGTTAACTTTGCTAACACGTACTATCTGATTGTAGCCTAAATCGCAGGCAATGGCAAAATGTTTTTTATCATTTTTCAATTTGTGATAAAATTTACCTTTTCGTCATTCGACACAAACCGATTTTTATGTCGAATCGTTGCATTATCTACTTACTTTTCACCGAAAATCATGTACAATAGGAATGTTATGTAAACGTTTCTAGCTTATTTTACCTTTGTGTCGTTAAGGAGGAATCCTTGAATTATGACGAAATCAAACGATCGCCACTGGACATGGATGCTCATGCGAGGACCAAATCGGCCAGTTATTCAATACAGTATTCCAACTGTTGTGGTTAAACTTGTCATGTTTATTGTCATTGGCGGGATTAGCGCATTACTTTTATCGTTAGTCATTCAACGATTTACCATGTATGATATTGTTGCTCGTCATGAACAATTACAGCTTGAACTGCAGGAGAAGAATCAACTGTTAGCAGAGATGGACAAGCAATTATCCATTATTACCGCTTCTTCCAACGATATGAAACAGAAAATGGACAGAATCTCACAATGGGAACAGCAATTGCAATCCTATTTACAAGTCCCATCTGGCACTAACCCTCCAAAGAATAGCAAGCTATCACCTGGCACGGGTAAGCCCAATTCTATGTCAACCAAGCGCGACACGGCATCCTTGCCTTTGCCGCTAGGTGGTGAGTATATTATGCTTCCTGCATCTAAGTTGTCGACGCTTCGTTCTGCCGCTACAGAAGTGAACAGCAGCGACCAAAAGCCTGTCTCACCACTTGAAGCATGGGAGAACGTGAATAAGCAGCTCCATCATATGAATAAGAAGTGGCAGGATTGGGAACGAACAATGCCTCCTCTATTTAAGAATGCCGAAGCCTTCCAGCAGCAGTTGAACGCTACTCCAACCTTATGGCCAACAGGTAGCACACGAATCACCTCTCTTTTCGGAGAACGCAGTGATCCGTTTCAACGCAATGAAGCATTCCATGCTGGATTAGATATAGGCGGAGATACAGGCGATCCGGTCTACGCTACTGCCGAAGGGGTCGTCATTGATTCCGACAGGGATGAACTGAAGGGGAATTATATCATCGTGAATCATGGCAGCGGACTTACTACACGTTACTTGCACCTAAGCGAGAGAGTTGTGGCCAGCGGAGATTCGGTGAAAAAAGGGACACTCATTGGCAAAATCGGTACAACAGGTCGGAGCACAGGACCTCATCTACATTTCGAAATTCGTAAGAACGGACAGCCTATTGATCCAATGACTTATGTAAACACTCCTGAATAAGATTTTTATATAAGAAAGGAGCACGATATGTTCGCCAAATCCTCTGGCAAAAAAATTAGCGGAACCGACACCTTAATTGGACAGGCTACTACATTTGAAGGAAAGCTTGTATGCGAAACTGACCTACGGATCGAGGGAACCATTACTGGTGATGTTCATTGCAGTCAGAACGTAATTATTGGAGAGTCGGGCAAAGCCTATTCCCATATTCAAGCTTCCAGCCTAGTTATCGCAGGGTTCATGCAAGGTGATGTCAACGTCACAGAAAGTGTCATCATCGAGAGCTCTGGCAGATTGGAAGGCAATGTATTGTGCCAATCCTTCATTATCAAAGAAGGCGGCAAATTCAACGGAAACAGCAAAATGCAGCAAAATGCTCCCTCACTAACCAATGCTCCTATCGCTGAGGTTACTAACTCGTCTGACACATGAACGAGATCATTGAATTAGAAACTTGGATACAGACAAAGAAAACACCCACATGCGCCACTGCTGCATGTGGGTGTTCTTGTATCATACGATAACAAGATAGCTTCTTATATTTCGATTAGTGCTTACGCCCTGGAATCTGACCCGTACGCTCATATTCAGCGACGATATGGTCGATTTCCTTCTTCAACTCAGAGACAAGCTCTGCCTCCGGTACTTTACGAATCATTTCTCCGTAGCGGAACAACAGCCCTTCACCACGAGCTCCAGCGATGCCGATATCCGCTTCACGAGCCTCGCCCGGACCGTTTACCGCACAACCAAGCACCGATACCTTAATTGGAACTTTCACTTTGGAGATATACTCCTCTACTTCGTTCGCAATCGAGAATAAATCGATGTCAAGTCGACCGCATGTTGGACATGATACAAGTGTAGCTGCATTGGAAATCAAGCCGAAACACTTCAGCATCTCACGCGCAACCTTCACTTCTTCTACTGGATCCGCACTCAAGCTGACACGAACCGTCGAGCCAATTCCAAGTGATAACAAGGCTCCGAGCCCTGCCGCACTCTTAATCGTCCCTGAGAACAGTGTTCCAGCTTCTGTAATCCCTAAGTGAAGCGGGTACGGAATTACCTCAGCAGCCTTTGTATAGGCAGCGATGGCCATAGGCACATCTGATGCCTTCAACGAGACAATAATATCGTGGAAATCAAGTTCTTCTAAAATTCCGATATGGAATAGAGCACTTTCGACCATCGCCTCTGGCGTTGGATATCCATACTTCTCGAGCAGGTGGTTCTCCAGCGATCCTGCATTAACACCGATTCGAATCGGAATGCCGCGCTCTTTGCACGCCTTCACGACTGCTTCCACTTTCTCACGGCGGCCAATATTGCCCGGATTGATCCGAACCTTGTCAATACCGTTCTCAATCGCCTTCAAAGCGAGCCTGTAGTCAAAGTGAATGTCAGCAACGAGCGGAATCGAGATACGCTTCTTAATCTCCTTAATCGCATCCGCTGCTTCCTCATTGTTGACCGTAACCCGAACAAGCTGGCATCCAGCTTCTTCAAGTCGATGAATTTCCGCAACAGTGGCTTCTACATCTGCCGTCTTCGTCGTGCACATGCTCTGAATGACAACCTCATTGTTGCCGCCAATCGTTACATCGCCCACTTTTACAGCTCTAGTCTGATGTCGCAAATACATGATACATTCTCTCCCATGTCGGAAACGGACGGAAAAGCGCCTATTAGGCGCTTTCCTCTTGTTTCTTATCTGTCGTCAGTTCCGGAATCATTCGTTCTTTTACTACTTGCTCCGTAATGACACATGTTGTTACATCATCGCGCGATGGCACTTCATACATCACGTCAAGCATAATGCCCTCGATGATGGCACGCAATCCACGCGCTCCAGTGTTGCGCTTGATCGCTTCGCGAGCAATGGCTTCCAGTGCACCAGACTCGAAGTCAAGCTTCACATTGTCCATCTCAAGCAACTTCTGGTACTGCTTCGTCAGCGCATTCTTCGGCTCGCTCAAGATACGAACCAATGTATGCTCATCAAGCGGCTCCAACGTCGAGATGACTGGAAGACGCCCAACAAATTCAGGAATAAGTCCGAATTTCAGCAAATCCTCCGGAAGTGTCATCGTCAAGTATTCGCCAGGCTTCAAATCCTTCTGACCACCATCAGCATTGAAGCCAATAATTTTCTTCCCTACACGACGCTTGATAATTTGCTCCAGTCCGTCAAACGCACCGCCGCAAATGAACAAGATGTTCGTCGTATCAATTTGAATAAATTCTTGGTGAGGATGCTTACGGCCACCTTGCGGCGGAACAGAAGCAACGGTTCCCTCCAAAATTTTCAGCAATGCCTGCTGTACCCCTTCACCAGATACATCGCGTGTAATCGAAGGATTCTCGGATTTGCGAGCTACTTTATCGATTTCATCGATGTAAATAATACCGCGTTCCGCCTTCTCCACGTCATAGTCTGCCGCTTGGATCAGCTTCAGCAGAATATTTTCAACATCTTCGCCCACATAACCTGCTTCTGTAAGCGATGTGGCATCCGCAATTGCGAATGGCACGTTCAAGATTTTAGCCATGGTCTGCGCCAAAAGTGTCTTACCGGAACCAGTAGGCCCCACAAGCAAGATGTTACTCTTCTGCAGCTCAACATCCTCGATCTTGTTCTGGGTGTTAATCCGTTTGTAATGGTTATATACCGCTACGGACAACGACTTTTTCGCTATTTCTTGACCAATGACATATTGATCCAGAATCGCACGAATTTCCTTCGGCTTCGGTATATCCTTCAGATCAACTTCCTCTTCGTGACCGAGCTCTTCCTCTACAATCTCATTGCACAGCTCGATGCACTCGTCACATATATATACGCCAGGACCGGCAACCAACTTGCGTACTTGCTCCTGCGACTTGCCGCAGAACGAGCACTTCAATTGCCCCTTCTCATCATTAAATTTAAACAATCGGTGTCCCCCCTTACTTAAGCCCCGGGCTTGCCGGATGTAAAACTTGGTCAACAAGACCGTATTCTTTCGCTTCATCAGCGCTCATGAAGTTGTCACGATCCGTATCGCGTTCAATCTTCTCAATCGGCTGACCTGTGCGATCCACATATATTTGGTTCAGCTTATGTCTTGTCTTCAAGATCCAGTCCGCATGAATCTTAATGTCGGACGCTTGACCGCGCACGCCACCCAGCGGCTGATGAATCATGATCTCACTGTTCGGCAGAGCAATACGCTTGCCTGGTGCCCCAGCCGTCAGCAAGAGCGAACCCATACTTGCAGCCAAGCCTACGCAGATTGTAGATACGTCAGGTTTGATATGCTGCATCGTATCGTAAATTGCCATGCCGGCCGTAACTGAACCGCCCGGTGAGTTGATATACAAGAAAATGTCCTTCTCTGGATCATCTGCTTGAAGGAACAACAACTGCGCAATGACGCTGTTCGCTACGTCATCATCGATGGCGCTGCCCAGAAAGATAATGCGATCTTTCAGCAGACGCGAGTAAATATCATAAGAGCGTTCGCCGCGATTTGTCTGTTCGATGACCATCGGGATTAAATTCATGGTACCGACCTCTTTTCTTTACATAGCTTTACATTTCTATTCTAACATTTTCTGAACGTGGTGTCATTTTTACACCGATTACCATTATTCTATGTGCGGCAAATGCCCGTAATCCCTGCAAATAAGCTCTATATTCGTGACTTCTCGCGGGTCGGAATCGCCTAATATGTTACATACTGATTATGTACACCCTTTACTGGGTGGTGAAACGTTATGTAGTAAATCAAGAACTTACAATCCAGCAAACTTTCACCAGACAGGTGGTAAAAAATAAGGCACGCCCTTAAAAAGTAACGTGCCTTATCCTGTTACGCCGCTCTCACATGCATGATGCAGTTGCAGCCGATATGCAATTAATTCTTGCTGTTGTCCACAATGAACTTAACTGTTTTGCGAAGAGCTGCCTCTTCACGCAAGTTTTCAATCGTGCCGTTCTTCTCCAAGATGGAGCGGATTTCGTCCGCAGAACGTTGGTAAGAAGCTGCCATTTTATCAAGCTCTTCTTGCAGCTCTTCTTCGGAAATTGTGATGTTCTCTTCTTTCGCGATTTGCTCAAGAACGAGGTTGTTTTTCACACGCTTGTCAGCCTCTTGTTGCATTTGCTCGCGCAAGTCTGCAATCGTTTGGCCAGACAATGTCAAGAACATATCCATGTTCATGCCTTGCATGCGAAGACGGTTGTCCAAGTCTTTAACCATGTGCTGAATTTCAGTCTCGATCATCGCACGTGGAATTTCTACTTCTGCATTTGCAGATGCTTTTTCAACGAGCTCAGCTTCACGAGCTGCTTCCAGTTCGCGTCCTTTGCGCTCTTTCAACTGTTTTGTAAGATCAGCTTTGTACTCATCCAAAGTTTCGAACTCGCTAACATCTTTAGCGAACTCATCATCAAGCTGTGGAAGCTGCTTGCGCTTGATTTCATGAACTTTCACTTTGAATGTTGCAGGCTTGCCAGCCAAGTTCTCTGCATGGTAGTGCTCAGGGAATGTAACTTCAACATCTTTGAAGTCGCCTGTCCCAAGACCAATCAATTGATCTTCGAATCCAGGAATGAACGTGTTAGAGCCAAGCTCCAATGTGTAGCGCTCACCTTTGCCGCCTTCAAATGCTTCGCCATCAACGAATCCTTCGAAGTCCATAACAACGCTGTCGCCTTTTTGTGCTGTCTCTTCGTCAACGATAACGAGTTCAGCATGACGCTCTTGCAGACGCTTCAATTCAGCGTCAAGCTCTTCTTCCGTAACTTCAGCTTCTTTAGCTTCTACTTCAAGACCTTTGTAGTCGCCAAGCTTCACTTCAGGCTTAACTGTTACTTTTGCTTTGAACTTGAACGTTTTGCCTTTTGCAAATTGTTCAACTTCGATTTCCGGCTGATCAACCGGTTGGATGTTTGTTTCTTTCACTGCTTGTGTGTAAACTTCGCCCAAGATGATGTCAATTGCATCTTGATACAAGCTCTCTACACCATATTTTGCTTCGAAAATTGGGCGAGGTACGCGACCTTTGCGGAAGCCAGGAACGTTAACACGCTTGGACACTTTTTTGAATGCCAAGTCCAATCCTTCTGCTACGCGATCTTCATTAACCTCTACTTCCAATACCCCAATGTTCTTCTCTATTTTTTCCCAAGTTGCTTTCATTTTATGCCTTCCCCTCCAAAAAAAGATCATGGCTAGAGTGTACCTAACATAACACGTCCAGAATAACCATTTTAGTATAGCCGACTACGATAACTTTTTCAAGGAGGGCGTCATTCCCACATTCGGCCTTCCACGAAAGCGCTATCGACCGTTCATTGCTTAGCCTCAGATCCTATGACTGTACGCGCAATGATCGATTTAATGATCGGAGCGCTAGCTCATATTGCACACGCAGTTCATTCGTGACACCGTACAGCTGCTTCACTTCCACTTCTTCGTCGACACGCAGCATTCGAGCCACGATGAAATGCAGCGCCGCCGCCCAAGCGTTCGAATCCTCTTGCCCATGCCCGCACAACTGTTCATAGGATGGAGAACCGTATATATGCTTCAAATACTGCTGCCATATCTCCTGAGCAAAATAAGCGAGAGAAGGCTCTCTTACAGAAGCAGCCTCGTTCACACGCACCGCTGGTGCCTTGGTGGCCTCTGGGAACCCCGAATTATCAAGCGGAGTATCCTCTATTTGTACGACCAGCGACTCCTGCCCGCGAGGGAAGCGGATTTCTCCATGCATTCCCCGTCTCTTCATAACTTGAAGAATTCCGAATTGAAGCAAGGAGTTAAGGTTCTCCTCTTTGAGCAGTTTAGCCAAAGCTTCATCAACACCCGGATCTTCTGCTGCTGCAAGCTGCTCAAGAATAAGGAGCTTGCGGTCATCCATCTCTCCCTCTACAAGGGTAGCAAACAATCGCTCTGTATATTGTCCGTCCGCATTCAGCTTCTGCTGGAATTGGCGTCGCAGGATATCTTGTTCGGTCTCTTCAGACTCCTCTTCCGGTGTGGACTCCGGCCAACTGGCTATTCCCTCAGCCATATTCAAATCACGAGCAGCACGTTCTGCCTCCGGGAACGCCGACACGAGCCATTGCAGCAGCGCGTCCCACTCTTCCCGAATCCGTTCGTCCTCACCATCACATGTCAGCAGGAATTGAAGAAGGGCAATTGCTTCGCCGTAACGCTCAGATTCCAGCATCCGTGTCAACTCAATTTGGTAGTAATCATGAGTTTTCGGAAACAGGATGACATTATTCTTTGCCGGCTCTTTGTAATCTTCTGTCATACGAACACCTGCTTTCTGTACTGCGCCTATGTATTACGATAATCTCTCCTATGTATGCAGCTCGTTCTCCCTCAATTAGGTGAGCTTCTTATATGATGTATTATACCATATTCACTCTTTATCCTGCGCGGTCACCATATGTGCTTTCCTAACACTCAAACTGTAAAAGATATGTAAATTAATATTTTTTTCATTTTCCTATTGCTAAGAGTCAATTTCTTTGATACAATCATTTATGTTCTAAATTTAACTTATTCATGTCCCAGTAGCTCAGCTGGATAGAGCAACGGCCTTCTAAGCCGTCGGTCGGGGGTTCGAATCCCTCCTGGGACGCCATTCATTTGCTTACTAATATACATGAACATGCCTCACAGAACCTTTTATTGGTTGGTGAGGCTTTTTTTTATTTCCCACTCACATCGATCCCAGAATACCTCTGCATGAGAGGCTCTGCTTATCGCAGAGCCTTGTATAATTGCCGCCTTCTTTTGATACAGAACTTACTTATTTTCTTATTTACTTATTGTGAAACTCCCAATGGTTCTTCTCGCCTGGATGCTTGAAGTTTTTCGATAATACGGCATCCGCATGTTTCTTTTGATGGGCATATTTATTGCCCTTGTTTTGCTTGAATTGCTCTGACATCGTTTCTCACCTCCCTTCATCGTTCCTTGATCATTTCTTTCCACGAAGCCGATGATAAGAAAGCGAACCATTTCCGCTGCATGATAACGGATAGCATTACGTGTCTAATTGAAACAACTCATCCACTGCTGCTCGAACTTCTGTGGAACCTAAGACAGCATCAACAATCGAATCGCGATCACTGCAGCTGATTTCGTTATTGCTTATCATGAATTCCTCCGCAGCGATTTCCTCGAAGGCGTTATGCAAATTGTTGTCATACCAATCTGCTTCATAATGCGCATCGTTGCGCAGAAGGCGAACAATCTCATAACCACCATCTCGTACAGGAGCCACATACGCAAGCAGAGGAGTCTCCTTGTCATCATCAGGGATAAGTCCTACTTCTGCACACAGACGCCCTTCGATTTCAACAGGACGACGAAATTTCGCAGCCTTAAATTCCATTATTGACTCACTCCTTATTTAAAATTTGCTCCACAAACCGCTTGGTATCAGTAGTCCCGAATTTGTATATGTAGGCATATACTTTGTTGAGGTTATGCTGATACGGAACGTTAATCGTATCATCCGATAGGCTTGTCAATAACAAGAGGCTATCCCGCATCTGATCCGTTTCGGCATCCCCCACTTCATTCAGCAGCCTTTGAAGCTCATCCCTTTCCGCTTCATTTACATGGACTACAAATTCATAACTCCCTGCATGTTGTTCCGCAACAACAGAATGATTCTGTACGGATACATAATAAGGCTGACGCTCCATGGAGCACCTCCTTTCCATTTAAGGGCCATTGCCTCGCCCTGTTTACTTCGGGGTTCAGCTTTTATGTGAAGCTTTTTTTATCATCTCCCGATGGACATACATCTTATGCCGATTTGCGCATACCCATGGTATTATCTCAATCTTCCAGCATGCCGGTGCTCGTTCTTCCGGTTGGACAGATTGGTGCGGAAAGGATGAACGTAACATGTGTGGAATTACAGGATGGATTGACTGGAACCGTGATTTGACCCAATGTTCTGGTGTTGTCGAACAAATGACCGCAACATTATCCGCTCGTGGGCCGGATGCGAAGGGAACATGGTTAACCAGTTCATGTGCGCTGGGGCACCGGCGCTTATCTGTCATTGATCCCGGGAATGGCGCCCAGCCGATGATTCGGCACACGGAGCAAGGGGTGTTTGCCATTGTATATAATGGCGAACTGTACAATATGAAGGAATTAAGAAAAGAATTAATCAGCCGCGGGCATTCATTTGTCACGCAGTGTGATACGGAAGTGCTGCTTGTTGCCTATTTGGAGTGGAAAGAGGCTTGTGTTGAACGATTTAACGGTATCTTTTCCTTTGCAATATGGGATGAAACGGAAAGACATCTGTTCATAGCTCGTGATCGGCTCGGGGTGAAGCCATTGTTCTATTCACAGGGCGAGGGCTGGTTCGCATTCGGTTCTGAGCCTAAATCATTGCTTGCTCACCCGGACATCGAACCGGTTATCGGGCTGGAGGGAGCCGCTGAATTATGGATGATTGGTCCCGCTCGAACCCCGGGACACGGTATATACCAAGCGCTATCAGAACTGCGGCCAGGCCACACCTTGAAGTACAGTCCGGATGGTCTTAGAATTCATTGCTACTGGAAGCTGGAGAGCATCCCGCATGAAGAGGACGCCGAGCAGACAGCTAGACATGTGCGTGAGCTGCTGGAGGATACCGTTGAGCGGCAGCTCATCTCTGATGTACCCGTCTGCACCTTGTTATCTGGCGGGCTGGACTCCAGTGCGCTGACGGCCCTTACCGTTCAACATTACGAGCGGCATAATCTTGGCCAAGTGCATACGTACTCGGTCGATTATGTTGATAACGATCTGTACTTCCAATCACATGCATTTCAGCCCAATGCCGATGAGCCCTGGATTTACCGTATGGTGGAGGAACTTGGCACAACCCATCATTGGATCAAATTCGATACCCCTGAGCTTGTCACCTCCCTAGAACAGGCTGTGAAGGTTCGTGATTTGCCAGGCATGACCGATATTGATGGTTCTCTCCTCTTATTCTGTAAGGAAATCAAGCAAGGCGCCACTGTCGCTCTCTCCGGCGAGGCGGCCGATGAAGTATTCGGCGGATATCCTTGGTTCCATCGAGAAGATGCCCTGAATGCCGGTACCTTCCCGTGGGCACTAGCTACCCCACTGCGTTCCAGCCTCCTGAAGCCTGAAGTCGCTTCCTTGCTTCGCGCAGAGCAGTACGTAGCCGATCGGTATGCAGATGCCGTTCGCGAAGTCCCTGTGCTGCCTGGCGAAGATGCACAAGCCGCCAAGATGCGGGTCATGTCCTATCTCAATATTACCCGGTTCATGCCTACCTTGCTGGATCGCAAGGACAGAATGAGCATGGGGGTAGGATTAGAAGTTCGTGTACCTTATACAGACCACCGCCTCGTCCAGTATGTATTCAACATTCCATGGAGCATTAAGACATATGGTGGGCGAGAGAAGGGTCTGCTTCGCAAAGCACTTGAAGGCGTATTGCCGGAAGATGTGCTGTACCGCAAGAAGAGCCCTTATCCGAAAACCCACAATCCGAACTACTTGAATACCGTTCGTCGTCTTGCGTTGGAGCGGCTGGATGACACATCATCCCCACTCCATCAATTTGTGAATGTGGAGCGAATCCGCAGTATCGCAGCCTCTGAGGAAGCGAGCTCGAACTTTCCTTGGTTCGGTCAACTTATGTCCGGCCCTCAATTATTTGCTTATTTGCTTCAAATGGACACTTGGCTGCGAGAATACCGCATTCGTGTAGCATGGTAACCTGAAACCTGAAGCCCACAAGAGCTCATCATCCAATAAAAAGAAGACACACGGGATACGCAGCAGCGTATCCCGTGTGTCTTTGTTTTTTATGGCTTCTTATTTGACAGCAGCAGGCTGACTTGCACGGATCGCCTGATCCAAATCAAATAAGATATCGTCAATGGATTCCGTACCGATAGATAAACGAATAAGTCCTGGATTTACACCTGCAGCAATTTGCTCATCTTCACTCAATTGCTGATGCGTTGTGCTGGCAGGATGGATAATGAGCGACTTCGAATCACCAACATTCGCAAGATGAGAGAAGAGCTTGACGTGATTGATCACTTGTCGTCCTGCTTCGATTCCGCCCTTAATCTCAAATGTTAAGATGGCACCCTGGCCCTTCGGCAAATACTTCTGTGCAAGCTCATAAGATGGATGGCTAGACAGACCACTGTAGCTGACCGACTGTACACCTTCATGTGCTTCAAGGAACTGAGCAACCTTCAATGCATTCTCACTATGGCGCTCCATACGCAGGTGAAGCGTCTCGAGCCCTTGAAGAAGCAGGAATGCGTTGAATGGAGAAATGGCAGCTCCCATATCTCGCAGCAATTGCACACGTGCCTTAATAATGTATGCGATTGGCCCAACAGCATCCGTGTATACAACTCCATGATAGCTAGGATCCGGCTCTGTCAATCCCGGGAACTTATCATTGGCAGCCCAATTGAACTTGCCTCCATCTACGATTACTCCGCCAATCGAGGTGCCATGACCGCCAATGAACTTCGTTGCGGAATGAACAACAATATCCGCACCATGCTCAAGGGGGCGAAGCAGGAATGGGCTTGGGAATGTATTGTCTACGATGAGCGGAATACCATGATCATGTGCGATATCGGCTACTGCCTCGATATCGAGAACATCGCCCCTAGGGTTGCCGATGACCTCCGCATACAGCGCCTTCGTCTTGCTCGTAATCGCCTTGCGGAAGTTTTCCGGATCGCTGGAATCAACGAACCGAACCGTAATGCCGAGCTTCGCTAATGTTGTCGAGAACAGATTATACGTTCCGCCATACAGACTCGTCGCAGAGACAATCTCATCCCCTGCTCCCGCGATATTCAATATAGCGTACGTAATCGCAGCCTGACCAGAGGCAGTAGCCAGCGCCGCTGCACCGCCTTCCAAAGCAGCAACCCGCTTCTCAAACACATCTGTTGTAGGGTTCATCAACCGTGTATAAATGTTGCCAAATTCCTTCAAAGCAAATAAATCCGCAGCATGATCAGTATCCTTGAACGCGTAAGACGTTGTTTGATACAGCGGAACCGCGCGGGACAATGTAGTCGGGTCAACCTCCTGTCCAGCATGCACAGCTAAAGTTTCCAATCCGAATTCACGTGGAGCTTTACTCATCTTCAACCAATCCTCCTTCGCCTTATTGCCCATTATTTTCTCATATTTTTCCGTTGTTGGAAAGTATAAATCCTGAGTATTTTGATATGAAAAAAAGGACAACTTAACTAACTATGTAGTCAGGTGCCCTCCGATGCTTGTTATTCCGTTGTAAATAGGTTAAAAATGCTTCTGTGCGTTTGTTCTCTACAAGAGGAACATACATTATGCAGCTATGTAACATGCAGTAATCAGGATTCAGCATGCGGATCAAGATGCATCTTGCGGCTACCCGCTATACTTCCGCTTGATCCGCCTTCATCACTTCAAGCAGCTTGCGAATCGCGTTGCCGCGATGGCTAATGCTCTGCTTCTGCTCTGGAGACAGCTCCGCCATCGTCTTGCCGAATGCAGGAACATAGAAGAGCGGATCGTAGCCAAATCCATGCTCTCCACGCGCCTCATCAATGATGAATCCATCACATGTGCCCGTGACATCGACATACCGCTTCTCTGCTGGATCATACAGCACGAGGCAGCAGACGAATTGAGCCGCACTCCGTACATGCTCTGCTACTTCTCCCAGCTCCTCATGTTCTGTACGGGATACCGGCAGCTTCTCCAACTCTTCGAGAAGCTTGGCATTGTTCGCCTTCGTATCGCCATGCCCACCAGCATATCGTGCAGAATACACGCCAGGGGCGCCCTCTAAGAGATCCACACAAAGTCCTGAATCATCAGCAAGAACAGGAAGTTGAATCGCTTCAGCGACTTCCTGCGCCTTCTTCAGTGCGTTTGCCTTGAAGGTATCTCCGTCTTCTACTACTTCAGGCAATTGCGGATAGTCTGCCATGCTGAGCACACGCTTGCCAAGCGAGGCAAAAGCAAGCTGAAATTCCTTCAGCTTGCCTTGGTTGCTCGTCGCAATAATGATCGTATCACTTGCTAGATGCATGACCGGCTGCCTCCCCACGCTCCAATGCTGCCCGTGCAGCGATCTTGTCTGCAATAGGGCCAAGTGCTTCCTTCTGCATCTCAACAAGCTCCAAGATCCCTTTCTCCGCGCTGGCAAGGAGTTGGTTAAGCTCTTCACGGGAGAACGGACTCTCTTCCCCCGTACCTTGCACTTCAACGAACTTGCCTTGTCCTGTCATCACAACATTCATATCGACCTTCGCTGAAGAATCTTCTTCGTAATTCAAGTCAAGAAGGGTATTTCCTTGAATGACACCAACGCTAACCGAAGCAAGGAAATCTGTAATCGGGTATTTGTTCAATGAATGCTGGTTCGCCACTTTATGAATCGCCATTGCCATCGCAATAAAGGAACCGGTGATGGAAGTGGTACGTGTACCACCATCAGCCTGAATAACGTCGCAATCAAGCGTAATTGTTCTCTCACCTAATGCATGCAAGTCAACAACCGAGCGTAGAGCCCGCCCAATCAGCCGTTGAATTTCCATCGTACGGCCAGTTAACTTGCCCCGGTTCGCTTCACGCTGGTTGCGTGTCTGCGTTGCACGTGGGAGCATAGAATATTCTGCCGTGATCCAGCCCTTGCCTTGCCCCTTCATAAAAGGAGGAACTTTCTCGTCAACCGTAGCCGTGCACAGCACCTTCGTGTCGCCTACTTCGATGAATACGGATCCTTCCGCGTATTTGTTCGTGTTTGTTCGAATCGTAACCGGGCGGAGTTCATCCGCCTTGCGTCCGTTGCTTCTCATTTAATAGTGCCTCCTACATTTCCACTGTCGTCCGTAAAAAGTAACATCCCCTATTCTACCAAAGAGCTTGGCGAAAAGCATCTATCCTTTCCAAGCCATATTTACAACAGGCCGCGTGACCGGCTCCGAATAGTTTATCTTGTCTGTTCCTTGAATATCCATATTGCCGTTTATTTTCAACTGAACCTTCTTCACACCTTGCCGTTCAGTAAGCGATAGAACAACCGCCTTCACCAATTCTGCAGGAACTTGATCCCCTTTTTCGAACATCGTATCAGCGAGATCCACTGTCAGTGTATCGCCGTTAGACGTAATATCATTAATTTTCGTTTCTTTGGTCATGACCATGTTCATCGCTTTCTTATTCAACGGCCCGGATATCATCTGTTCCAGTGTTGCTCTCACTGAATCCGATGATGGCTCAACCAGTCTAGTCACAGGAATAAAATAGGCCTTCCCCTCTTCACTGTAACTGGAAAAATACAACGTAACCGGCATGGAGCGCAGATAATTGACCGACAAATCCTTCTCTAAATTAATTCCTAATTGTCTGGAAAGCGGCGTATCCATTGGGGTGTGGTCTACTGGCATCTCAGACAGCCTCTTAGAATCCATCCATAATTGCACCTGATCTACATTCGGCAGAGAAGTAAGCGTCCACGTGATAGACTCCATCACCTTGCGCTCATCGTTCTTGTCGTAAGCGGCAAACTCCTTCGATAATTCCACAAATGCAGTCTTCTGCTCCGGCTTGAGCGTTACCTTCAAGCTCGTCCCCTTCGGCAGCGTGGCCGTAAAGCCTGGAGGCAGCATTCCCTTATGCACCCCGTCTTTCACCAGCATCTCCAGCGAGGCCTGCGCCACTACCGCCGGATCCCCGGAATTCCATTGATACGATATTGGAGCCAAGTAGCCATGGCGATCCTGTGCATATATCGTCATATTCGCTTGCTGCTGCGCTGCATCCTTTGGATTAACAGTTAATTCGCTCTTACCATCTGTTGCAGTCATCATCTTAGCCTCAACATCTGCTGGCGGCGGATCAATCGCACCGCTCGTGCCATTGCAAGCTGTTAATAGCAAGGGCAGCGTCAGTACTGCTGCCAGTACACCTTGTCGGAAATATTGTGTCCGCACCATAGGCGAAGCAACCTCCTCTATGCATCTATCGTGTGATCAGCGGGAGCCCGTCTCCTTATATAATGCGTGCATAAGGCGTCCCTTCGTCATACACCTATATATACGAGAGGGCTGTCCAAAACATGACGAGGTTTCTATATTGCAACGAGAAAATACAAGAGAAAGAGAGTAAGGAAAGCAGGGATTGGGTATATCATTGTCGTATACTTTCCTCATGCAATGGTGCAAAATGATAGGTATAGGAATGATGACAAGAGATAGAGGTGACTTCCGTGACAGATCATAAACATACTGCCAAGGCGTATAGCCTAGACAGTGAGAAAGTCGAAGCTGAGACACGCGAGTGGCTGCGCAAACGGGGAGTTCGCGTAGAAGAAATTGCAGAGTTGGTCATGTTCTTGCAGCAAAAATATTTCCCTGAATTGACAATCGACTATTGTATCTACAATGTGGAACAGGTGCTGCGCAAACGCGAGGTTCAAAATGCGGTTCTGACCGGTATCCAGCTTGATATCATGGCAGAAGAAGGGAAGCTGACACCCGCGCTGCAAGAAATGATTGAGAATGATGAGGGACTGTATGGCGTGGACGAAATTCTAGCCTTCTCCATTGTTAATGTATATGGAAGCATCGGATTCACCAATTACGGATATGTCGATAAACTGAAGCCAGGAGTCTTGGAACGATTAAACAATAAGGATAGCGGGCAGATCCATACGTTCCTTGATGATATCGTAGGCGCCATTGCCGCTGCGGCAAGCAGTCGAATTGCTCACCGCAAGCAGGCGGAACGCGAGCAAGAAATGCAATCTTTGTAGTTTATGATGACTTCCACAGCATGAACTCGCCAGAAGCAGAAGTAGTCATCGCTAAGCCGCGCCGTTGAAGTTCGACGAGATGAGCCAGAGTCTCTCCCATTGCAAAGCGGAATTGGTGCACAGTTAGACGATCCAGCGTACCGAAGCTGATACAGCACAGCTCGTAGGCTGTCATCGGCTTGTGGAGCACGGCCTGCATCTCCTGCAGACGTGCTTCATGATGCTGGATTAACTCTTCCGCACGACTCCTGAAATGTTGGAATGGATGTCGATGCCCTGGAAGCGCCAGTTCTACATCCAGAGCAGCAAGACGCTCAAGCCCGATGAGGAAGGACTGCAGTGGCTCGGGATCACTATTCGGCATGAAGCTGACATTCGGCGTTATTTGCGGCAGAACGTGATCACCGCACAATATTATACGCTCTTCCGCATGATAGAAACTCATATGGCCTGGAGCATGCCCTCCTGTCTCAAGTGCCTGCCAAGCATCATCCCCTAGCGTCACCAAATCTCCATCGCTAAAGAACGATATTTCGGGCAGCGGGGTTACCTGGGGAATGAAGCTATCCATATGAACTCCGATGGATTCCACTACCGCTATCGGCGCCCCATGCTTACGGTACAACTGCTGCATGTCCACAGTCATAGGAGATCTCCCATCCCACAGTCTCTCAACGTGATTCCAGCCTATTTCCGACAACCATACGGGTACGGACAACTGCTGCTGAAGCCAGCCGGCAATCCCGCTATGATCTGGATGGTAATGCGTCAGCACAATGGAAGCCGTGTTGCCAGCATGAATGTCCATTTCCCCCATTAAGCTGACCCATCCACTCTCTGTCTCATTGTTACGAAGCCCCGGATCAATGATAGTCCAGCCTGCTGAGCCATGAAGCAAATAGGTATTCACCCACCGAAGTGAGTTAGGGAGCGGCATTCTGGCTACATAAATATTCGCATTCACCTGCTGCAACTTCATTACTTGTTCCCCCTCATCCACAGATTGAGTCACATTTAATCATCTATACCGGTCTAATGCACCCATGTTATCGCTGCCAATTGCTAGTTCGGACTTACTCCGGACGTGTTCCAACCATGATAAGTCGAGAAGAAACGGCTTCATTGTATAAGGAACCATCATACCCACCATATACCTTCTCCATTTGCAACCCTGCCTCTTCAATCATATGATGGAAATCGCCTAATTCATACAGTCTAACACGCTCCTCATAATGGCGCTGTTCCCCTGTGCCCTCATCCGTCAACGTAATTTCCTTCTTCACGAATCCATTCTCAATATGCCGCTTCTCTTGAATCCATGTCCCTTTATCTTGGCGCTCAGATACTGGAACCAGATGCTGCATAACATAGCTCGGATTTAAGAAGTCTATAATAAATTGCCCGCCCGGCCGGAGCACCCGATGTATTTCATGGAATACCTGGCCGTTGTCTTCATCCGCTTGGAAATATCCAAAAGACGTAAATAAATTCACAACGGCATCAAACGCCCCCTCCACTGGCAGCTCTCTCATGTCCCCTGCCAAGAAGGTTACGACATGCTCTTCATCCAGCTTCGCCGCCTCTCGTAGAAGCACCTCCGACAAATCTACTCCTGTCACCTTGTACCCAGCTTCCGCGAGCGCCAGTGAGTGCCTGCCCATCCCACAGCATAGATCCAGCACAGAGGCTGCTTCGGGCAGCTCCAGCCACTTCATCATCCGATGCACTTCTTGTGCGGCCCCTTGAAAATCACGATGTTTATATACAACTAAATAGTCGCGACCGAAACTACGCTCGTACCATTCTTTCATACCTGTCACCTCAATTTATTTCTCCATTTCATTGTATCGAGTTAGGATCTAAAAGCAATGATTCCTACTGATTCCTACAGCATTACCTATTTCTATTATGTAAAAGGACCGCCCAGCAGATAAGTGACTATCTGCCAGGGCAGTCCCTTTCCTATAACCTAAACCAGTTCATCCATCATCGTATCTACTTGTAGATTTCGTTTCCGTTTACTTCATTTTCCCTTAATTTCATTCTTCTTGCTTCCTACAGGATTGACTTCCGTCAACAATACTTGCAGCTGGTCGAATGAGAAGGCACTATTGTCCTTCTCTTCGACGAAACCGCCGAAATTCGGCGAGGAGGAGCGCTGCACGGCAAATTCATACATTCTCCGCTTCAATTGCTCCGCAAGTCCATGCTCATTCTTCAGCTGGAGGATCCGAACAGCAACCGCATAAACTGATGGAGATTCAAAGGTTTCTCGGACACTCCCATCCTCTGCGTATACACTCGGGATCTTCCCTTTGTGGAGGCTCCATTCCTGTTTCAGAAATCGGATTGTCGCACTTACATCCTCGCCTTCTTCCGCCAAGTACAACGCAGTGTATAAGGAATCGATCATATTGATGGATCCCGTTGAGGAATAACCTTGATCAGGTGTCCAGTACGTCTTGAACAACCCGTTCCCAAGCGAGCCCTTCTTCATTAGCTGCAAACTGTTATTCCGAACCGTCTCCCACTTCTTATCGAACACAGCCAGCATTCCCATCGTATGAATATCCATATAGGAGATCGTTGCACGGTCTGAGCGGGATTTATACTTCCAATCATAATGGTCGAACATGTAGTCCTTGCTCACATTGCCATCCAACAGCGTCTTGCTGATTCCCTTCGCGATCCGTCTTGCTTCCTCGACTCCCCATAATTGATCCGCATCGAGCAGTGCCCGAGCAATACGCAGATCATCGACCGCCGCATTAACGTCAGTCTGTTCATGCTTAGGGGAGTAGCGCCAGCGGACGTAGCCTTTCTCCGCTAATAGACGCCGCTGCAAGAACGCGAGCTGATTATCGAACAGGTTACGATTGTTCATCTGTACTGCATACAACATCATCAGCCCTGTTGATTCTGAGAGCATCTGATGATTGGCTGCTTGATGCTCTGACTCGGGCAAGTCGTCACGCAAATTCGTAAAGACTCCGCCATCGCTGCTCATCATGTGTTTCGCGACAAACAACAGGAGCGGCGATTGCTGCTCCGTTAGCTGCAGAGGAACAGCAGCAACCTGTTTCGTGTCTGAATACCACATATCCGCAGCAACCCATATTAATACAATGAATAAGGCGCCCCCTATGATCTTTACACCTATCGATCGATTTCTCTTCAAATTCATTGGAGATGGCTCCTCCCTTAGTTTCCGTTATTTCCGTCTCCGCTGAATCGCTCTCCATTTAAGTACAGTGATTGCAAATAGCGCAATCCAAAGACAGCCTCTATCTCAAATCGAACCTAGATCTGATCGTCAGTACGGAACGATTTGCATTTCAAGGAGATGGCATTATATGAATGCATCCATCCTTCTCAGGATGCCATACTTTCCCCTCTAGTGTCCACCCTACGGCGGGCCGGTGAAGATGAAATGCTTGTCCTGCTGCTGGGCAAACTGGAACTCCGACGCCTTCACGGCAGAATAGGCAACACGGCTTCCCGGCAATTGACGCAAGTTGTCACACCATGAACCAAACGTAATTTTTAGGATGTGCTTGTTGAACACAAAAAAAACCTGAGTACAAATGAGCGTACAGCACATTTGTTCTCAGGTTTACATCAGCATGAATGGCTATAGAGACAATCTTACTTCTTGGCCAAGCTTCGCCGATTCATAAATCGCATTTAGTATGCGGATCATGTCTACACCCTGTTCTGGTGTGAATATCGGATCAGCTTTGCCTAATATCACATCGACAAAGTGATCCACATTCTCCTTATGTCCTGATCCGTCTGTAAATCCTTCCGGCTTCATGTTCATATGCTTGCCAGCTGCAACTGTGAACATCTGAAGCTCATTATCATGCAGGCTGAAGCCAGCTTGTGTCCCGCGCAGCTCCACGAACGATTGTTCCTTCTCGATATGTGAAGCCCAGCTTACTTCCAGCTGGAGCGTCGCCCCATTGTCAAAGCGAATGAATCCAGTTGCCAGATCTTCCACATTGAACGTATCCCGACTGCCTGATGGAGCAGCTTTATCCATGAAATGGCCGTATGTCGCTCCTGATACTGCAACTGGCTTCGGATTGCCCATCAGCCAGATGGCCAAGTCGATCATATGCACACCCAAATCGATCAGAGGCCCTCCTCCAGATTTGGATTTGGTTGTGAACCAGCCTCCTGCACCTGGAATGCCATATCTGCGCACCCAGCCGCATCTTCCCGTGTATATCTGCCCCATCTGTCCTTCATCAATGTACTGTTTTAGAAATTGAGAACGCGAGCGGAAGCGATTATTCCGCATGACCATCAGCACTTTGCCCGACTTCTCGGCAGCCTGCTGCATACGTACCGCATCTTCTGGATTCGTCGCATCAGGCTTCTCGCAGAATACGTGCAACCCTTTTTCTAAGGCAGCAATCGCAACTGGAGCGTGCAAATAGTTCGGGGAGCAAATATTTACAATATCCAACTCCTCGTGTTCAAGCATCTCCTGCCAGTCTTCATAGACTCGAACCTGACCAATTTGATCCGCAACTTCGCAAGCAGATGGCTTATGCGGATCGCATACAGCGACGATCTGAACATGCGGATTTGAGAGAAATGCAGGCATATGCGCCCCACGGAATATGTTGCCTGTTGAAACAACTCCGACGCGTAATGGTTGTGATGATTTAAATGATGTCATGTTTATACCCACTCTTTCTTTCAAATTACATTAGGCTGTATGAGGATAACTCCAACGAAATCCGTGCATGTTGTCTAACTTGTCCCATTAATTCAATGGTTCAAGCGGTTGAGCGTTGCCATACTTCGGATATGTGCGTTCCGACGGCTTAGCCCACTTCACTGCATTGGCGATGACACGACGGATTTGCTCATTGTAATAGGTCGGATATGTCTCATGACCTGGGCGGAAGTAGAAAACTTTGCCCATGCCGCGCTGATAGCAGCAACCGCTGCGGAATACTTCTCCGCCAGTAAACCAGCTGACGAATACAAGCTCATCCGGTGCCGGAATGTCGAAGTGCTCGCCGTACATTTCTTCCGCTTCAAGCTCAATATACTCCCCAATTCCTTCTGCGATCGGGTGCCCAGGAGATACGACCCACAGCCGTTCCTTGTCGTTCGCTTCACGCCATTTCAAATCACAGCCGGTTCCCATAAGCTTCTTGAAAATTTTCGAAAAATGACCGGAATGAAGGACAATCAGTCCCATCCCGTGGAGCACGCGTTGATAGACACGCTCTACAATCGCCTCGTCCACCTCTTCGTGTGCCTTATGCCCCCACCAAATCAATACGTCTGTCTCATTCAATACTTCCTCTGTCAACCCATGTTCAGGCATATCGAGCGTTGCATAGCGCACATGAAACTCCTGACCCAGTCCCTCGCCGATCGCTGTATGAATCCCTTGCGGATAAATATCAGCTACGGTCTTGTTGTGTTGTTCATGTCTGTATTCATTCCAGATCGTTACGTTTTGTTTTGTCATCGCTGCATGCTCCTTTGTCCATTCATATAGATAAGCTTCTCATTACTGATATCATCTTATTTAGAACAGCAATCGCACCTTCCATTCATCCATTGATGCACGAGAACGAGGAAGATGCGATGCCTATATCACGTTACTTGGCGTGCATGATTTGAGGCCTAGACCCACCACATCTCGCCAATCGGTTCCTTCATTAAGATCGGCTTCAAATTCTCAACAGCTTTCGTGAAACCCTCATCAACGGACATCAAGCCATCCTCATGTTCTATGCTCACAACATAGTCATAACCGACAAGGCGAAGGGCACTAATTATATCTGCCCATGTCTTCGTATCATGACCATAACCAACAGTACGGAACTGCCAAGCGCGATCCAACATCATCGTATAAGACTGCATATCTGTTATCCCGTGCTTATGGATGTTCACAGGATCAATGGTCGTATCCTTGGCATGGAAGTGATGAATGGCATTCGCCTGCCCCAGAATACGGATTGCCTGTACCGGATCTATGCCTTGCCACCACATATGGCTCGGGTCAAGGTTCGCTCCGATTGCCTCGCCTGCCGCTTCGCGGAGACGAAGCATCGTACCTGGCGAGTGAACGGAGAAGCCGCCGTGCAGCTCGAGTCCGATCTTCAAGCCGCGTTCAGTGGCTAACTTGTCCACCTCTGTCCAGTACGGAATAACCTTTTCCTTCCACTGCCAGTCCAGAATTTCCTGATAATCTGTAGGCCATGGTGCCACAGGCCAGTTCGGGTATTTCGCGCCTTCATGGTCACCCGGGCAGCCGGAGAAGCCGTTCACAACTGGCACTTCCAGCTTCGCAGCGAGATCCAGCGTCGCCATGAAATCTTCATGATACTGCTTCGCAATATCCTTCTGTGGGTGAAGCGGATTGCCATGACAGCTTAGCGCACTGATCGTCAAGCCCCGGGAAGCAACAGCTTCCTTAAATGCCTTGAGCTTCGCCTCACTAGCTAACAGTTCATGCGGGTTGCAATGCTTCGCACCTGGATACCCGCCAGTACCTATCTCAACAGCTTCCACACCTTTAGCTGCTACTGTATCCAATGCCTCTTCTAATGGCAATTGTCCGTACAGAACTAAGAATACGCCTAATTTCATGAGTGTTCTTTGCCTCCTTCGGTACGATTCATGTGCATTCGTGCTGCTTATTCCGATTAGTCAAAGTAAATTGCTTTGCCTGTGCGCGAGGATTCGTAAATGGCTTCCAAAATCTCAGAAACGACGCACGCTTGTTCCGGCGTAATGATTGGCGTCTTGTCATTTTCAATCGCATCAATCCACATATGCATCTCTACATCTGGCGGATTATCAGAATCACCTTCATAGAAATCAACGCCACTTGCAGTCAAATGGAATTTTTGATCGTACAGTTGGCCGTGTCTTTCCCCGTTAATCGTCAAGCCGTCATTCATATCTGCGCCGCCTTCTGTACCGCATAGCGTACACTTCGCTTCGATGTTGGATGTTACGTTAAGCGCCCAGCTGGATTCCAAAATAACTGTCGCTCCGTTCTTCATCACAATCATCCCGAACGCGGAATCTTCAACCGTGAACTTCGCTGGATCCCATGAACCCCAAGCGTTCGCTGCATTCTCACGGCCGCTCAACTTATGATAAGCCTTGCCAAGCACGATATGCGGCTCGTAGTTGTCCATCATCCACAACGTCATATCCAGCGAGTGTGTGCCGATATCGATAAGCGGGCCTCCGCCTTGCTTCTCTTCATCCAGGAACACGCCCCATGTAGGAACCGCGCGGCGACGAATCGCATGCGCTTTGGCGAAATAAATCTCACCCAAGGTGCCCTCTTCACACAGCTTCTTCAAATAGCGGCTGTCACTGCGGAAGCGGTTATTGTAGCCTACTGTAAGCTTCTTGCCTGTACGCTTCGCCACTTCAACCATGCGGCGTGCATCTTCCGCCTTCTTCGCCATTGGCTTCTCACACAATACATGCTTATCGCTTTCCAGCGAAGCAATTGTAATCTCTGCATGGGAATCATTCGGCGTACATACATGAACGATGTCGATGCTCTTATCTTCCAATACAGCCTTATAATCGGTATAGACTTTAGCATCCGGTGTGCCGTACTTTTCCTTCGCCTCAACCGCACGCTCCTCAACAATGTCGCAGAATGCTACCATTTCAACATTTTTCAGCTTGGCCAAGCTAGGCATGTGCTTGGCATTGGCAATGCCGCCGCATCCGATAATCGCAATTTTATATACTTTTGACATGAATCTATTCCTCCCGAGTTTAGATTGATGGTGTAGGTCATGTATTCAACCGTACTATGTGTAGAGGTCATACCTCTTGAAGTTTCTCTTGAAGTCTTCTATTAAAGTCCGAGATTGTCCTTAATCCATTGACGGCTTCCGCGCACGCTATCAAGCGGTGCACGCTGACAATCATCCTGCTCTACGATAAGCCATTCCGTTCCTGCTTCTCGAGCAGCTTGAGCTACACCCACTAAATCGAGTTCACCCTGACCAAGCTCCATTGTCATTGGCTTGCCGTCTCCATCATATTTGAGATCCTTATAATGAATGAACGGAACACGACCTGAATATTGAGCGATTACTTCCAACGGGTTGAAACCACCATGCTTCACCCAACAAACATCCAGTTCCGCGAAGAGACTGTCTTCAGGCAGCTTGCCGAACAGCAAATCAAAAACCGTCTCCCGCCCAATCTTTGCTTCAAATTCATATCCATGATTGTGATAGCCCAGCTTAATTCCATGCGCTGCAAGTCGCTCTGCAACAGCTGCAAGCGCGCGAACCGACTCTTCCAAGATGTCTTCATCGGCTTCGTGCAGCTTCGGAATTCCCGGACAAATGATGTTACGGTTGCCGATGGCAAGATTCATTTCAATTTGCTCATCTAGGTGTTCAGTCAATTGCTCGATGCTGACATGAGACCCGGCCGCCTTCAAATTCAGGCGCTTCAGTTCACCTGCTAATTTCTCCGGCGCCAATCCGCCGTAGCCGGCAAATTCTACACCTTCATAGCCCATAGCCGCCACTTGCTCCAGTGTTCCGATAAAGTCTTTTTGCATCTCATCGCGCAATGTATAAAGCTGTACTCCAATTTTCAATGGATCCACCTCATTTTGTATAAATCGTTATGAACGATTATGATATCGGCTTACTTTTTGAAAAGGTTTTCAATGAACTGACTTCATTGTGCCACATTGCTTTCGGGGTGTGAATGAAGGATATCCTTTTAACATGAACAATCTTGCTATCTTTGCTATACTCTTTGTAAAGAGCGTAGACACCTATATATGGACATGATGGAGGAGAATATGTCGCAATCTGCTATCAATCAAGAAGAATTTACGATTATGTACTCCGGGCATGCGAGACATACGAAGCCATTCACTCTCGTCATCCCCAGGCTGGAGCATTACCTCATCCGCATACAATTGGAAGGCAATGCTCATGTCTGGATGGATGATCAATATACGGAAATTACACCTGGCGATATGCTCATGCTGTCACCGGGCTCTCATTATGATTTGAAAATAGGGTACCGCCACCCCGAATCAGGCATCCCTCACAAAAAAGTGCACAGCCTCGACTACTACTTCATATTGAATGGTCCATGGATACAAGCGTGGTGGAACCAGATTACCACTCACGGCAAGGTAGACATCGGAATCGACGATCGTCTTCTGTCGATATGGCGGGAGATTATGCAGGAGCAGCGGCTTTATGGAAGCCACAACATGAACGATATTGTTAGACACCTAAGCTTTGCTTACTTCCGCATGTTGGAGAGAACCTTAAATGAACGCGCACATCCCTCTTATTTGAATCGCAATCGCAGTGAGCAGGTCGCCCATCAAATGAAGCATTATATTGAAATGAATGTTACGGAGCCGTTTACGCTGCAGGATGTTGCAACCCGCGTGCAGCTAAGTGTGTCCAGAGCATCACATATTTTCAAGGAAACATTCCATCAATCCGTCATGGACTATGCCATCCAACTCCGATTGACGATGGCTTGCGAACGGATTTTGCATGGGTATATGCCGCTAGAGCAAATCGCTGAAATGTGTGGATTTCAAAGTTACTCCTATTTCCATCGAACGTTCAAAACTCGCCTTGGCATAGCGCCACGTGATTTCCGGGAGCAACGGCAGCTGGACAACCATGCGGATTCGAGCAATTGACGGTCGTGAAATGATTTGTGAGGAAATTGTGGTATTTTGCATAATCAGCTTGTGTTTCTGCTGTGGATTGACTATGATGATATTGAAATAATTTTCATCAAGATTAGATGTATGGTTAAAATTATTTTCACCATTTTTCATGTAAGAGGATGATATTTTTGTCGAGCATTTTGCATGCGATCCGGCAGCAGGTTCAAGATTTTCACCCGCAGGAGCGCAAAGTGGCGGACTATATTTTGCAGTTTCCGGGCAATGTAGTGACGATGGGCATCACAGAGCTGGCTGAACAATCCGGCACTTCACCCGCAACCGTCACTAGATTTTGTAAAACCCTTCATTTCCGTGGATTCCCGGACTTCAAGACGAAGCTGGCGGCCGACATGGCACAGCAGTCCACACCACTATCCTATCAGGACATTATCGCAGGTAATCCGCTGCGCGATATTATTACGGCCATCGAGTCCAATCATATACGCTCGATATCCGACACGACGCGGCTATTAGACATGGTTACGCTGGAGCGGGCAATGCATGCTTTTCAGCAGGCAAGACAGATTGATCTGTACGGAATGGCAACGTCCGGTATCGTAGCACTGGACTTCTACCAGAAGCTGATTCGTGTTGGCAAACGCGCGACCTGCTTCTCCGATCCGCATATGCAGATTACATCTGCCGCCAACTTGAATGAGCTTGATGTGGCATTCGCCATTTCCTATTCTGGAGAGACACCCGAGACGATCGATGCGCTGCAATGCGCCAAGGAGCGCGGCGCGACCACCATCTCACTAACGAAGGTTGGTTCTAATCGCCTCGCTAGTCTTGCTGATATTCATTTATCTGCTTCTTCTCTCGAAGAAGGCATGCGTCGCGGTGACATGGCTTCCCGTATCGCACAGCTCCATATAATTGATATTTTGTTCGCGGGAATGGTCACGGAGCAGTTCGATGATCATATTCCGAAGCTAGAACAGTCGTATCGCATGGTACGCAAGTACCGTAAAGATAAAGGGAGGTAACTCAGTTCATGAACATCTTAACGTTCCAAACAAACGAGGAATTAAACCAAATCGCTGCAGGCATCTTTGCAAGCCTCATCCAGACAAAGCCTAATGCCGTACTCGGCTTGGCAACTGGCAGTACGCCAATCGGCATCTACCAAGAGCTGATTCGCCTGAATGAGAAAAAGTATGTAAGCTTCAAAAATGTGCGTTCCTTCAACCTGGACGAATACGTTGGTCTGCCTGAAGGCCATCCAGAATCGTACATGTCGTTCATGAACAAGCAACTGTTCGATCATATCGATATCAATAAAGAGAACACTCGTGTACCAAACGGCAATGCAGCCGACTTGGAACAAGAGTGCAAGCAATATGATGAGATGCTCTCTGATGCATCCATCGACCTGCAGCTGCTCGGCCTTGGCCACAATGGTCACATTGGCTTCAACGAACCAGACCAAAATCTGCATGCAGGCACACATCTTGTCCAATTGAAAGAAGAGACTCGCCAAGCGAACAAGCGCTTCTTCGATTCTATTGATGAAGTGCCAACACAAGCGGTAACAATGGGCGTTGGCTCGATCTTGAAGGCTAAAATGATTATGCTCGTTGTTCGCGGTGCGGACAAGGCTGACATTGTTCATCGCGCTTTGACTGGCCCGGTTACAACAGAAGTTCCGGCATCATTGTTGCAAACTCATTCGAATGTAGTAGTTTTGCTTGACAAGGAGGCGGCACAACATTTCCATGGCTAATTCAACGTTTACCCTAACCAATGCAAATGTCGTAACACCGAACGGCGTATTGTATGATGGAGTCGTTCGGGTAGAAGATGGCCTTATTTCCTTTATTGGAAAGTGGTCAGAATTGGCACAGCCTGAGCAGGATGCTTGGGGCAAGGAAGCAGTAGACGCTAAGGGCGGCTGGGTGCTACCAGGCTTTGTCGATCTGCATATTCATGGCGGCTTCGGTGCAGACTTCATGGATGCAAATGCCGAATCTTACGATAAAATTACGAAGTTCCATATGGAGCACGGTACAACTGCTATGCTCGCTACTTCGATGACACAATCTCATGAAGCACTGGATCGTGTTATGGTAGCGGTTGATGCCTACATCAAGCAAGGCATGAAGTATACTCAATTGGCAGGCGTTCACTTGGAAGGTCCGTTCGTGAATCCGAAGTACAAGGGCGCACAGAACGATATCTACATGATCGATCCACAAATCGACTGGTTCGAGGATTGGCATGCACGCTTCCCTGGCCTAATGAAGCAAGTGAGCTTAGCGCCTGAGCGTAACAACGCTACGGAAGCCATCCGCTGGCTTCGCGCTCACGACGTAAATGCTGCTGCAGCACATACAGCAGCTACGTACGATCAAGTAACGGCCGCAGCCAATGCTGGTCTGAACCAAGCGGTTCACACGTTCAACGCAATGACTCCAATCCACCATCGTGATCCAGGTGTAGCCGGAGCCGTGCTTACCGATGACCGCATTACAGCTGAGATTATCTCCGACGGAATTCACGTACACCCTGCTTGCATCAAAATGCTGAGCCGTACGAAGGCTTCCGGCAAGCTCGTAATGATTACAGACGCGATGTCCGCAGCTGGTATGCCTGATGGACAGTATGATCTTGGCGGTCTCGCTGTAACGATGAAGGAAGGCGTATGCCGATTGACTGACGGCGGTTCGCTCGCAGGCAGTACGCTTACGATGATTCAGGCCGTGAAGAATATGATTCAATTTACAGGACTCCCGCTGCATGAAGTATCACGCCTTGCAAGCTTGAATCCTGCGAAGCAAATTGGAATCGACGGCTATACAGGCAGCATCGAAGTTGGCAAGCAAGCTGACTTGGTATGGACAGATGCTGATCTGAACATTGAACGCGTATGGGTAAAAGGCAGCACGCATATGTAAGCAGCTGTTGTCATCATACCTTGTTTACAACCATATCCGCATAAAAAAGAATGGCTTTCCGAAACGATACCTGCATCGTATTCGGGAAGCCATTTGTTGATTGCAGGGCATGACCATCGGAACAAAAAATAAAGCGTACTTGCCACGATGCTCGTTCTATGCAGCATGGGTATACGCTCGAATCTATCCGAGTCTGTCATCCGGACCTACTCATCAAAGACCTTCCTTCCCACATCAACCGATGTGTTCCAGAAGGCTGAATTGTCAGGGCGATGGGCTTAGCTTATTGTTAGATTTTTAACTCCCCAAGCTTGATTAGCTCGACTACCGCTTGCGAACGACCTTTTACATTCAATTTCTGCATCACATTCGAAATATGATTTCGAACGGTTTTCTCACTAATGAACAATTGTTGTGCAATATCACGGGTCGTTTTGTCCTGAACTAATAATTCAAAAACTTCGCGCTCACGATTAGTCAGTAGAAACTTATTTTTGTGATCGCTACCCTTCAAGTGTCACCCCTCCTTGCCCGAGTTTTTGTAATTTAACAAGGTTTAGGGATACAGTCAAATTTATACTATGAAGGGCCATTACACTTGGTGCGGTAATGCGCAAAAATGGGCTAACTAACGTGTTTGTTTGGCTAAAACAGTATAATTCCTTATGTTCGTCAAATGCTACCCTTATCCGAGTATGTAAACAGGACTCCGCCCTCAACAGAGTGAGGAATGAAGTCCGTTCGAAGCCTGAAATTAACGAGTTCCTGTTGTTCCTGTTCCTGGAGCCATATTGTGCAAGCGAGTTGGATGATTGTACGATTGATTTGTTACATTGGTTGGGAACAAACGGTACACCATCTCAGAGAATTCATTAGCAAATCCTGCAATCGGGTGGCCTGCACCTGCTTGCTTGCTGTACTCATTCATGCGGTTGACGAAGTCTGGATTGGCAGATACATACACATTATTGCAGCTCGGATCTTCCTTCTTCACCGCGTTGGCAATATGTGCCTTCAAGTCACCAGATATGTTATCATTCACATTAGATGTACCATCATAAGAACCGAGGCTACCAGCAGAGTATGGCCGTGGTCCATGTCCAGGCTTAACGCTCTTGCTGTGAACTCCTTTAGATGTATGATCAGTCACAACAGCAACATAAGCATTGTTGTTGTTCGTCATCATGACATGTGCCGACTTCACACCCTTAATGGAAGCGATTTTTTTGGCCAGTTTTTGGTTCATTTCCAGCTTGTTCGCGGAATGAGTGCCGTAGCGCCCTCCATTAAAGGCATTGTTACCATACGTACCATTACCATACGAACCATTGTAACCATACGTACCATACTGTCCATACGTACCATTGTTGAAATTATTGGTGCGGTAACCTCCATCATAACCGTAACCGCGTGTATAACCATCTGGGCTGAACTGATTCATGTTATAGGAACGTAGTCCATCACCCGAGAAGTTCGTATTGTAGCGGTTCGCGTTATAACGATGATCCGTTCCGAGCGGTCTTACACCATCATTGCCATAATTCATATTATGCTGACGCACACTCTTCGTGGACATATTGTCCCGATTTCCACAACCTGTAAGCCCCATTGTCATCACTAATGCTGCCGTCAACGTTAGCAAAACTGCTTTTGCTCGCATCAATGTTCCTCCTTGTTCAGTTCATAATTGAGGTGCCAACAATGTTAGCATGCGCTGACTGCCTGATGTTATGCCGATAGGTTTTTCCGATACTTCCACTCCTTGCATCTTGTTATCAGCTTGTCCTAAAAAGAATGACGAATTCCCCAATCGGCAAATTATAAAGCATGGATTGACAATTTTTTACCTGACGTATTATCATATTAGTATTAGACTATAGTACCTGGTACTAATTTATATTATATACACTAATTTTTGTTTAGGCGTTCATTCATCTCGATTTACTTGGATCGCACGCTCCCTTTCGGTCCGAACATAAAGAAGGAGGACAAGCATGCAAACGGTGAAACTGCACACCAAAGCGCAAATTACAGCATTCGGCACCTATGTGCCTGAGCGCCGCTTAACAAATGAGGATCTGTCGCACATGGTTGATACGAACCATGAATGGATTGTTCAACGAACGGGCATGATTGAACGACGGATTGTAGATGAAGGAACATATGCCAGCGATCTTGCTTTCAAAGCTGCTAAGAATCTGGCAGACACGTATCATGTTGATCTGCAAACGGTTGATGCAGTACTTGTAGCAACATCAACACCAGATGCCTTCTTCCCAAGCACGGCTGGCATCATTCAAGGAAGACTTGGCATCCCTCAAGCAATGGCGCTTGATATATCGAATGCATGTGCAGGATTTGTTAGTGCCATGCAATTGGCGATAGGACTCATTGATGCTGGTATGCATCGCAAAGTATTAGTAATTGGAACGGAAGTGCTGACCCGCACGGTTGATTACACGGATCGCAGCACTTGCATCTTATTCGGAGATGGGGCTGGAGCGATTCTTCTAGAAGCTGGGACTGCTGAGCAGCAATCTTGTTTCCTTGCTTCTGCATCATTAACGACAGGAGACTTAGGCGGGATCTTGCATCGCAAGGCTGTCGCCGATCGGATTGGCGATGTGGAGATGAAACCTGACAGCACGTTAGTTCAAAATGGGCGCGAAGTCCTTAAGTGGGCGCTCCGCCAAGTTCCGGTAGGCATTCAGCAATTGCTTCAAGACACTGGCTACACGACAGAGCAAATTGACATCTTTGTGCCACACAGCGCTAATCTACGGATGATAGAGTCCATATGTGAACGAAGTGGGATTCCGCTTGAGCGCACGCTTACTAGTGTCCAATATTATGGTAATACATCTGCAGCCAGTATTCCGCTGGCGATAGCGGGAGGATTAGCAAACGGCCGTCTGAAACCGGGAGCACTCACTTTACTGTATGGATTCGGCGGCGGATTCTCGCAATCGATCTTGCTGCTGCGCTGGCCGGATTTACAAGCATAAGGCTCGGATTGGGCATCTCTATGATTCACCTAATTCTCTTATAACTCCTACACAATGGAACCAGAGGGTACCCCTAATTTTGAATGAGCATGCATAAAAAGACGCTTCCATCCCCACCAATACAGTGGTTCCGGAAGCGTCTTTGTTCTTCTAGCAGGACTAGCTCACATTTCTTGGGACAGACCCACATGCATTCCTACTTATATCATGAACACGTACAAACTCTATTTACCTGTTGCAGATGCACTATTTCCTTCAATTTCCCATTCTTTGATTGCTTCATCAAGCTTCGCCATCGGGACAGCATATGCCCATTGCCCGTCTTGAGGGATTATCCATACCTTCTCTCCAATCACGTATCCTTCAAATATCCTCTTCTCCGTAGCATTGATGGCATCTGGCTTCAATGAGAGTTCCAGCTTCCAACCTGGCTCGTGAGATGATCCTGCCAATAACTCCTTCTTCTGCTTCGGCAATTCGGTTGTCGACCAATCTCGGAATTGATTGATGAGCACATTAGCTTTATCTTCCGTAATAGACTTGTCCTGAAGCCGCCAATTCATCTCTGTTTGATTGCCTGAATCTGAATTCCCTGCTGAAGATTCTCCCTCACTCACATTCGTTGGAACGGATCCTGGATCATCATTTGAACTTAGGTTATATGTTTTCCCCGCATAGCTCCAACTGAATTGTTCCACCCGTTCAATTGGGAATGTTATCGGTTCCTTCAACACAAAATCATACGCGCTCCGCTTCAATCCCGACCATTCAGTAGCAGGGACTTGATATACCTTATTATTGTCATCTACCATCGCATAGTAAGTTCCTGAAATCGGGGTTTCATTGCCGATCTTAAGATTATGTCTTATCCCGTTAGCACCAGTTGCCTGGAATACCCACGTTGGCTTATCCAAGCCATATTTCCCAAGGTTCGCTGACTCTCCCTCAACGATCGAATCTGCCTTCGCCTTTGTCACTATAGAGATCCAGTCATTAATCGGATACGAATTGAGCGGATACGGACGCGGCTCTAACATCTCCCACTGTTCGCCCTTCTTATGAAGCGATACTCGGGAACCTTCCCCCGCTATCATAATAGAATCAATATCCTGCGCTTGCATCGTTATGAGCGGCACGGCCTCCGTATTCTCCTGTTTGGTGCGGAAGAAATCGTGTGTAGAGGCGTACACATAACCGGCTATGAATACAATCAGTAGTAGAAAGGTTGGGATGAGCCTTCTCATCTGTCTCATATTATTCACGACGCCCGTCTCCTTCTCCACCATAATGCTGCCCCTATACCAAGCAATAGCACCGGGAAGCCGATAACAGTCGTCCATAGAATTGCCTTGCCCTGTCCAGGAGTCAGGTATGCAATTGGATAGGCTGCATTCTCCCGTGGTCTGATCGTCACTTGTTCTTGATTCCCCTGGAGCCAGTTCATGCTATTCAGCGCGAAGTCCCGATTACCCTGCGTATATAGATTCTGATCTTCAATATAACTCGATCCACCAATAATAACTGCCTTTGGCTTCCCGTCTGTTGTCGTTACGGCTACGCCCAGCGTTAATGGTCCAGCAAGATCCTTATCGTCGCGTTCGCTTCCCTCTTGCATTAGCCTTGGAATATCTGTCTCCCCATAAGAAGTTGTAGAAGTCTTCAAGATCGGCTCCACTGACAGCTTATCGGTAGACGAAGCTTCTAAAGGCAGCCCCAACGTCAGCAAAGTAAGCAAATTATACTGCGACAGCTTGGATGTTAGTTCATGCTCTCCGTATTCAGGCACAATCGTAAATGGATCATACAATGTGCTCTTCTTCTGCTCGACTGCGACTGCATGCTTGTTCGTCACACCAAGATGCTTGAGCAAGCTGTCAATGTTCTTCCAAGATTTCGACATGTCTGGATTGAAGCCAAGCGCAATGTACAACTTCCCCTTGTCATCCACATACTGTTGCAGAAGCTTCGCTTCCTTATCCGTAATATCTTTGTTGGCGCCTAGTATCATGACCATGTCCGCATCCTGTGGGACTGCACCTTCTCGATATAAATTCAGCTCTTTGACTTGGATATTGTCCTCTTCCAAGCTGGAGCGGAGGGCAGTTACTTGCGACAACGGCAGCTCTTCATGGCCAGACAATACGTAAGCTGTTGCTTTGCGCTCAGATGTTAGGCTTCTAAGTGCTTGGGTCATTTTTTCCTCGCCACTAAAACGATAAGCCCCATAGTCCTCTCCACCACTGAACATCTCATACAGTCCAACAGTCTTGCGCTTCGTTCCGCGCTCGAACACAAGGGAGCTCCCCGCTAAGCCATATTGCTGTGCAAGGGAGGGTTCCTTCATTAAATCAATTTGTTCGACCTTAATATGTTTATTTCGCAGTGCATACTGTTCTGCCATGTCAGCAACTTCCCTAATTAGCACAGGATCATCCTGCGGCGTATAGAACAGCTTCAGATTGACCTTATCTTCGACCGAAGTCAGAGCGGCAATCGTTTGTTCCGATAGCGTGAAAGACTTATTCTTCGTGAAGTCCCACTGCCACCCCGTCATCGATTGTAGAAAATAGGTCAACAACACAAAAATTCCGAGGACAGCGACTGATCGTACTGCCGCATTCGTTCTTCGCAGCCACTTGTTCATCATTCGTTACCTCCACCGTTTTCTTTCAAGTACTTGGATACTCAGCACGACAAATACAATCGCGAGTGTTAGGAAAAAGAGTACGTCCGGCCCATTCAGTACCCCTTTCATAAAGGACTGCAATCGATTGTTCATCGAAAATGGAGCAATCCAATCACCGACGGCAGAAGAAGGAATGGCATCCAGCAGCCAGAACATGAGCAGGATCACGAATGCAGCGATGGCGGTTACCATCTGATGCTCAGACAGTGCAGATGCAAATAAGCCAATAGAAGCCATTGCTATCGTAAGCAGCAGCAATCCGAGTACAGAAGTCAGCAGCACACGCATATCCAATGTTCCGAAGAACGACATGACGAATGGATACACCAAGCTAAACCCGACAAGCACAACCATCAAGACACATGCTGCAGCATATTTGCCAAGAACAATCTCGCTCAGACGGGCAGGCGAAGTAAGCAGCAGCTCATCGGTACCGTGGCGGAATTCATCTGCGAACAGCCGCATCGTCAACAAGGGAATGATAAAAATATACATAAATGTGGTATTGCCCGTTACAAGCCGGAAATCAACGATACTAGGTTGGAACAATACAAAATTCAAATAAAACATAATCCCTGAAATCAACACATACACCGAGAAAGCCGCATAAGATGTCGGCGATGTGAAATATGCGAGCATTTCTTTGCGAAATATCGCGCTAAATCTGCGCATCACCAGACTCCTCCTCTGTCGTCAATCTCGTAAATACATCCTCCAGACTTGTCGATTCCCGCTTCATCTCTAGCAGGGGATACCCTGCATTAGCCAAAGTGAAAAAAAGAGCTTCCCTTATATCCGCCTGCTCCTTCGCAGTAACCTGAAGATGAACCTCTTGATCATTGCTTTCAGATTCGATGTGGGCGATCTCGGGAATAACCGTTATCGCTTCAACCACCTCAGCAGCTGCTCCCTTCACAATGAGATGCAGCTTCGATTCTTGACCAAGTGCAGTTCCCAATTGTTCAGGCAGCTCGTCAAGCACAATTTGCCCTTGATGAATAATAATGACCCGGTTGCATAGTGTGTTCACTTCCGGGAGAATATGTGTACTGAGCAATACCGTATGCTGCTCCCCGAGCTCTCGAATGAGCTGGCGTATTTCCACGATCTGATTCGGGTCTAGCCCTGATGTAGGCTCGTCCAGAACAAGCAGTTCCGGCTTGTGAATGATGGCTTGCGCAAGTCCTAGCCGCTGCTTGTAGCCCTTGGATAGCCCCCGAATCGCCTGATTCTCTCTGCCTTGTAGGCCCAATCTGTCTACCATTTCACTAATTCGCACGCTGCGTTCTCGTACCGATACACCTCTTATATCCGCTACAAAACGCAAATACGACTTCACCGTCATATCTGGGTACAGCGGCGGGCTTTCCGGCAAATAACCAATCTTGCTTCTGGCCATACCTCCATGGTCTGCCATGGAAACGCCATCAATGGAGATGCTCCCGCTTGTCGGATGCAAATATCCCGTAATCATCCGCATCGTCGTCGTCTTCCCCGCACCGTTAGGGCCTAGAAAGCCCACAACTTCGCCGCGCGCCATAGAGAAGTCGATATGCTGAACACCACGACGCTCGTTGTACAGCTTACTAACGTCCTTCACTTCTAACATCTGTATCCCCCTTGTCCAGACTTCATCCAAGACATACCTCACCCATGTTAACTAAGTAAGTCTGTATGAATCGCTATACTCATGTTAACGATTCAACTCTAAATCAAGCTGAAAAGAGGCTGAAAGGTAACTTAAAAACCCGTGTCTAATTTGTGAACAAAAAAATCATAGCCCGGCAAGGCTATGATTCATGACATTGATATAAAAATAGATAAATAGAGGGATAGATAATAGGTTATCGCACTCGCAAGTCCTCCCATTCAGAGAGAACTAGCACATCCATATGCCTCGCATGACGCACCAACGCCTTCATAGCTCCTAACCTGCCCAAGCGGCGTACACGACTCGGCATCCCTACGATGATTTGGCTTGCCCGCAGTTGATCTGCTACATACACAGCCGTACTGGCCCATCTTATGCGTGCAACTGCCTCATATTCTTGGTACGTACCGCCAAGCCGTTCGGTCAATGCCTGCACAGCGGCCATCTCCTTCTCCATATCTGCCGTCTTTCCTCTTCTTCTCCATGGAGCAATAGGCAGATGTACCACATGCATAGGTGCCTTCAAGCGATGGGCAATGCGGAAGCCATGGCGCACCAATCTCTCGGGCCGCACGTCAGAGTCGATACATACGAATATCACTTCCTGCCTCCGCCACGGTCCACGGAACAGTGCTCTTCGTTCCCATGACTCCAATCGCTCATCCACATCGTCAGCAACCTCGCGCAGTGCAAGCTCCCGCAGGCCAATCAGATTCGGCGTACGGAAGAAATTCGATAAGGCTTGATCTACCTTATCCGCCTTGTAGATCAACCCAGCGCGCATTCGTTCCTGGATCGTCTGCGGCGTTACATCAATCAATTGAATCTCCCGCGCCTGCCGAAGCACGATATCCGGAACTGTCTCACGCACGCGCACTCCTGTTACATGCTCTACTGCATCATTCAAGCTTTCAATATGCTGGACATTGACCGTCGTCACAACGGATATCCCCGCCTCAAGCAAACATAAGACATCTTCATATCGCTTGGCTCGAATACTTCCCGGCACATTCGTATGCGCCAGCTCATCGACAAGTACAACCTCTGCATGAATGCGGAGCAGCTCCTCCGTATCCATCTCCTCCAGCATCTTGCCATTATACGCAATGCGCTTGCGAGGAATAACCGGAAGCCCTCCTACTTGACCGGCTGTCTCCGCTCTCCCGTGCGTTTCCAGCAAGCCAATGACGACGTCAACGCCCTGCTCCCGCAAGCGGTTGCCTTCCTGAAGCATATGATAGGTTTTCCCTACCCCGGGTGCCGCACCAATAATCACTTTCAGCTTCCCTCGCTTTAGTCCGGCTGCCTTCTCTTGAACCCGCTGTTCCGTCACCCGCTTAAATGGCGTCTCAGCCTCAGCTGCGCCGGATAGGCGGGCAGGCAGTATCCGCTCCCCTTCTGCAATCGAGTGATCGGCAATGAGGAACAAGTCCGTCATCTCGATACGTTTCAGCAGAGCTCCAATCAGCGAACCTTTCAACAGCTCCTGCCACCGCGTCTGACGAGAATGGCCGAGTACGAAGCGGGTTATCCCATGCATCTTCGCATATTCAGCCAGTGCAGATGCCATATCGCGGCGCGATCGGGAAGCAATCTCCTCCCATACCGCTTCCGTCTTCATCGCCATCTTCTTCAGCGAGCGGCGGAATGCAGCCTGCTCCGTCGTCAATTCCATATCTGGCTGAACAAAGGTCACAATATACAGTTCACCGTTAAGCCGCTTCGCAATTTGCTGCCCTCTTCGAATATGAATCGATCCATTCCAGCCGTATTGTGCAAGAACAAGAATCCGTTCGGAAGCTCCCGAAGGGCCTGTAAGGCCCATCTCATTCCGATGCTGCTCAAGTGAGCCGTTGACATGCTCCGCCATCGTGCGGAGCGCGAGCTCGCGCAATATACTTATACGGCTTCGCTCTTCCTCTCGATGCTTCCGCGAATGCTTAGCTCGACTGAACTGCCCCTGCATTCTACGCTCCATTAAAGACTCTGCAGACACATCAAGGAGGCGGACTTCGTCTGCCTCCTTCAGTGCCTCACTTGGTATCGTCCATTCGCTGACGACGCCGGTCATTTTCTTTGCCGCAGCTTGAACACTTTCCTCTTCATAAGCATTCATCGTCGCAATTACGTTCATGCCCCGTTTCAACAATTCTCTTACGTCTTCCAGCCTCGTTGAACGTAAGGCTTCCGGTCGATTACGATGAGCAAGTCCATCAATAAGCACCACATCCGGCATCCGAACTGTAATGGCCTCCACATCGATGTCGTAACGATCCTGTCCATCCCTCTGCCATGCGATCATCGGAATGGCTTGAATGGGGGAAGAATCAATGCCAACGTGCAGCCCAGCCTCATTCCATATTTCCTGCGTCGGCAGCACTGTGCCGTACACCACATCCAGCCCTTGCTTGGTACAATTCACCCCTTCCAGCAGCAGCTGTGTCGTCTTGCCCGCCCCACTGGCAACAGCCATAAGAATCCGCAGCCTTCCCCGCTTCATCTGCTCAAGCATTCGCAATATCATTTCCGGCGATTGCCTACGGTACTCATCCCCTTCATTCACAGCCGACACCTAACCTTTCATTTCGTGCTGTACTTCCAGGTTCAGCAACAATACATTGATGCGCTGTTGACCGAATACTCCCAAGTCTCTTCCTTCTGTATATTTCGTAATCAACTGTTCAAGTCGTTCCTTCGAGATTCCGCTAGCCTTCGCTACACGAGGCAGCTGTACACGTGCCGCCTCCGGTGTAATGTGCGGATCCAGTCCCGAGGCAGAGTTCGTCAGCAAATCCTGTGGAATCCGCTTCACATCCGCATCTGGATTCTCCTTGCCCCATTCCTCAACTGACTTCTCAACTCTCTCTTTAAGCGCTGGATTCGAAGGAGCGTAGTTCGGCGAACCAGAGCCAGCAGCATCGTTCCCGATGCTAGATATTCGCCCATGGAAATATTGCGGTTCTGTAAATGTCTGTCCGATCAACTTCGAGCCCAGCAACTGCCCCTTCTCATTGTATACCATGCTGCCGTTCGCTTGATTCGGCATTACCGCCTGTGCAAGCCCCGTCATCGCAAATGGATAAGCAAGGCCGCACAGCAGCAGCAAGCCGATTGTCGTCCGCACCATCGCTCCACCAATATTCATACGCTCTGTCATGTTCGTTCATCCTCTCTTCTTCCTTGCTTGAACCCGATATGATTATTTCAACAATTTTCTCTATCTACATACCAACCATTAGCGTTATTTCAGTTATTGCCGCTAATTACAATTTGGGACAGCTACTCAGCTATTACAGTTAAAGTTGTTATTCGGCTATTTGCAGTTACAATTGTTGCAAGGTTACACTAAGATGCCCACAATTAGATCGATCAGCTTAATGCCGACGAACGGAGCTACTAATCCGCCCAAGCCGTATACGAACAGGTTGCGCTGCAGCAGCTTAGCCGAAGACATCGGCTTATACGCCACGCCTTTGACCGCCAGCGGAATTAATAACGGAATGATGATGGCATTAAAAATAAGCGCCGACAAAATGGCCGATACGGGCGAATGCAAGCCCATAATATTCAGGGCTGACATCTGCGGAATGGCAATCATGAACATTGCTGGAATGATAGCAAAGTATTTCGCCACATCGTTCGCAATACTGAATGTCGTCAATGCGCCACGCGTCATGAGAAGCTGCTTGCCGATCGATACCACCTCAATGACCTTCGTCGGATCAGAATCGAGATCGACCATATTTGCCGCTTCCTTCGCTGCTGCCGTGCCGCTGTTCATCGCGATGCCGACATCCGCCTGTGCCAGTGCCGGAGCATCATTCGTACCGTCTCCAGTCATTGCTACCAGCTTCCCTGCCGCCTGCTCCTTGCGAATCAGAGCCAGCTTATCTTCTGGCTTGCTCTCTGCGATGAAATCATCTACCCCCGCTTCCCGAGCAATGGTTGCTGCCGTCAGTGGATTATCCCCTGTACACATGACGGTGCGAATGCCCATGCGGCGAAGCTGTTCGAACCGTTCCCGCATGCCTGGCTTCACCGTATCCTTCAAGTAGATCAGCCCATAAATATCGCGTCCGACGGCCACAGCCAGCGGCGTTCCGCCAGCAGAAGCAATCGCATCTGAATTGGCATCCAAATCCTGCGGAACGGTACCTCCCTGGGCGATAACCCAGCGTTTCACCGCATCAACAGCCCCTTTGCGCACGCTGCGCCCATCCTTCAGGTCAACACCGCTCATGCGTGTTTCCGCTTTGAACGGGATGAATTCCCCTTGTATAGCAAGTTCTGCTTCATACTTAATTCCTGCCTTGGATACCCAATCCACGACAGAGCGACCTTCAGGTGTCTCATCATGATGAGAGGCAACAGCTGCCCACTGAGACAATGTGTTTACATTCGTTCCTTGCACCGGAATGAGTTCATGAGCCAAGCGATTCCCGAACGTAATGGTTCCCGTCTTATCTAGAATAATTGTATGAATATCCCCGCAGGCTTCAACCGCCTTACCTGACGTTGCAATGACATTGAACCGAGTTACGCGGTCCATACCTGCAATACCGATCGCGGACAGCAACCCCCCAATCGTAGTAGGAATCAAGCAGACCAGCAGGGCAATTAGCACCGCCGCATTCAATTCGACCTGCAAATAATGACTGAATACAGGCAAGGTCACAACGACAACCAAGAAGATAAGCGTCAAGCTGACAAGTACAGTATGAAGAGCAAGCTCATTCGGAGTCTTCTTGCGCTGCGCGCCTTCAACTAATGAAATCATTCGATCTAAGAACGATTCTCCCGGATCGCTTGTAATCCGAATACGAATCTCATCACTAATTACCTTCGTTCCAGCAGTTACCGAGCAGAAATCCCCGCCTGCTTCTTTCAATACTGGCGCAGACTCCCCAGTAATCGCTGATTCATCCACAGAGGCCAATCCGGAGATGACCTCGCCATCGCCAGGAATCGTCTCCCCTTCACGAACGACTACGACATCACCCTTACGGAGCTCGGATGAGGATACGCGAACCGTTCCACCTTCAGTTATCTTGTTCGCCCACAAATCCCGCTTCGCCTGCTTCAACGAATCCGCCTGTGCCTTGCCGCGACCTTCAGCGAGAGCCTCAGCAAAGTTCGCGAACCAAACCGTAATGAATAAGATGAAGCTGACCGCGCCGTTGAACCAACGTGGCATTGGCGAACCAAAGGCATCCGGCACGAACGTAAGCAGCAGTGTAATAACGAAGCCAACCTCGCAAATAAACATCATCGGGTTTTTAACCATCTGACGCGGATCGAACTTCCGCAGCGCATCGATCGATGCTGCCCGCATTAAGCTGCCTTGGAACATGCTCCGTTCCTTGTCTTGATGTGTATGCGTACGCGCCGGTTCAAATGGCGCAGGTGTTTTCATCTGTTTTTCCGTCTTCATTTTCCGTTCCCCCTTATTTCCACAACGTCAGATGTTCTGCGACCGGACCGAGCACGACTACCGGGAAGAACGTCAGAGCACCCACAATAAGTACTGTGCCGACAAATACGATACCGAACAGCGCCGTATTCGTCTGGAACGTACCACTTGTGTTCGGAATTGGCTGCTTCTTCGCCATCGATCCTGCTACGGCAAGGAGCGTAACGAGCGATACGTAGCGCCCTAAGAACATGACAATACCTGTGGAAATGTTCCAAAACGGCGTTGCATCTCCCAACCCTTCAAACCCGGATCCATTGTTCGCCGCAGATGATGTAAACTCATATAATGCTTGCGACAATCCGTGGAATCCTGGATTGGACAGGGTGTCCGCCTGTGTAGCAACTGCAATTGCAGTCGGTACTAGAATCAATATCGGATGCACCAGCAAGGTAACCGCCAGCAGTTTCATCTCCTTACTTTCCAGCTTGCGGCCCAAAAATTCAGGTGTCCGTCCGACCATGAGACCGGATAGGAATACGGCGATCATGACGTACAGCAGCACGTTCATAAATCCAGCACCGACGCCGCCGAATACGGTATTCAGCATCATATTCGCCATCGGGATCAAGCCACCGAGTGGTGTCAGCGTGTCATGCATATTATTGACTCCGCCCGTCTCCGATGCAGTCGTAACGACCGAATACAGTGACGATTGCACAACGCCAATGCGCACTTCCTTCCCTTCCATGCTGCCTGTTCCACTTAATCCTGCTGCGTTCAGCACAGGATTGCCCATATGTTCGGCCGTAAGCGATGATCCGAGCATAATGAGGAACAAGATCGCCATGGAGACGAACAGCACTCGCCCTTCCTTCTTGTTGCCGACCATGCGGCTGTAGGCAAACGGCAGCCCCGTGCACAGCATCAGCATGAGTAAAATATGAATTAAATTCGTCACACCGTTCGGATTCTCGTATGGATGTGCGGAGTTCGCTCCAAAGTGGCCGCCGCCATTGTTGCCAAGCTCCTTAATCGACATCATAGCTCCTACAGGGCCGAGCGGAATGTGCTGCTCTGCTCCTTCAACGGTTACTGCACTTTCCATTGGACTTAAGGATTGCGGAACCCCATTCCAGATGAACAGTACACTGGCAGCGATCGCAATAGGCAGGAAAATGCGCGTAATCGAACGCACAAGGTCTGCCAAGAAGTTGCCGAGCGGCTTGCCAGTCAAACCGCGAATAATCGCCATTACTGCCGCAAGCGCAGTAGCAGGTGACGTAAACATCAAGAAAATAATGCCCGTCATTTGTGACAGCGGAGACAGTCCACTTTCACCGCTATAGTGCTGCAAGTTCGTATTCGCCATGAAGCTGATCGCCGTATTGAATGCTACTCCCGGTTCCATGCCAGGAATGCCATTCGGATTCAACGGCAATACCCCTTGAAGGCGGAATATTGCATACGTCACCACAATCATTAGCACGTTCGTGGCAACTGCTGTAAAGGCGTATGCCTTCCAGCTTTGCGATTGATCCTTAATGCCGAAACACTTAAATAAAAAACGATCTATCGGACCAAATACAAGGTCCAACGGTCTTGGAGCTCCGCTATTATCAAACACCCCTGCCATATATATTCCGATCGGACGCGCTATCGCCAAGGCAAGCAATAAGGTAATTCCAATGGCGATCCATTCGATTGCACTCATTGTTCCGTTCCACCCTTCTCTAATGTACAAATATCAACAATCACTCTGCCCAAACTAAAATCGTTCCGGCTTGACTAAGGCATATAACAAATAAATGAACAGCGCCGTAATCAAGGTGAATAACACGATCATCATGAGCGATCACCCCGTTCATCCACTTCCGCCTTGCACCAATGGAGAATGCCCATTACGCTTAGTCCAAGCAGTGCGAGAAGAATCATCATGACTGCATCAAACATAGTCCCTTCCTCCTCCTGAATAAGGTTCTCATCTCTCCAGGCAATGCTGCCGCGATCCCGCTCCTACCAAGACTTCTCGCTCTGTAGGAACGCGCAGGCAACACAAAAAGCCACACGGAAAGAGGGACCCTTTCCGTGTGGCTTTTTTCGCGCGTCGTCAAATAAACGTGCGCGTAATGTTCCACGACGAAATAAAGGCTGCCTCCTTGGACGCTTACGAGGTTAGCTGACGGATTCGGGCGCGAAGAGTCGCCCTACCAGCCAGGAACGGATTCCTGTGCCGGATTCACCCCTTGCGCGAACTGCAGATGTACAGCTGGCGCACTAACATTGGTTCCCCCGTTCCCATGAATGGGATTCAGCGGTGAGCATTGCCTATATGGATAAATTAGATGATATCTGATAGTAAAAATGAAACTTGATCCGATTGCGTATAAATGACGTAATTTGCACCAAGCAATCGGTAGATCGACTGCGGATGATGACGCTTCGTCACGATTGTGATCGGATCCGTCGTCCATTGCCGGCATATTTGAAGCAGCCGGCAGGAAAGCGCAAAGCTCTGTTCAAACACATAGATTCGGCCAATCGGGACATGAGGGACGGCCCACGCCTTCGGCTCCGTCGTATTGATTCGGCATATGGAATGAACGCCAATACCTTCCAATCGCTTTGCCAATCGCCCATTATGGGCAATTCCCGCCACCGAATATCCTGCTCCTTTCAACTGACGTATGAATTCAATCCCCGTCTCACAGCCTGCGAACACTGTAATGACCCGGTCCGCATCGTACATATCCAGTTCCTCCTGTTCATCTGTCCGAAGCCCTACTTGCAAGAAAGAGGTGCGTCGCCATATGATCAGGCGCGCCTCTCCCGTACGCTTACGAGGTTAGCTGACGGATTCGGGCGCGAAGAGTCGCCCTACCAGCCAGGACAGTAATCCTGTGCCGGATTCACCCCATGCGAACGGTGGCTGCTGACTGTCCACTCAGCTCCATTCACTTGATTGGTTCCCCCGCTTCCGCTTCCTGCGGAATTCAGCGATTGAGACGCAACGGATAACGTTGTTGTTGCTGAACTGAATCTTACGCCTTTCCCCCTCCTGCTGTAAATGAAATGAAAACCATAATTTCTCCATTTCCGGGCAATTGTGATCAACTAATCCCATCTTATCTCCCATTACAGCATCATTACCTCGCAATTTCTCAACTTTGCTTATGCGGCGATGATTTCATGAGAAAAACAAAGAAATTTAAATAAATACCTGTATGTAAACGCTTTGTTTGACCATTTGTTTGGATTTCCTGGATTGGATTCTATTTACAATCTCTATTCCAAAAGGTAGGATACGCACAACAACTGAGACGCTGCTTGCAATCGATTTCGATCTGCACGGCAGATATTGCATCTCATCGAGAGGAGGCACGATATGCAAGACCTAGAACTTGCACAATTACTAAGTCACAAGCTATCTGAACACTGGGGAAAATGGAGCGAGCAGCATGGAGACAGAATCTTTCAACCAGAAGAGATGGACGTTCATCTTGCTTCCGACCTTGTTTATATTCGACTTCAACCGCGTGAACAGCTACTCGACAGTACGGAACACAACTATAGCGGCAGCACTCGTCTACGAGCTCACAAGGCGATCTCCCAATGGGAAGTGCAGCAGCGTGGAATCATGTGGGATACGATCATTCCTCGTGCATGGGGAGTAAGCGTTATGCGCATGTGGCTCGATCTACCCCTGGTAGGCGGAACCACGCTTGACGTCATACAACTGGAGCCACATTCAAGCAGGAAGCTATGTCTCTCCCCTTGAAACCAATTTATAGAGAGCTGTAATCGATAATCAAGTTTCTGACGATGCGCAGGCATACAACTGCGCATCGTTCTACCCCGTTTACCCAAACGTGATACTTGTTCAAGTTCCTTCTTGCCCGAATCCTATCACTCGATAGCCATTAAAAAACAGCCCTCCTCTTGCCCATGCAAGTGTCAGACTGTTCACTTCGTTATGCTTGATTGGCATAGGACAGTTGATGTGCATCTTCATATCCTTTCGCATACCCCACCCGATATCCATCTTGATATGCAGGATGCTGAATGCGATGATGAGTCGAATGTGTTGAGGCAAATTGCTTCGTTGTACGCCGACGATCGGGCTGCTTCACAACCTGAAGACGGCGTTGCGATTTCCGTTGCGGAACCTGCTTGCCCGCTTTCCTTACGCTTCCCGTTGATCCAATGCCGCTAACCAACTTCTGCTGTCCTATTTGCCGCCGGGATCTCCGTGCTCGCTTCAGCTTATTCACTTGCAACTTCTCCCTCCTCCACTCTCATCTCCTCGAATTGACAATCCGGATGCAGCCATGGAGGCGCAGCTGTGCCTGTCTTGCGAATACGGGTCTGAAAACCTGTGACCATGCCGCATAGTGCAAGCTGATACATGGACAACAGACGAATATTGTCCTTGAGCAATTTCGTTGCAGCTTCTGAATGTGCTGTGAGGTCAGCCATTTGATTCAACATACGTGCCAATGCGGATTGGCTCTGCACAATAGCCTTGATCATTTCAATCTGCACCTGCTGCTCCTCGTGCGCTGCAGCCATTACATTTTGTCTCCTATTCCGAACTCCCCATTCAACATGCCCCCTCCGAGGCTATCCCCGTAACCCTCGGATTCCTCACGCCGGAGCAGTACCTTCATATTGTGGGACAGACTGACTTGCAGCTTCGTCAAACTCTCGATTACTTCAACCACTTGCGCATGCACGTCAAGAGGTTCGACAATCTGTTCCCGATGATTCGTGAACGAATGCTCTGTCATATGATTCAACGTCCAGTTGCGCATCTTCTCGGCCTCTACTGCTTTAGCTTCTAGGATCTTCGCTACATTGCCCTGCATCTTGGCCATAGCCTCCAGAATGACGTGATAGGACTGTTCTCTATTCATGCAGATCCCCCCTTGCATGCGCATTATTCCTCTGTATCATCCGAAATCTCCTTCAACACATGCTGCAGCTGTTCCGCCATCGCTTCCTCTAGCTCGGCGATTCCGTTCAGATAAGCTACGATACTTTTCGTTAATGCCTGGGAGTATTCCTTATAATCGTTCTCCCCCCCGAATTGAGGGTCAACATCCGGCAGTGCATGCACGATTTGCGCCATGCGAACCGCTACTTGCCGCTCTGCGTCAAGCACGCGCGCCATATGCCGCTGTGTATATGACATTTGACCAATCATGTCCGTGATGAAATGTTGCAATATTCTCCCCTCCCAAGCACAAGGCCTAACTTCCACTCTTCAATTCCTCAAATGTGATAGGAATGAATGACCGGGTGCGCCATAATTGGCAACTGTTCCGTAAGGTTGCTTCTCTCTTGTTCCGTACGGATTGCTACCTTATCAGCGAATCCCCAGCGGTTCAGCGCATGATCACTAACAAGCTCTCTGCATGCTTCACCCTCACGACGATAATACTTTCCTAGTTCCGTTTTAAATACAGCACCGTCAGGAATCTTTCCCTCTGTTGCATGCTGTTTACTCCATTTCTCCGCAACCGCAGCAGCCTCAATTGGTACTCCTGTTGGCCAGCCTCGCAATTCAAGCTGACTTACCCTTACAATCGGGATACGCAACTCCCCTTGAACAGGACGTTTTGCCCCATTTTCAATCCAATAATTTGCATCGTTTAGTCCAGTAACTGCCACCTGAGACGGATAAAATGCCTGACATTGCCGGCCCGCAAGCATCCCATGCTGCGTACGAATACGCTGAAGCCAATCATAAGCATTGCCCCACTTCTCTTGAAAGAAAGCCGCATGCTTATCCTGACTAGATTGAGTGTGACCGCCCTGCTCCTGCAGGCTTGCTTGGAACGAGCGATGGATAAATACGTCCCTCGATACGATAAGCTTGAGCCCTAGCAGCCGCATGCGCAAATGATAATCTTCATCTGCAAATCCGCTATTCTCAAATCGCTCATCAAAGTATCCATTCGCTTCAAATGTGCTGCGGCGCATAAGGCGGCACACATGGAACAAACGATCTGTGCTATGCCACCGGCTTGCATCTGGGATATTATATTCAGCAGCAAAGTCATACATATCTTGGACATGTTCGTAAGGCACAGGTATCTGCTGTTCGCCGTCAACACGGTTCGACACTGATCCAACCATACCAAATTCTATGTTGCTGTGTAAGCAATTCAGCATACCGGACAACCACTTCGGCGTTACGAGCGTATCACTGTTCAATATGCATATCGTGCTGCCTTTGGACATCATCAATCCAGTATTGATTGCACTTGCCAGACCTCGATTGGTCTCATGGCTGTGATATCTAATCTGTCCGCTAAGCCTTTGCAGATAGGCCAGCGTATCATCGGTGGAGGCATCATCAACAACGATCACTTCGATCGGTCTGTCCGTATTCGAGAAAATACTGTCCAAGCACTGCTCCAACTGATTCCGTTGATTATAAACAGGTAAAATGATGCTCGTTCCGTCGAATGGGGTGCCATACCGTTCTTGACCTGCCTGAAAGCCTCTGACATAACCTAACGAATAACCATGATCGAATCGGTCTTGCCTCCGGTCACCCTTGCCCTTCCCTGATAGCTGGTGTGTGCTGTTTGATGTTCGAGCTCCTGCCCTCCGCGTCTTCTGCAGTACCGGCCGACGATGTCGAGTCATAAACGTGTCACACCTCCCCTTCCCCTTAATGCAAGTTCACACTACCGAATCCAATCTCAACTTCATATTGCAATGACTCCATCCGCGATCTTATTCGCTAAATGGCCGAAATCAATGGCCACTTTGTTGTATCGCTCTGCTATTTGCTGTGCCAGGATGACCGCTGGAATTCCTGCCGCTACCAAAGCGATATCAAATTCATATCGGGACACCTCATCTAGAATGCGTGGGATATCCGTTGTCCCCCGAACAGGAGCAATTGTACCGGTTACTGTAATTCCTCGCTTCCTCAACATGGATGCTAATCCCACGGCGGCATTGCCCACAGTCAATACGCGGCGCCTTCTAAGCAAGCCATAAAGGTGTCCCTGCAATGCAATAGCGTAATTCACTGTCGAAACGGTCAGCCTCATATCACCCATGTGTAAGCCATGTGCACGAAGCACCGGCAAGAGGAGGCCATGGAAATTCGGAGAACGGAAGGTAGGTACACCGACAAATGACGCTTTGCGCACAGCTTCAGCCAATTGTTCCCGACAATTATGATCAGGAATTTCAAGTCCTGCATAGGCCAGGAAATCGCCATGTCTCCGCACGAGTTCAGTCGAAACGACTTTATCATGTGCCAAGGCGAACATCTCTCCATCACCAAGTCGGACAAGGGACATCGGTCTTCGCTCTTCCAGCGCCTTATGAAGCTCTGCGCATACTGCCTCCGGTTCTATGAACGACTGCAACTGATGCCGGAACTGTTCGAAGCCTGCAGTGATGACGTCTTCTACGGATATATCAGGGAGATACGTATTCTCAGGCAATAAATTCGCCAGAATCAACTCGCCTCCCTCATACCTTCCATGACGGTATCCATCTTCAAAGCTAAGCCGCTTCTCATCCTCCAGATTGGGGATGGTCGGAATGAATTGATGAATAACAGGGTCGCTTTTTCCTAGCTTCGGCAGCCTCGACTGCTTCGGTAGCTTCGATAGCCTCGATAGCCTCGATCTCAGAACCCCCTTTTTCCGTAACCCTCTTCGCGCCCCTTTGCGTCTCAGACTGCCCGCTCGACCATTCTTTGTTCGCAATCGCTTGCCAAGCGGGCGACGCTTTCTTTTGCGTGGAGTACGAATAGAAGCTGTAGTTAGAATAAGCAGCGGCCTCTTGCGGCCCACAGTCGTACTCATGCCTTCACCTTCCCTTGTCATCATGCAGTTATCTGCCTATAAAGCCTATATGCCTGAAGCCTGAATCAGTGTGCGCCTAAATAAGCGCCGGTGCGAACCCTCTCCCACCAAGTTCGGTTGGATACGTACCAATCGATCGTTTCCTGCATCCCTTGCTCCAGATTGACGGTTGGGCGCCATTCCAGCTCACGCTCACTTTTTGCTGGGTCGATGGCATAACGCTTGTCGTGTCCAGGACGATCTGAGGTAAAGGAAATGAGTGATTCCGGTTTATCCAGCACTTGAAGAATCATCTTCACGATGTCAATATTCGTACGCTCATTATGCCCGCCAATGTTATAGACTTCCCCTGCCTTGCCCGCTCTCAATGCCGCATCAATTGCCGCACAATGGTCTGTAACATACAGCCAATCCCGCACGTACATCCCGTCACCATATACAGGAATCGGTTCATCATGCAATGCACGCAGGATAATCGTCGGAATAAGCTTCTCTGGGAACTGTCTTGGCCCATAATTATTGGAGCATCGAGTAATTACAACAGGCATTCCATACGTATGTGCATAAGCTCGCACAAGCAAGTCAGATCCCGCTTTCGATGCAGAATAGGGGCTGTTCGGCGCCAATGGAGACTCTTCTGTGAAATAACCTGTCTTGTCTAGCGATCCATATACTTCATCCGTAGATACATGAATGAACTTCGAGATCTGGTGACGCTTCGCAGCCTCAAGCAACTGAAATGTTCCGAATACATTCGTACGGACAAATGCCTCTGGATCAGAAATGCTGCGATCAACATGGGACTCGGCCGCGAAATGGACTACCGCATCATACGCCGTCTCCGAAAAGATCTGTTCGAGACGCGCCTGATCTGTAATGTCCGCTTTAATAAAACGATAACGACCGGATGTTACAACGTCCCCCACATTATCTGGGTTGCCAGCGTAAGTGAGTGCATCCAAATTCGTAATGCGCAATCCCTCATATTGAGAGAGCATATATGAAATAAAGTTGCTCCCGATAAATCCCATGCCGCCGGTTACGAGCAAATGCGTCACAACCGCACCTCCCACAATTGTTGCGAAGCCTCTGATAAGGAATCAAATGTCCCCGCATCGATCCACCATTGCTGAAGCGTATTGTATTGCAGCTTGCCAGCTTGCGCATAGCAGTTGTTCACGTCGGTAATTTCCAGTTCCCCTCGCGCGGATGGCTCAATTGCGCGAATATGTTCGAACACCTGAGTATCGTACATGTATATGCCTGTGACACAATAGGATGATGGGGGGCTTTTTGGCTTTTCTACAATGCATGCTATTCGATCTTGATGCTCTCTATCGAATTTAGGGACGCCGTATCGATGCGGATCCTTGACTTTTTTGAGCAGAATACGGGCCTCTCCAGCATCTTGTTGATGAAACGCTTCTACATAAGGGGTTAAATTGTCCAAAAATAAGTTGTCGCCCAGCAACACAACAAACTTCTCATCCCGCGTCAAATAGGGCTCTGCCAACGACAGCGCCTGCGCGATGCCCCCTGCTTCCTCCTGAATTGCATACGTTATGCGCACCCCCATAGACTGGCCGCTGCCGTAATATTCGATATACAACGAAGCAGACATTTTACCAATCACCATGAAAATGTCGGTTATGCCCGCTGAGCGCAATCGTTCTATCCCATAGCTAACCATAGGATGTTTGCCTACAGGTATTAAGTGCTTATTCATTAGCTTGGTCAGTGGATAGAGACGGGTTCCAGTCCCCCCAGCCAATATGATGCCCTTCATGACGTACATCCTCCCTACATGAACATATGCGTTCGATACTTGATCTCGCACATTTATCCGTTACTTGCGCGCATTATATGTTGATTTGATCATACTGGTGTGTGGATACGGATATGATTTCTTCAACCAACATTTCTTCCCCTTGCAATGCGCTCTCGCTCCACGTTGTCTGTTTGAACTGTATCCCTCTCCATCATTAGCGCCTGGAAGGCTTCCATGTGATCGCCAAGAATTAATGTGGCAACCGGATTGCTTGCTCCGACATTCGTTTGTCTAATTCGGTTATTATGAATGACGTCCACGACCTGTACGGCCTGAACATGGAGCCCCCGTACGATAGCAAGTGCCTGCGCCTTAGGTGGAACACAGAGCGCCTCTTCACCCACCGTCTCGATGGCATGGCGGCTAAGGGCATGCGGAACTGCTGTCATTGAGTTCGCATACAGATCTTCTCTCCCCAAGCAGCGATTGAGCCATTGCTTGCAGTGCGTAATTCCATCCTGCTGTCCGAAATGATGAAGTAATGGAGTAATATTATTCAGTGCAACATCGACCCCCGTCTCAATTGCCCATATGAACGGAGCCAAATTATCAGCAGGTACTGGAAAGTCCCCATCCATAAACAATACAATATCAGCGTCCGACAGCCTTGCCCCTATTGAGCGGCCTATATCGTGCCCTAGCGGATCGGTATAATGAACAATGGTTGCCTCCTGGGCCTGCTCTTTGGCGACCTGCAGCGTACCGTCTTTGGAACCATTGATGATGACAAAGAGAGCATTTAGCGACAATTGCTGCAATTGCTGCAGAACAGCTCCAATGCTTCTCTCCTCATTGCATGCGCTGAGCACGACGTCTACACGCTTCGTTGTCGGCACAAGCACCGCATCTGCAGCCTGAGGGAAACGACTCTGTACGAACCCGTCTCGGAACGATTCAGCCATAGCCCTTATCCACTCAAAGTGCCGCAGGATGGGGCGATAAGGCTCCATAAACGATGCAAACCGCCTCTGCATCTCATTCTTGACGATTGGACGCGGGACTTCTGTCGACACTTCTTGTTGCATAGCGTATTCGATGCCTTGCACCTGTCCAGCCCTTGAGGCCTCCATGCACATTTCCCGTGGGACGCGGGGAACAGCCGTGATGCTAACCTTCGGAGCAATTGGGTGAGGCTTCCTCCTCGTCCTCCGTTGGGATTTCCGCTGGCGGATTTTTTTGCGTCGCCGCCGACTGGCCACGCTGAATACTTGCCGGGTTCTACGCCGTATCTTGATGCGCCGTTGTCGCTTTCTCCTTAGTTTCACTTAATTCACCCGCCATCGTTGTCTAGTCAAGTCAGTATGTCCACCACGATCTCCAGCCTGTTCGAGCAGCCAGCAAACTGCCCGCATATGATCGTCATTGATGAGCTGTTCTAATGGATCCGCTATGTGCCCTTTGGTGCGAATTCGGTTCAATTTCCCTACATCGATGGAAGGAGCGGTCGTGACAGCGAGCCCTTTGTTGATGGCCATGGCCTGTGCGAGCGGCGGTACGGACAACGCATCCGCTCCGATAACTTCCAATCCCCGACGGCTAATGACGTGGGGCACCGCTGTCATTGATGCTCCCTTCAAGTCAGGACGTGATAGCAGCGCGTTAAGCGCATGCTTGGCCAAGACGACCTGATGCACTTCGTGGCGATTCACAGGTCCTGAATAGTCATTAAGTACAATGTCTTTGCCTTCTTCAACCTTCCGTATATAAGGTCTGAGCTTCGAGGATGCGATCACCATATCGCCATCCAAGAATAATAAAATATTCCCCCGAGCTGCCTGTGCCCCGACGGTTCGACCTATGTCATGCCCTAATGGCTGATCATATCGGAGCACCCGGGCTCCCATTGACTCAGCAATCCGATCTGATCCGTCTGTACTGCCGTTAGATACCACGATAACTTCTGTCCTTGGATGGACTCGGGCAGCCTGTTCAATGACTTTTGACAGCGTGCGGCGTTCATTTAAGACAGGAATGATCACAGATAAGACCGGATAAGAATGTGCAGGTATTTTTAGCTTGGGACTCCATCTGCGCATTCTCCGTTTACGCTTTTTTGTAGAACGGATCCGACGCCGACGCAGTTTCACTCTCCGCAATTCGCTTCACCCCCTAGGACAGTTATGCCTGTGTAACCACCACATTGTATGTGCCTACCTGATAAGTTGTAACGGCATCTGTACATACACGAGGGATTAGCGGGGATAAACGGCTGAAATATGTGGGTGAATAACCGCCAGCAGCCATGTTGACGCTGACGGTCACTCATAATCACGAATCGGCATTCGCGAAGTGATCCTTTTCTATCCGATCACGATCCATGATACGAATCCTTCCGGCTGCGGACCAATGCGTGTACGGATAATTTCAATGACGACATGATCCGTGAACTGCGACTTCAGAACTGCATAACAAGAAGGATGATTGGTCATTGCGACGAAAACATAGTTTTCATGCGGATAGGATTCTTCGAACTGTATCGTTAACTCAATCTTCTCGTCTAGTTCACGGAAAGCGAAAGACGACATCCCGAATTGCTGCAGTGCAGAGGTTCTCGTCGATGTAGTACGAATAGACGAGAACGTACAATGTTCTGGCGTTATTGCCCCAAGGCGCACATGCTCAGAACTTATTGCTCCTTGGCTCACGTGCTCCGAGCTTATTGCTCCTTGGCTCACATGCTCCG